>JAILZB010000386.1 GCA_023512725.1 Chloroflexota bacterium | reverse complement strand
GATCGGCGGGGATGAGTTCGCCATTCTGCTGCCCGGCGCGGATGACCCCGCAGCTTCCGCCGTCCTCCAGCGGATCGAGCAGCGGGTGAACACCCTCTCGCTGCCAACCCTCCCCGCGGGCAGCCAGCTGCAAGTCTCGGCCGGGCTGGCGGTCGCCCGCCCCGGCGATGGTGCCACGCCAGCTAGCCTGCTCGCCGCGGCCGACTACTCCCTGCGGGTGCGCCGCCATCGACTGGGCTCGGCTGGGCGGTGCTCCGCCCCTCCGGCCTCCCCCCCAGGCCAGCGAGCGCGCGACCCTGGCTGATGAGACGGCCGCTGCGCGGCAGGACGTAGGCCAGCACGGCCGCCACCACCACCGCCATGGCGAGGATACCCCAGTGGCGGCCAACCGCGGAGAGGGCGATCGCGAGCGCGCCTAACCCCGCACAGAGGGCATAGAAGAGGTAGACCACCTGCCGCTGGCTCAGCCCGAGGGCGAGCAGCCGATGGTGGAGGTGGGCCCGATCGCCCCCCTGGAACGGTGAGCGGCGCTGGAGCAGCCGGTAGCCGATCACGGTCGCGACGTCGGCGATCGGGAGCCCGAGCACCATCAGGGCGGTCGCGATCTTGGCCCCCCCGATGATGGAGAGAGTCGCCAGCAGGAAGCCGATTAGGGTGGCACCGGAGGTTCCCAGGATGAGCCGAGCAGGAAAGAAGTTCCAGCGCAGGAAGGCTAGGGTCGCCCCTGCCAGAGCGAGGGCGAGCGCCGCGATGGAGTACTGTCCGAGGAGGACCGAGACGAGAAAGAGGGTGGTCGCCGCGATCACGCCGATGCCCCCGGCCAGCCCATCGACCCCATCAGCGAAGTTGACGGTGTTGATCATGCCGACGATCCAGAGCATCGTGAGGGGGATGACCAGCTCCTCCGGCACGGGGATCGTCCCCCCGAAGGGGTTGGAGACGCGGTCGATCCTGATATCGAACTGGGTGGCGACCAAGGCGATCAGCAGCTGCGCCGCGAGCTGGGGCCAAGGGGGGAGGCGATAGCGGTCGTCGCAGTAGGCCAGGGGCAGGATGAGGAGCGCCCCGAGGGTCAGGCCAGCCAGGCGGAGCCACTCGTCCGGGTAGCGGGGGAGGGTCAGAATGGCCACCAGGACGCCAGCGAAGAAGGCTGGATAGAGTGCATAGCCCCCGCTGCGCGGCAAGGGGCGGTCCTGCACCTCGCCTGGGCGCGGGAGATCGACCATGCCCAGCCGCTGCCCGAGCCGCTGGGCAAGGGGAAGCACCAGCAGCGCAACTCCAGAGGACGCTGCGGCGATGAGGGCGAAGGCCAGCAGAGGTGGCAATGCAAGCACGGGCGACCTACACAGGGTTCGTTGGCCCCAGCGGCTCCAGGCTGAGGCGACCGTCCCGACGCTCGGCCCGGTAGCGGACGGCATACTGGTCCCAGGAACTGGGCAGCTCCGGTCCCCGCCAGGCGGCGGCCTCGACCACCCGTGACCAGTACGTCACGAGCACGGTGGCACGCCAGTCGATGCCGACCTGGCGGTCTGCCGCGGTCAGCGGCTCGGGCCGGGCCCGCGCTGCTACCAGCGCGAACTCACGCACGACCCAATCGCCCGTCGGGCTGATGGTGACGCGGGTCGTCCAGGGCTCGCGGCGACCGCTGCCAGCGTAGGTCGCCCGGAAAGCTCGGATGGCTTCCTGCTCGGCCTGCGCCACCGGGCTGGCGGGCTGACAACCAGCCAGGACGAGCAGGGCAAGCACTGCGAGTGCGCGCACGGAACGAGGGTAGCAGACCCCTGCGCCGACGTCGAGAGGCCGCCGCCCAGCCAGGGTGGCAGAATTGACCTGGACCCTGACCTGCAGGAGGATGCGTGCGCGTCTATCTCTTCGACCTGGACAGCTGGGAGCAGGAGCGCGTTCGCCAGCGGCTGTCGGCTGCGCCATCTCCGCTCGCGGTGGAGTGCCTGAGCGAGCGGCTGTCGCTTACCAACGCCGAGCGCTTTGCCGACGCTGAGGGCATCGGGATCTTCGTCTACACCACGGTCGACCAGGCGTTGCTGGCGCGCTTGCCGCAATTGCGGCTGGTGCTCACCATGTCGACCGGCTACGACCACATTGACCGCGCCGCCTGCGCTGCGCGGGGCATCACGGTCTGCTCAGTGCCTCACTACGGCGAGAACACGGTGGCAGAGCACACCTTCGCCCTGATCCTGGCCCTCTCGCGCAAAGTGCATCACGCCTACCGGCGGGTGCAGCAGGGGGACTTCACCCTCGATGGGCTGCGAGGTTTTGACCTTGCAGGCAAGACGCTCGGCGTGATCGGCGCGGGCAACATCGGCCTACACGTGATCCGGATCGCCCGCGGTTTTGGGATGCAGGTGCTTGCCTACGAC
>JAILZB010000039.1 GCA_023512725.1 Chloroflexota bacterium | reverse complement strand
CCCTCTCCTTTGCTATCGGGTCCTGGCGCGAGGCTGCTCTCCTGGTGCTCGTCATTGTCCTGCTGGGGTTCCGGCCAACCGGCCTGTTCGGCCGAGCCGCCGTGGAGAAAGTCTGATGGCACGTCCCGCGTGGTCCGAACCTGCTCTGCCGCTCCCGGTGCTGAGCGTGAGCCGGGCGGCGTTGCTGCGCTTTCTCCTCGCCGCGCTGGTCATCGCCCTGCTGCCCCTCCTGTTCGATAATCCCTATTACCTGACCATCTTCCAGGGCATGGCGATCACCTACCTGGTCGTACTGGGGCTGAACCTGCTGATGGGGTACACCGGCGTGGCATCGTTCGGTCAGGCCGGCTTTGTGGCGATCGGGGCCTACGTGGCCGTGTTGCTGACCAAGCGGCTGGACCAGAGTTTCTGGGTTGGGCTGCTCGTGGGGCCGCTCGCGGCAGCCCTGGCGGGGACGTTGCTCGCGGTGCCGGCCTTGCGGGTGCGGGGGCCGTTCCTCGTCATGATCACGGCCGCCTTTGGGCTGGTCGTCTGGCAGGTGGCAAACACCTGGGCGCCCGTCACCGGCGGGCCGATGGGGATCTCTGGCATCCCTCGTCCGGCCATTGGCGACTTCCGCTTCGATGCGCGAGCCTACTTCTACCTGGTAGCGTTCACTGCCCTCCTCGCCCATGCCCTAATCAGCAATCTGATCGGCTCCCGCTGGGGCCGCACCCTCGTGGCGATCCGCGACGCCCCCACTGCGGCAGCCTCCCTAGGGGTGAACGTCGCGCTGTGGAAGGTGGGGGTGTTCACCCTCTCGGCCTACCTGGCGGGGCTAGCGGGAGTATTTGCGGGCTTCCGCAACCCCTTCTTGAACAGCGATAGCTTCCGGGTGGCCGAGTCGCTTGGCTACCTGTTGGCAGCGGTGCTCGGTGGCCTGGGCACCGTCTACGGGCCGGTCGTCGGGACGGTGGTGCTCGCCGCGATCCCCCACGTCTTCGCGCCGCTCTACGACCACCAGCTGCTCGTGCGGGGTGCGTTGCTGGTGGTGACAATGCTCGTGCTGCCGCGGGGGATCGTCGGCAGTCTGGGAACCTTCCGCGGGCTGGCAGCCCGGCTAACCGGCCGCCTCCAGGCGCCGCCAGCCATCCCCTGGGCCCCGGCGCTGCCGCCCGCAGCGACCGCCGCCAACGGGCCGCTCCTGGAGAGCCGAAAGGTCACCATGCTGTTTGGTGGCCTGCGCGCCCTGGATGGGGTCGACCTCACCATCGCTGCTCGCCAGATCCACGGCCTGATCGGCCCCAACGGCTCGGGGAAGACGACCCTCGTGAACGTTATCAGCGGCATCTACCGGCCGACGAGTGGCAGTGTGGTGCTCGCGGGGCGCCCCATCGATCAGCTACCTGCGCACGCAATCGCGCGGCGGGGCCTGGTGCGCACCTTCCAGACCCCCAACCTCTTTCGTGACCTCCTCGTGATCGAGAACGTGCTGGTCGGGTTCCACACGCACTTGCGGCGGGGGTTCGCCCACCACCTGCTGCGGACGCGCGCGGCGATCGCCGAGGAGCGGGAGGCAGCCGCCCGGGCCCTGGGGCTGCTGGAGTATTTTGGTCTGGCCGACCGCGCTTTCGTGCCGGCTGGCAGCCTTCCCTATGGCCTGCAGAAGCTGCTCGAGATCGCGCGCTGCCTCGCGGCCGGGCCGGTGCTCCTCGTGCTCGATGAGCCAGCAGGTGGTACCAACCCGGCAGAGGTGGAGCGGGTGGTCGCCATCCTGAACCGCTTGCGCGAAGCGGGGGTAAGCGTTCTGGTCATCGAGCACCACATGGATGTCATCGAGGCGCTCTGCCAGCGTGTCACGGTGTTGGACTTCGGTCGCGTCATCGCCGAGGGCACCCCCCAGCAGGTGCTCACCGACCCGCGCGTGATCGAAGCGTACCTCGGGGCACCCGTGGGTGGCGTGGGCGAGGTGGCGCCGCGATGAGCCCCCTGCTCCGCTTGAGCGGGGTGAGCGTCTCCTACGGGCCGGTCGCCGCGATCCGCGACATCTCCCTGGAGGTGAACGAAGGCGAGACCGTCGCCCTGCTGGGGGCGAATGGCGCCGGCAAGACGACCACCTTACGCGCAGCCACCGGTCTTGCCCCGCTCATGGCCGGGCAGGTCACTTTTGCTGACCAGGATATCACCGGCTGGCGAACCTATCGGATCGTTCGCGCTGGCTTCGTCCACGTGCCTCAGGGGCGTGCCATCTTTGCCGACCAGACGGTCGAGGAGAACCTGTTGCTGGGGGCCTGGTCCTTGCGCGACCGCAGCCGGTTGCTCGCGCTGCTCGAACGCGAGTACGCCCGCTTTCCCCGTCTCGCCGAGCGTCGCCGCCAGCTGGCCGGTACCCTCTCCGGCGGTGAACAGCAGATGCTCGCGATCGCGCGGGGGCTGATGAGCGACCCGCGCTGCATTGCGCTCGATGAGCCCTCACTTGGCCTCGCGCCGCTCCTCGTGCGAGAGGTGATGGAAGCGATCCGCCAACTGAATGCGAGTGGGATCACCGTCCTGCTGGTGGAGCAGCTTGCGACCGTGGCGCTAGCCGTTTCCCACCGTGCTTACGTGCTCCAGCGGGGGCGCGTGGTGCTCACGGGCACGGGCGCCGAGCTGCTCGCGAGCCCAGAGTTGGTCCAGAGCTACCTCGGCGTGGGAAGCTAGCCCCCGCGCACTGCTTCGGGTGGCTCCCTCGTGGCCGCGCCACCCGAACGCCGGAATCAGCATGGTGGACGACCTCGCCTGCCCGGAGCGCTCGCTCGCGGCAGAGCGTTCGTTGGTGTCTGCAGTCCCCCCTGGCAGGGGAGAGCGGCGCCGACCGGAACGGGGCCGCTCAGCTGCCCGGGGAGGGCACGCAAAAAACGCCCCCGCTCGTCAGAGCGGGGGCGGAGAGGGAGGGAGTGGCGCGCCGGCCTTACATCCCGCTCGGGATGAAGCGGTCCGGGAACTGCTTGACGATCGCGCCGGCCAGGCCGGTGCCGGTCATGAACATGTGGCTGTGCGACTCGCTGATCAGCCGGTAGGTCTGGGCGTAGTTGCCCTGGACGTAGCTATCAAGCGCCGTCGACAGCTGGCCAATGTGCTCCTGGAGCAAGCCGGCAGCTGCCTCCTGGGGGAGGAACGGGTTGGCGGTATTGAGGAAGGCGGCGAAGCTGGTGCGATAGGCGGCGAGCTCAGCGAGGGCCTGGCGCCGCTTGGCCTCATCCTTGGTCGCCGTGCCGACGGTGAAGTCGACGAACATCCGGATGTGCTCGCGCCATTGGACGAGGAACTGCTGACCCGCAGCCTCACCGTAGACCGAGCTGATGGCCGCTGCAAGGGCAAGCGAGTTCTGGTCGAGCTGGGCGGCGGCTGCCGGGAAGTCGGGCGCGCCGTCGTACCCCTTCTGCATCGCCACTGCGGCGAGGAACGCGTGCTCGGAGAGCAGCTTGCTAAGTGCCTCGCGGAGGTCGGCCGCTGCGCCAGCGCGCACTGCGCGTACCCCGGTAGGCGTGGCGTACCAGATGTTGGAGCCGTCGCTGAAGCCGGTGAAGTTGGTGGCCTTTCGCCAGACGAGCACTCCGTTGGCGGTAAGCTGATAGCCATCGCCCTGGGCGTTGTGCACCACCGGGCCAGCGCACTGGCCCACCACGGTGGGGATCGCCCCCTGGAACTCGGCGAAGCCGAGCACGTACTGGCAGGCGGCCTGGGCGTTGGCGACGGGCGCGAGCGTGAACGCGGTGAAGGTTGCGGCGCTCAAAACTACCGCTAACGGCCGTTTGAGCAGGTGGAACATGCACTACCCTCATGTCGCTGCCGAGCGAGCTGCCCGCTACGCCAGCTCTGGCTGCGAACGCTCGCCTCGGTCCATGGTTTCACTCAAATGGTACGCAGCCCTGCAAGGGAGCGGATCATTCCCCCGGCCGGTAGCGCGCCGCTCACAGCCGTTATCCTTTGGAGGATGTTCTATGGCTGGTGGATCGTCCTTGTCTGTGGGGCGGTCCTCGGGACGGTGCTCGGCTTCAGCTTCTTCGCCTTCGGGGCGTTCTTTGCTCCCCTGGAAGCGGAGTTCGGTTGGAGCCGCGGCCAGATTTCGACGGCCGTTTCGCTCTCCTTCCTGGCTGGCGGAACCCTCTCCTTCTTCATCGGGCGGCTGGTGGACCGCATCGGGCCACGCTGGGTGATCGCGAGTGGCGGCCTGGTGCTGACGCTGGCACTCGTGCTGTTCTCGCAGGTGCGCGAGTTCTGGCAGCTCGTCGTCGTCCTGCTGCTGATGTCGCTTGGACGGGTCTCCTCGACCAATCCGGCGCTCAACGTCACCCTCGCCACCTGGTTCGTGCGCCGGCGCGGCTTGGCCTTCGGGCTCTCACGCGCCGGGCTGAGCCTCGGCGCACTCGTGGCCGTGCCGTTGACGGCCGCCCTGATCACCTGGTTCGGTTGGCGGGCCGCTGCCCAGGTCAGTGCCGGGATCACGCTGGCGGTGGTGGTGCCACTCGCGCTGCTCGTCCTGCGCCGACCGGAAGAGCTTGGTCAGCAACCAGAAGCCGAGCGTGGCTCCGCTCCCACTGCTCCGCACGGGGAGGGGGTCTCCTTCGGGGAGGCTATCCGAACCCGCGCGTTCTGGGCGATCGCGCTCGCCATGGTCTGTTACTTCTTCGGCGCTGATGCCCTGAACCTGCACCTCGTGCCCTTCCTGACGAGCCGCGGGATGGCCTACCAGGAGGCGGCGGCGGTGGCGGGGGCTGTTCCGCTGACCTATCTTGCCGGGGGGCTGGTACTCGGGGTGGTGGCCGACCGCTGGTCCGCCCGGCTGGCCCTGGCGGTGGCGTTCCTGGGTACTGCCCTGGGGCTCGGGGCGCTCTGGTTCGTCGGTGGCAGTGGGCTGGTGTGGGGGGTCGTGCTCGCCCTGGGAGTAGCCGCGGGCGGAGTGATCGCCGTCCACGCCAGCTTTCTGGCCAACCTGTTCGGCCTGCGAGCGTACGGCGCTATCCTGGGTGCGGTCTTCTGGGTCATGACCGCGGGGACCGTCCTCGGCCCCATGACCACCGGCCTGCTCTACGACTTGACGGGAAGCTACGACCTCGCCTTTCTCCTGATCGTGCTGGTTGAGCTGCTCGGCGGGCTGGTCGTGCTGCTGGCTCGCCCGCCGCGCTGGCCCACTCTTCCCACCGCTGTCCCCCCCGCGCCAGCAGAGGTAGGAGCATCCCCGCGGCTGCCGCGCTAGCGCGCTACTCGGGGAACTCGATCAGCAGATCCTCCCCGACGACCCGCACGGGAAAGACGGCCACACCCTTGCGTGTGGGGCCGCCGGTGGCCTTGCCCGTCCGCACGTCGAAGGTCGCCCAGTGGACCGGGCAGCGCACCTCGCAGCCGTGCAGGCTCGCCGGGTCGATCAGTTCGGGCCAGTGGGTGCAGAGCGCCGAAATGGCATAAAAGCGCCCCTCGACGTGGGCAACCAGGATCAGCTGGCCGCCGAGGTAGACCCGCCGGGCCTCTCCTTCCGGAAGAAGTGCACCGCCCACCAGGGTGGCGGTGCGACGGGCCTCCGGACGGGAGCGAAGCAACGAAAACGGCATGGCTCTCTCCTCCTGCTCAGCGGCGGGTCGCCTCCGCTGGCCGGGGGGAATCCGCCGATGATAGCGTGGGGTCGGGCGCTGGGCGCAAGTCGGGGCGGAGCAGCATGACAAGGCTGAGAAAGCCCAGCACGATCGCCGCGCTGCCGACCACCGTCTGGCGCATGCCGAGGGTGTCCATACACCAGCCGTAGGGTAGCACAGCGATCGGCCCGATCGAGGAAGCGAGGCTCGAGACCGAGAGCACCCGCCCGAAGTAGCCCGGCTCGGTCGCCTCGACCACTGCGGTCTGGTTGAGCGCCATGTAGGCAGTCGCCCCACCGCCTGCGAAGAACAGGAGGACGAACGAGAGCCAGAACCAGGGAGAAAGTCCAAAGAGCAAGAGGGAACCTGCGAAGACGACGCCACAGCCCAGCTGGAGGCGCATCCGGGAGGCGGTGCTCCCGAAGGTGGCAACGAAGAGCGATCCAGCGAGCGCACCGACCCCGGTCGCTCCCATCAGCAGCCCGAGCCCCTCGGGGCCAACGCCGAGTGCACCCGCCGTGAAGGCCGGCAGCAGTTGCTGGTAGGGCTGCGCGATCACCCAGGGGAGATACCCCATCAGCAGCAGAAGGGGGATCACACGCGAGCGGGTCACATAGCGAAAGCCAGCCCCCAACTCCCCCAGGAAGGAACGGCGGGGGGCTGCGCTCCGCCGCGCGGGTACGTGACTGTACATCAAGAGCACGACGAGGTAGAGCGCCGCACTGAGGTAGAGGGCGCCGCTGACACCGACGAACGGCAGGGCAATCAATCCTCCGGCGATTGGCGGCCCCGCGATGCTCGCGAGGCTGGAAGCTGAGTTGACCAGGGCGACCGCATTCGTGAGCCGCGCTGGCGAGACGATCTCGGGTACGATGGCCTGGCGGGTGGGGACATTGAAGCCGAACGCCACCCCCTGGACGAATCCAAGCGCCACCAGGTGCCAGAACTGGACCCAGCCGACCTGAACGAGCACCGCCGTGATGAGCGCTGCCAGGCCCAGCGTCGATTGGGAGAAGAACAGGATATTCCGTTTAGGGACCCGGTCTGCCACCACCCCCGCCACGAGTCCGAGCGCAAGCATCGGCACTCCCCAGGCAACGAGCACCAGCCCGATCGAGGCGCTGGAACCGGTCAGCTGGTAGGCGAGATAGCCGCGGGTCAGATTCTGCATGGTCAGGGAGAGAAACGAGCAGAACAGGCCGATCACGAGCCAGCGGAAATCCCGCTCGCCCAGGGCGGCAAAGGTCTGCCAGCGCGCTGGCCTGCCGAGCTGGCGCAGGGAGGTCACTAGGCGATTATACCGTTGGGGCCTGCCGGTTCAGCGAGCATGCAGCGCCTCCCGCAGCCGGCCGAGGCCACCTAGCCACGCGAAGACCCCGCCATAGCCGATCCCAGCGAGCGCCGCCGCTCCGGGCCAAGGGAGCCAGGCGAGGAGCACCAGCAGGAGGATGGCCATCACCCCGGTGGCGACGAGGGCGGGCGCGAGTGGACGGACCAGCGGCACCGGCCCGAGCAACCGGCGAGCGAGTAGCCACCCCCCGAGCAGAACCACCGTATCGGAGCAGACCGTCACCACGGCAGCACCGGTCAGCCCGAAGCGTGGGGTGATGAGCAGGTTGAGTAGCACGTTGAGGACGGCCGCTGCCGTCACCAGGGCGAGATCCTGCCGTTGCCGATTGCAGCCGATGAGGACGTTCCGGAAGGCGCTCCCCAGCACCGTGAGGGCGACTGTCAGGAGAAGGGCGCGCAGCGGTAGCACCGCCGCCTGATAGCCGGGCCCATAAACGAGTGCGACCCCCTGCTCGGCCAGGATCGACCCCCCCACGGCGATCGGCAGCACTACAGCGCCAGTCAGGCCGAGAGAGGAACCCACGAAGCGGGGAAGCGCGGACAGCTCCTGCGGGTAGTAGCGGGCGATCGCGGGGAGGAGCGTCATCCCATAGAGCGCACCAAAGCCGATGAAGAGCAACACGATCTTGTAGGCAGCGAGGTACGCGCCATTTGCCGCGTCGCCAAACAGGCTGTAGATCAGCAGGACGTCGAAGTTGTAGTTCAGCAAGCGCATGCCCTGGGCCCAGGCGAACGGCAAAGCCTGGCGCAACGTTGCAAGCAGCGGCCAGCCCAGGGTGCCGGGCGCGCGCAAGAGCGAGCGGAGCGCCAGCAGCGCCACCGCAGCCTGGGCCGTGTCGGCGAGCGCCTGGACTACCGGCACTCGCCAGCTCTCAGCCGGACTGCTCACGATGGCTACACACCCCGCGCCGAAGACGAGCTGCCCCACGACCTGCGCGAGCGCCCAGGGCCGCCGCCGTTCCAGGCCGAGCAGCACCCCCTTGGGGGTGAGGGCGTAGGGGAAGAAGAGGAGGCCGTAGAGCGCCACCGTCACCCGCGCGGCTGGCTCCAGCGGCAGGACCAGGGCAACACCCAGGTAGCAGGCGGTGACCACCGTGGCGGCGGCCAGCCGCAGGGCAATCAGCCGTCGGGCATAGCTCCCTGCAGCCGCTGGCTGCCGAGCGACCTCCCGCGTGGCCAGAAAGTCCAGGCCGAGGTCCACCCCGAGTACAAAGTAGGTGGCGAGCGCGGTGGCATAGCCGACGAGACCGAAACCAGCAGCGCTAAGCACCCGAGCCAGGTAGATGGAGACCGCGGCCGCAATCAGCTTATTGACGACCTCACCTGCAGCGAGGGCGGCGAAGCCACTGAGCACACGCGCGAAGGGGCTGCGCCGTGGCAGCGGGCGGGCATCGATGGCCAGATGGGGCGGCTTGACCGTGCGCTCGCTCGGCACCGCTTACTCCGCGCGACAGACGACATGGAACAGCGGCCCAACCAGGTAGAGCGGCCAGCGCAGCCCGGGCACCGCCAGCACCCGGTGGTAGAGCTGGATGAGGGCGCGCTCCCACGGGTTGTAGCGGAACAGCTCGCGCTCGGGGATGTGCGGCAGGGTAATGGTGAGGTGTCGGGCTCCTGCCTCCCGCAGTACCCGTCGCAGGTCGAAGTAGGAGAGCGTGCGGATGTGCTGGTAGGGGATCCCGCGCACCAGCCTGACGTACGGTGAGCGTAGCCGTGCTGGCAGCCAGCCGACTCCCCAGACGCGGACGTGGGGCTCCGGGGCGAGGGAGAGCCGGTTCGGAGTGGCCAGGAACAAGCTCCCGCCCGGAGCGAGTGCCCGCAAGCCCTGGCGCACCAGCCCGACCTGGTCACTGGTGTGCTCGATGACATCGCTCGCCACCACCAGGGCAAAGCGGTGGTCGGGGAACGGCAGGTATTCCCCGCAGCAGCAGACGAGTGTGACGTCGTGGCAGCCGGCCTCGAGCAGCCGCTTGCGGGCCAGCACCAGCCAGCGGAAGGCGATATCACAGCCGACCACCGTGGAGAAGCGGCGACGTGCGGCGATGAGGAACCCGCCCGTTCCACAGCCCAGTTCAAGAAACTGCTCCCCGGTGAACGGCCCGCTGAGCTGTTCCACTTCGGCGAGGGACGCGATACCCCGATCGACGCCTCCGAGCACGTGGCGGAGGTAGCGGGCGGCGAGGTCCGGCGGGGTATTGGGGGTGATCAACCAGTAGTACCGTACCAGCTCTTCGAAGGAGAGGGTGTCGAAGTGGGCCATCAACCGCTCGGCCTTCGCCCAGTCGTCCTCGATCTCGATCCAAGGGTCGGGAAAGACCCGGAAGTCGGGGATACCAAGCACCACCGGATAGCGGCGCTCGCAGGCGGGGCAGCAATACTCCTGCGGCCCGACGGTGAGGGCCCCCTTGCAGAGGGGGCAGACAAAGGGGAGCGTCATCAGTCGCGCAGGACCGCCCGGCGCAGCCCGCGACCAAGCCGCCGCAAGGCGAGGTACGCCCCGACCGCGGGCGTGTAAAGCGCGCCCGCAAGCCAGGCTGGCGCCAGGTAGGGTGCATCGATGCGGGGCAGCAGGTAGCGGTCGTCGGCCGGGCCAGCCAGCCGTAACTCCGTGGTCACCGCAGCGCTATAGTACTCCGCTACTTGGAGGCGGAGGGTGGGTGTTACAAGACCATAGGGATAGGCGAAGAAGCGGCAGGGCGCTCCGGTGGCAGCTTCGATCGCCTGGCGCGAGAGGGCCAGTTCCGTCGCAGCCACATCCGGGGGGGCTTCTGCCAGGCAAAGGTGCGAAACGGTGTGGGAACCGAACTCCACCCCTTCCCGGGCGAGCCGCCGGACCTCCCCGCGCGAAAGCAGAGGCAGGCGGGGTGCCCAGCGCGGCTGCCCGGGCCAGGCATTATCGCTCCCCAGCCGACCGGTGACGAGGAAGACGGTCGCGCCAAAGCCAGCCTCCCGCAGCACGGGCCAGGCCGCGGTAGCAAAGTCGGCAAAGCCGTCGTCAAAGGTGAGTGCCACCAGGCGACCGGCTGCCCGACCCTGCTGGTCGAGGGCCTCGCCCAGGCTCACGCCACGGATCCCGGCGCGCTGGAGGGCGCGGACCTGCTGGCGGAACTGGGCGAGCGAGAGGCGGATCGGGGAACCGCCAACACCAACCGAGTGGTAGGTGAGGATGGCGAGCGGGCGGGTTGGCCCCAGGGGCAGCGGTGCCGGGCGGGCGGTGTTCTCCTGCAGCATCAGGGCGTGCCTGGGGGGTGGTGGGGGCCACCGTGGTTCACCTGCTGCTCCCCTCTCCTGGCGTGCTGGCAGTGCCAGCCGCCAGCCTGGCGAGGATGGCGTAATACTGCGCCAGGTGGGGGCGTGTCGTCCAGCGCTGATGGAAGGTGGTCCGCCCGCGTTCCCCTAGGGCATCCCGCAGCGGCCGGTCGGCGAGCAGCCGGTCGAGGGCAGTCAGCAGCTCGCTATCGGTCCGGTAGGTCAGGCCGCCACCACTCTCGGCGATCACCTCGGGGAGCGCGCCCAGCTCGCGTACGACCGCGGGAGTGCCGTAGGCGAACGCTTCGAGGATGACAATCCCAAACACCTCGTAGCAGAGCGAGGGGACGATCAGTGCCACCGCCCCCCGGTAGAGGGCAGCCAGCGTTTCACTCGGTTGCTGGCCGAGAAAATGGATGCGCGGGCAGTCCGCTGCCAGCCGCTCCAGCTCGGGGGCATAGCTCCCGCTCCCTGCCACCAGTAGGTCCGCTCGCTCCCAGCGCTGGAAGAGGGGGATGAGGGTCTGCAGCCCCTTGATCTTTTCGAGGCGGCCGACAAACAGGAAATACGGGCGCGCGTGCGGGTAGGGCGGTGGGAGCTGCTCCGGTGCAGGGACGAAGTATGGAAGGTGGACGAACGGCCGACCAGCGAGGCCACGCTGCTGGTGCAGCTGAAGGGTGAAGCGGCTGGGCGCGAGGAAGCAGGCAATCTGGTCGAGTGCGCGTTCCAGCAGGCGGCTGGCACGCCACCACTGGGGTGGGCGCCCGCTGCGGAGCTGGCATGAGAAGCAGGTCGGTCGGTCGCAGAGCTGGCGGTTGTTCTTCCAGAGGACGTGCATCGGGCAGATCAGCCAGTGCTCGTGGGTGGTGTAGAGCTTGAGGGCCGTGCCCAGGTGGAGCACGCCGGGGCCGCCCACTAGGGAAACGTTATGAAAATGGATCACGTCTGGCCGGGCGGTGACCAGCGCCTCGCGTAAGGGCTGTTGCTTCAACCACGGGCGACCGGTCTGCTGGGTGAGGAAGGGAGAGAGCGGTCCGAACGGGCTGTGGAGCGTCCGCACGCGCACGTTCGGATGGTGGGGCCAGGGTGGGCCGGCAGGCTGCCGGGCGAGCAGCCGGTACGAATCGGCGCAGTGGACGACTTCCACCTGATGCCCATCGGCTGCTAGCGCGTTGGCCAGCCGGTAGAGGTAGGTGGCATCTCCGCCAAAGGAGGAAGGAGGATAGAAGGTGGTGACCATGGCGAACCGGCGGGGGGTTGCTGCCCATTCCTCGCCCGTCAAGGGGACACCTCGCGGAAGACGGCCATGGCCGCCGCGGCGACGGCCGACCACTGGAAGCGGCTCGCCTCCTGCTGCGCCTGCGCGCCGACCGCCTGACGCACGGCCGGTTCGAGGAAGGGGCGGAGGGTGGCCGCCAAAGCGACGTCATCCTTGGCCGGGAAGACCCGCGTGGCGGCAATCACGTCCGCGGCGTGGCTCCGGTCGCTGGCGACCACCGGGCAGCCGCAGGCAGCCGCCTCGACGACTGGCAGCCCGAACCCCTCTCCGAGCGAGGGAAGGACCAGCGCGACAGCCCCGCTGTAGAGCGCAGCCAGGTCCTCATCCGGCACGTAGCCGAGCCAATGCACCCGTTCGGCGATCCCAAGGGCATCCTGCAGCGCCCGCACGGCGAGTGGCTCAGTGTAAAAGCGGTCGCCGCTGAAGTCGCCAGCCAGAGCAAGATGGAGGGTCGGCTGCTCGCGGAGCAAGCGGTAGAAGGCCCGCAGCAGCGTCCGCAGGTCCTTATGCGGGCTGAAGCCGCCGACGTAGAGCAGGTAGGGGCAGCCAAGGCGATAGCGCTGGCAGGTGAGCCGGACCTGCTCGGGAGGGCGGGGGAAGAACACCGGGTCGGGCGCTTCGCTGAGGACCCGGAGCCGGCGTGCGGAGACGCCAAGGCGTTGGCGGACTTCCGTCGCAGCGAACGGCGAGACGGTCACCACCCGGCGGGCAGCGCGGAGGGCCCAGCGGACTTTAAGAGCCCAGAACAGGCGCCGCTGCCAGTTGGGAAAGACGAGGTCCGGCAGTTGCTCCGGGATCGCGTCGTGGAGAGCGACGACCTGGGGCGTGCGCGAGAAGAGCGGGAAGTAAGTGTAGACCGAAGGGAAGAAGAAGACGTCGAAGCGCGCCCGGCTGGCAGTGAGGCTACACGCGAGCAAGTCCCGCCACGGCCGGTGCCCGCTGGCACTCGCCGCTTCGCTGGCAGCGGTTGTCGCTGGCGCTTCCAGCAGCTGCGCCCGCGGCGGCAGGGTGAGCGCACGCGCCGTCGGCCGGTCGGCGATCAGGGTCAGCTGGACGTCCTCCCGCGTCGCCAGCGCGGTGATGATCCCGCGGGTAAAACGACCGTACCCCCGCCGGTTGGTCCAGCACCCGGCGTCGACTCCGAGGCGCAGCATCACTTCCTCACGGTGCGTCTGCAAGGCGGCCAGGGGAGTGCGGGCCGCCCGGCTCAGGCGAGGAAGATCCCCATCCGGTGCAGGACGCTAACGACATGGCCGCTCTGGTGCTTGATCGATTCGGCCAGGTGAGCAGTGGTGACCGGCCCCGCACCGGCGTACTGTTCGGCGCGTGCCAGAAGCTGCTTGCTGCCGTAGGAGAACGGCAAGCGCTCCGGCAACTGGTCGAGGCGGGGTTCCAGCTCGAACGTCGCCTCCCGAACGTACAGCCGGGCCTCCCGCTCATCCCCGGGGAACGCCCCTGCCCGGATCAGGGCGATGAGAAAATGATGGGTACCGATCTGGCCATGGCGGAACGCGCGGGCCTCTTCCTCGGCGTACTGGAGCACCTGGCGGGCATCAGGACTGTAGCGCTCCAGGTTCATGGCCGTCCCCAACTCACCACGCGCTCCTTGGCGTAACGAAAGGTAAGGGGGTTGGTGCCCGCGAAGACGGGCCGGAGGTTCCGTCCGTCGACGTCGATGGTGTACAGCTGCCAGGAACCATCGCGGTCGGAGAGGAAGATGATCTGCTGCCCATCGGGCGACCAGGCAGGGGCAACGTTGTTGCTCGCGCGGGTCAGGAAGGGGCTCTCGGTGAGCAGCCGCAGGCCACTGCCATCCGGGCGGATCACGGCGAGGTCGTAGTGGTCGTTGCGGCGGAGAGCGAGGGCGATCAGGCTGCCGTCAGGCGACCAAGCGGGTTGGGTGAACTGGCTGTTAGTGCCGGGGAGAAGGCGTGGCTCGCCACTGCCATCGGTTGGCACGAGATAGAGGCCGGTGTTCCCATCGAAGACGATCTGCTGCCCGTCGGGCGACCAGCTCGGAGCGCTGCTGAAGGTCTGGCTGGGCAGGTCGATCAGCGTGCCGCTGGCAACGTCGACCACAGCGATCCCGAAGTGCTCCTCCAACAGCCAGCCAGGCCGACGCGTTGCAGGGTCGATGCGGAACACGGGGTCGCGTTTCGATTTCAGGATCGCCAGGCGCGAGCCATCCGGCGACCACACCGGGCTGCGTACCCCCGGTTCGGCCACCAGCAGCCGCTCCTCGCCGCTCGCCAGGTCGAGCAGCCAGATGCTGGGCGGGTCGCCGCGCCCGAAGGCGAGACGGCTGCCATCGGGAGAAAGGGCGGGTTCGTTACCACTGGTCAACATCCGCTCGCCACTGCCATCAGCGGTGATCTGGACGATCTGGCCGGTTGCCGTCTGGAAGACGAAGCGCCCCTGAGGCGCCCGCGCGGCGATCGAAAGGGTAGGCTGGGGCGCTGGTGCCGGGCGGCGCAGGAGGTAGGGGGCGCTCACCCGCTTGAGGGTATCGATCCAGTAGTCCCCCAGGCGGGAAAGGCGCACCACGCCATCGGGGTCGAGCTGGAGGCGCGCCCGCTGGAACCACTGGACGGTCTGCCCAGCCTCGACGACCGGGTCGGTCAGGGGGTAGCCGAAAAAGTCGAGCCCGCCCAGCTCGTCGAAGCGGGCGAGAAAGGCGCCGCTCACGGTTGCGTTCGTCTCGCCGAAGTAGCGCGATCCCTCGCCACTGCTGCCGGTGGTCTGCTGGTCGGGTGGCAGGTCGAGTTTGCGGCCAAGGATCTCCTCGCCAAGGGTGCCTGGGCGGAGCCGGCAGGGGTCGCGGCCGTCTTTGCCGCAGTCCCACTCCAGGCGGATGGTCTGGAAGTACTGGACGAGGCGGTCGCGCTCGCGGAAGTCCGGCGTACGCGGGTAGCCCAACACCGCTGGCCCCCCCTTGGCAAGGTACCAGCGCAAGTACTCGCCCTGGACGTACTGACCGGTCTCGGGGTAGTACTCGAAGAGCTGCTGGGCCCGCAGCTCGGCTGGCAGGCCGAGAGCGAGGCTGGCGACCAGCGTGAGCGTGAAAAGCGTCCAGCGCATCAGCGCCCCCCGGCGGTGGGAGTGGCGGGCGGCCGCGGGCTTCCGCCCGGCCCCCCGGGGGGGCCACCGCCACCAGCGGGGGCAGTTTCGCCTGGGCGAGGCGTTCCGCTCGGCGCCGCCCCACCACCCGGCGCGCCGCCAGGGGCAGTCCGCCGAGGCGTTACGACGTCACCGTCGCGGAGGGTCGCAACGCCGGAGACGATCACGGGCACGCCCTGGTCGAGGCCACTCCGGATCTCAATGTTGCTGTCGTCGGAGACCCCGACCTCGACGGGGGTCTGGCGCGCGCGGCCATCGCCGAGCGTGAACACGACGCTCTGCCCATCCCGCTGGACGACGGCATCCTTGGGCACGATCAGTACGTTCTGACGGTCGCGGGTAATCAGCCGGACCTGGGCGAACATCCCGGGCTTGAGCTGCCCGTTCTGGTCCACCGGCTCGACGCGCACCGCGATCGTCCGGCTCCGCTGGTCGACCGTGGGGGCGATGCTGGCGATGGTCCCGGGGATATCCTGGCCCGGGTAGGCGGGTACGTTGATGATGGCGCGGGCGCCGACGCTCAGGTCGGGCAGACGGGTCTCCTCAACCGGTAGCACGATCTCGACGTCCTTCGAGATGATCGTCACGATCGGCTGCTGGACCGAGGTGGTGGAACCGACCGGTTGCGGGCGGTCGGCTACGATGCCATCGATGGGGGCGCGGATCGTCGCCTCATTCACGTTGATCTGGGTCGCCTCGACACTGGCCGCGGCGTTCGCAACTGCCCCCCGCTGGGCATTCAGGTCGGCCTCGGTGGCGGGCTGGAGCGCCTTGCGGAGCTGCTGCTCGGCCTGCTCGACCGCCTGGCGGGCAACGTCGATATCCTGCTGCGGCGGGTTGGTGCGGTTGCGAAGGTTCGCCAGGGCGGCGTTGTAGTTGTTCGTCGCCTGCTCGAGCTGGACGGCTTCCGGGCGGCGCCCGGCATCCGGCTCGAAGGCGATCCGGTCATAGGCTGCCTGGGCTTGCTTGAGGTTCGCTTCTGCATTGGCGACGGCAACTCGCAGGGGCTCGAGCTCGCTGGCTGGGGGGTTGAGCAGGCGGTCGAGGCGGTCCTGGGCGCTGGCGAGGTTGGCCCGCGCGATGGCGATATCTTCCGGGCGCGGGTTCTGGAGTGCCTCCAGCCGGGCCTGAGCCGATTGGAGCGAGCCCTGGGCCTGGCGCAGCTGGGCCAGGAGGGGTGCGCGGTCCAGCTCGGCGATGAGATCACCCTTCTTCACCTCGGAGCCGATGTCCACCAGGAGCCGCTCGATCCGAGCGGAGACCCGCGGGATAACCGACACCGTTGCCTTCGCCCGAACGTCACCGGTGTAGGAGAGCACGGCCTGAATGTTCCCCCGCTGGGCAGGGCGGACGTCCACCTCCGTCACGCGGGGTGACGGCGTCGCCGGCTGCTGGGCCGGCGGGGAGGGCGGTGGGCTTTGCTGCTGGCAGGCGGTGGCGAGCATAAAAAGCAGAAGGACGCCGGTACGGCCCAGGCGGCCAACCCTCATGCTGGGGCCTCCAGCTGGGAGCTCTCCACCTGGTCGGCTGGTGCGGTAGATGGACGCAGGTCGGCCAGGGCAGCGAGAAGCAGCCGCGCCGCGCGCTCGACCGTCCGTCGCTCCTCGGGCTCCAGCCGGTCGACGGCGCTGCGGAGCAGCTGGGCGGTCTGGGGGAAGAACCGACTGAGCAGCTGTTCCTGGGGAACGCTCAGTCGCACGTGGACCACCCGACGATCGCTCTCATTGTCCTCCCGCACCACGAGGTGCTTCTGCTCCAGCCGGTCGATGATCCCCGATGCTGTCGGTGGGGTGACGTGCAGCGCCTGGGCAATCGCACTGACGGTTGGCGATTCGGTTGCGAGGACCAGGGCCAGCACCTTCAACTGGGGCATCGTCAGGGAGAGGCTGGCTAAGTCGTTCGCGAGGACGCTTTCGAGCAGCGTCAGGAGGTCGAGGAAGGCAGCGAGAAACACGATCTCTGGCATGAGTCTGCCTCGTTGACCGCGCCGATCATCGGCGCCGGGTCGATCGAACATCGTTCCCTACTGAACGCGGGCTGAAGTCTACTCCCTCTGGCTGGCGAAATGCCACGGCAACGCCTGTCCGCGTCTTCTGCCACCAGACGCATCTTAAGCGATAGTGCCCAGCGGTGGGCGAAGTTTCGGAGCGGGTTCACCCGGCTGGGTGGTTCCGGGTGGCTACCCTGGCCGGGCGCGAGGATGCGGAGCGGCTGGCTTCAGCGGCGCGCACCAGCAATGGCCAGTGGCATGGCCGCACGAGGGCAGGGCACCCGCGCGCAGGAGTCGCGCACCCCTCAGCCCGGGCAAGCGGGCCGTAGCTGCTGGCGGGGCGGGCAGCGCAGCAGCCAGCGTGCGGGCGCGTTCTCTGGCTGGCTCCTACTGGCTACCCTAGGTGGTAGCCAGGGCGGGAAGCACCTCGCGGGCCAGCAGCTCCATTGAGCGACGCACCTTGGGGTAGGGCAAGTTCCCGAAGTTCAGCCAGGCGATGACATGGCCAACGCCAAGCGCGGCCAGTTCGCGGAGCTGACGGAGCACGGTTGCGGGCGTGCCGGCGATCATGCCTCCTTCGCTCGAGCGGATCACATCTTCTGGGCTCAGGAGGGCGGGTGCAGCGGAGCCATCGGGGAGCGTGCCCGCCTGGGGGAGCGACCCGCCTGCGTGTGCTCCTCCTGATGCGGGAGTCGCCGCACCAGCGCGGTAGTGGACGCGCAGTGCAGCGTGAGCGTACCAGAGGAGGGCAGGCACTACGTCAGCAAGCGCCTCGTCATCGCTGTCGGCCACGTAGATGCGGCGCAGGACCCCGAGCCGGCGCACTTCGGCCCGCACCTGCTCAGCCGGAACACCTAGCTCCTCACGAATGCGGCGGTAGGTTGCAAGGCGCGTTGCCAGCTCTTCATTCGGTCGAAAGCCGATCAGGGCCGGCAACCCGAGCCGCGCAGCGCGTTTGAGCGATTCCTCGCCGGATGAGGCGAGCATCAGGGGAGGGTGGGGAGCGGTGTAGGGACGCGGCGTGAGGCGGACCTCAGGGATCTGCCAGAACTGCCCCTGGTAGGAGAACGGTTCCCGGGTGAATAGCCCGCGCAGGATCGTCACCCCCTCTTCGAGCCGCGCCACCCGCTCCTCGAGGGGAACGCCAAACGCGGCGAACTCGTAGGGGCTAAAGCCCGGGCCGACCCCCACCCAGAGCCGACCCTGGCTGAGGTGGTCGACCCAGACGATCTCTTCCGCAAGCCGCACCGGATGATGCAGCGGAACGACGGCGACACCGTAGCCGATTCGCAGGCGACGCGTCCGTTGGGCAAGAGCGGCCGCGTAGACCGAGGGGCTCCCGATCAGGCCGTACTCCGAAAGGTGGTGTTCGGTGACCCAGACGGTGTCGAAGCCGTTCGCCTCGGCGAAGTCGACCTCCCAGAGAGCTTGGGCAATCACCTCACGCGCAGAGACCCCCTCCGGCTGCGAGAGAAGCTGAAAGATCCCGATCTCCATGCAGGTTCCCCCTTGTTAGGACCGGTGCTCCGGCTCCAGGTCGACCACGGCCCCGGCGAGCGTGATGAGCCGCTCCGCGACGGCGGAGGGGTCGAGACCACGTACGAGGTGCAGTTCGCGGAAGGCAGCAAAGCTGGTCAGCAGCCACAGGGAATCGAACGCCTGGCTGGCCTCCACCCCAGGCCGGAGGCGTCCCGCGTCCTCAAGCCGCCGGACCAGCCCCCAGAGGATGGCCTCGCGAGCGCCGGTGTGGCCAGCGAGAGTGGCGCGCAGGTCGGGGTCGAGCGCGGCCAGGGCCAGCAGCTGCTGAAAGACGGCAAACTCCGCCGCCCAGAAGCGAGCGACTTCCCGCAGAACCGCCCGCGTCGCCGCGACCGGGTCAGGATGATGGTAGGCGGCAACGAGCGCGCGACCATCGGCCCGGGAGAGGGCGTTGTCCACCACGGCTTCAAGGAGGCCACGCTTGCTGCCGAAGCGGTAGTACACCGTCGCCCGGGCGACCGCCGCTCGGCGCGCGACTTCACCCAGACTGAGGCGGGAAAGCTTCCCCGCCAGAATGAGCTCCCGTGCCGCCGCGATCACCCGCTGGCGGGTCTCGAGCACGGCGTGCTCACGTCGTTCCCCGGGCGCAGCGCGCGGCGTCATCGTCACTCCATTCTATTGGACAGGATGTCTAACATTGTATCCTGATTGGGTGTCCTGTGCAACTCCCGCGCTATACGCTGGGCGCTGGAAAGAAGACGGGCTGGCGCTTCCTGGCCCTTGCCCTTGCTCACCGGGCACGCCGCCACGTTAAGGAGGTGGAGGACACTACCACGGAGGCCCGCTCCGTTGCTGCGTGTGCCGGGCACTGCTCTCGGGGCTAGCAGTGTGGTCGTGAGCGGGAACGGCGGGCCTCGCGTTCCGGGAACAGCCTTCCGTGGGCTCCAGTCGCAGGCTACCGACGGGTAGGGAGTGACGCGTGGGCTAGTGTGCTGAGCCTGGCGGGGTGCGCTCCGCTGCTTCCCGGTGGGGCTGCCAGCGGAGGTCGGGCCGGCGCGCCGCGAGCGCCTCGTCCAGCCGGCCAACTGGGGTGGTGGTCGGTGCGTGTTTAAGCAACTCAGGGTTGGTCCGGGCCTCATCGGCGATCGTGCGCATTGCCGCGATGAAGCGGTCGAGCGTCTCCCGGCTTTCCGTCTCCGTCGGCTCGATCATCAGGGCTTCCTCGACCACGAGCGGGAAGTAGATCGTCGGAGGGTGAAAGCCGTAGTCGATCAACCGCTTGGCAATATCAAGGGTGCGCACGCCACATTCCTGCTTCTGGCGGTTGCCGGAGAACACCACCTCGTGCATGCAGATGCGGTCGAAGGGCAGCTCGTAGACGTCGCGCAGACGGCAGCGCAGGTAGTTGGCATTGAGCACAGCGTGCTCGGCCACCTCGCGGAGCCCCTCGGCACCGAGCCCACAGATGTAGGCGTAGGCCCGGACGAACATGCCGAAGTGACCGTAGAAGGCGCGGACCTTGCCGATCGTGCGCTCGGGGGCGTGGAAGGCGTAGCGGTCACCCTGCTGGACCACGATGGGCGCGGGCAGATAGGGCGCCAGCGCCGCGGTGGCACAGACGGGGCCAGCGCCCGGCCCGCCGCCACCGTGCGGGGTCGTGAAGGTCTTGTGCAGATTGATGTGGATCACGTCGAATCCGCAGTCGCCCGGCTTGACTTTGCCGAGGATGGCGTTCAGGTTGGCGCCATCACCGTAGAGGAGGGCGCCAGCTGCGTGGACCACCCGCGCGATCTCCTCGATGTTGGGGTCGAAGAGGCCGAGGGTGCTCGGCTGGGTCAGCATCATGGCCGCAACGTCGGGGCCGAGGAGGGCGCGGAGGTGCTCGAGGTCGACGTTCCCGTTCCGGTCGGCGCGGACCGCTTTGACGGTAAAGCCAGCCATGGCGGCAGTAGCCGGGTTCGTCCCGTGGGCCGATTCCGGCACCAGTACGACCGTCCGCTCGTCCTCGCCGCGGTCGCGCAGCCAGGCGCGGACCATCAAGATGCCTGTCAGCTCGCCCTGGGCGCCAGCCGCCGGCTGGAGCGAGACGGCCGGGAGCCCGCTGATTTCGGCAAGCGCACGCTGCAGGTGGAACATCACGGCCAGCGCCCCCTGGACCGTTTCGACCGGCTGGAGGGGATGGATCTGCTGGAAGCCGCGCAGCCGAGCAACCTCCTCGTGCACCTTCGGGTTGTACTTCATTGTGCAGGAGCCGAGGGGGTAGAAGACGCTATCGATCGCGAAGTTGCGCTGGGAGAGGCGCACGAAATGGCGGACCACATCCAGCTCGCTCAGCTCGGGGAGGGGCAGCTCCTCGCGCCGGAATTCAGCGGGCAGCGGTTCGGCCTCCGGGACATCGAGCGGCGGGAGCGCCACCCCGCGTCGCCCGGGCTGGGAAAGCTCGAAGATCAGCGGCTCGGTCATGCCCCCTCCACGATCGCGCGCGTCTCACCGGCAAGGCGTTCGATCTCGGCCCGGGTGTTCACTTCGGTCACGCAGAGGAGCCAGCCATTGGGGATCCGCGGGGAGATGTCGAGCCCGCCGATGATGCCACGCTCGAGCAGGCGGCGGTTCAGCTCGGCCGGTGGCAGGGGGCAGCAGAGAGTGAACTCACACCAGAACGGTGCCGACCGGGCCAGCCGGAAGCCGGGGATCGCCGTTAGCAGCTGAGCAGCGTAGTGGGCCTTGTGGTAACACAGTTCGGCGACCGTGCGCACGCCTGCTTTCCCCAGCAGCGAGAGATAGATCGTGACAGCCAGTGCGATCAGCCCTTGGCTGGTGCAGATGTTGCTGGTAGCCCGCTCGCGACGGATGTGCTGCTCGCGCGCCTGGAGGGTGAGAACGTAGCCGCGCCGCCCGGCCTGGTCGACCGTTGCGCCCACCAAGCGGCCCGGAAGCTGGCGCAGATACGCGGCCCGGCACGCGAAGATCCCAACGTACGGCCCACCGAACTGGAGCGGCACCCCGCAGGACTGCGCCTCGCCCACCACGATATCAGCGCCGTAGTCCCCGGGCGGGCGGAGGAGCCCGAGCGAAAGCAGGTCGGCCGAGACGACCAGGAGGGCCCCGCCAGCATGGGCGGCGGTGGCTACCCGCTCGGCCGGGACGAGGAACCCTTCGAAGGACGGCTGTTGGATGGCAAGGCAGGCGTACGCCTCGCCCGCAGGCGGTGCCTCGGGGTCGAACCGGTCCACCGCGATCCCTTGCGGCACCAGATAGGTTGCGACTGTCTGCTGGTAGTCGGGGTGGATATTCTCCGCGACCGCCACCCGCCGCCGGCCGGTCAGGCGCACGGCCATCAGGGCGGCTTCGGCCAGCCCGCTGGCGCCGTCGTAGACCGAGGCGTTCGCTACCTCCATCCCGGTCAGGAGCGCCACGAAGGATTGGAACTCGTACATCGCCTGGAGGGTGCCCTGGGAGACCTCCGGCTGGTAGGGGGTGTAGGAGGTGTAGAACTCGTTGCGCCCGACCAGTTGCCAGACCGCACTCGGGATGAAGTGGCGGTAAGCGCCCGCGCCCAGGAAGGAGGGGAGGCGGTCGACCGGCTGGTTGCGCTCGGCGAGCTGTTCGAGATGGGTCAGCACCTCCAGCTCACTCTGGCCTGGGGGGAGCGCCAGGGGCGGGTTGCGTAGAGCCGCGGGGATATCCGCGAACAGCTCTTCGATCGAACCCACCCCGATCGTGGCCAGCATCTCGCGCCGGTCGTGCTCGGTGTGGGGCACGTAGCTCGTGCGGTGGTGCTGCTGGGTGGTGCGTTCGAGGGTGGTCACGCCGTGAGTGCTCCGTAGGCCTCGGCCGACAGCAGGTTCTCCCGTTCCGCCGGGTTACTGGGCCGGATCCGGATCATCCAGCCCTGACCATACGGGTCCTGGTTAACCAGCTCGGGCCGGTCGCTCAGCTGCTCATTTACGGCCACCACTTCGCCCGAGAGACCAGCATAGATATCCGACACCGCTTTGACCGACTCGATCTCGCCGCACTTCTCGAACTGCTTGACCGTGCTACCCACCGGGGGAAGGTCCACGTAGACCACATCGCCAAGCTGCTCCTGAGCAAACTCGGTGATCCCCATCGTCACCGTGCCATCGTCCTCAAAACGGACCCATTCGTGCTCTCGGGTGTAGCCTAGCTGCTCCGGATTGCTCATGATCCCTCGGCGCGCAGGTAGTCGGGTACGCGGTCGCTCGCCTGCTGGCGGGGTGGGGCAGAGGGGGCGGCCCATGCTAAAGATACTGATGCCTTGCCAGCCGTGCAAGACGGTTCGCCCGGAAGCCGGGTGAGCGGGGTAACGGTGACGGCGGCCGCTACTGGTCTGCCGCTGGCGGTCGGAAGCCTCGCGAGCAGGGGGAACGGTTCCGCGCTTCGTCCTGTTGCCCGGAGAGAGGGTGTTCCTCCCCGGCGCCAGCGGCTAGAATGGCCGGTGCTGCCGGCGGGCAGCACGCGAAGATGCTCGTCTCCATCGTGATCGCCGACCTGGACTGCCCGGTGTTGGGGGAGGGGCTAGCCGCCCTGGAACGCCAGCAGCTGCCTCCCGGGATTGCGCTGGAGACGATCGTCTGCGGGCGTGATGGGCCGGGGGTGCTCCGCCACTTTCGGCACGTCCGCTTTCTGGAAAGTGCTAAGCCGCTCTGGCCCGGGGCCGCTCGCAACCGCGCAGTGGCGCTTGCCCGCGGCAGCCTGCTGCTCTTTCTCGATGCGGACTGTGTGCCGCTGCCGGGCTGGGTCGCGGCGATGGTCGCCGCTCACCAGCGGTATCCCCAGGACGTGATCGCGGGCGCGTTCCGGGTCGAGGGGGTCAATCACTGGGCGACCGCTGATAACCTCGCGAGCTTCAACCAGTATCTCCCCGACCGGCCAGCCGGGCTGCTTTCCCAGGCGCCGGCGGCCAATCTCGCGGTGCCGCGGGCGCTCTTTGCGGCCGTCGGCCCGTTCGAGGACGAGGCCGCCTTGCGGGACGCGCTGAGGCTCTGAGCCGAGCCCTTCCTCTTCTTTGAATCTCTTCTGGCAAAGGAATTCGGGGCAGGCGGGAGAATACAGCACGTAGTCGCAAGGAGAGTCGCTCACCATGGAAGACGTCCTGAATAACCTGTTGAACCAGGCCAGGAACATGGTCAGGCAGGCG
>JAILZB010000385.1 GCA_023512725.1 Chloroflexota bacterium | reverse complement strand
GACCTCAAGTGCTACCACTGCGGCGACGTGGCCGGGGAGTTGGTCATCGACACCGCGGCACGCGGCCGGCTGGTCGCTTTCCGCCCCACGGGCCCAGCCGCCACGGGGGCGCGGCGGCCGCCGCGGCGCTGTGGCCGGTGCGGCGGCCCGCTGTACCTCGACGAGGCCCAAACCCTAAGCCCGCACGAGGCGGCCGCCGTGCTGAGGGCACGGCGCGTACCCCCCGCGGCGACCCTCTGCACCGGCGCGTAGGTCGGGCGCTGCTAGCCAGGCGAGGCCTCGCGGCGACTATTCCAGGTACTCGCGCAGCTTGTCGCGGAGCTTGGGCTGCCGCAGCTTCTGGAGGGCCTCGGCCTCGATCTGGCGCACGCGCTCGCGGCTCACGCCGAGTTCTTCGCCGATCTCGCCGAGCGTCCGGTCGCGGCCGTCGATGAGGCCGAACCGCATCTTCAGCACCGCCCGCTCGCGCTCGGTGAGCTGCTGGAGAGCGTCCTCGACGTGCTCCTTGAGCAGCTCCTGGGCGGCGGCCTCGGCCGGCGCCCGCGCCGCCCGATCGGCGATGAAATCCGCGAGCGTGCTCTCCTCTTCCTCGCCCACGGGCGTCTCGAGCGAGATGGGCTGCCGGGCGGCGCGGATGATCTGGCGAACCTTCTCGGCCGAGGTGCCCATCTCGGCGGCGATCTCGTCGGGCTCGGGCTCACGGCCCAGCTCCTGCTGGAGATCGCGGCTCACGCGGTACACGTCGCCGATCAGCTCGATCATGTGCACCGGCACGCGGATGGTCCGAGCCTGGTCGGCGATAGCGCGCGTGACAGCTTGCCGAATCCACCAATAGGCGTACGTGCTGAAGCGGTAGCCCTTCCGGTAGTCGTACTTCTCGACGGCGCGCTGGAGCCCGATGTTGCCTTCCTGGATCAGGTCGAGGAGCGACATGCCCCGGCCGATGTACTTCTTGGCGACGGCCACGACGAGACGCAGGTTGGCCTCTGTGAGGTGCTTCTCGGCGCGATAGCCGTCTTCCTTGATACGCGACAGATACGTCCGCAGTTCGTCTTCCAGTGGTTGGAGGCGCGCCGCCAGCTCGAAGCTCGGCGGCGTGAGCGCGTCCTCCCCGCCTGCGAGGTCGACGATTCGACGGACGTGGTCGGGCTGCATGATGTGCGTGACCGTCGAGACGTGCACCAGCACCTTCTCGGCGGGCTCTTGCTCCCAGCCGAGAACCGTGGCCAGGTGGTCGGCGAGCGCCTGGTCGAGCTCGCCGTCGACGGTGTCGCGGAACTTCTGATCTTCGATGAGGCTGGCGAGGGGGGAAGGCGAGAGGTCGAGATAGGAACAGATGCGAAGCAGCGGCTCGCGGGCCGTATGCAGGCTTCGGAAGAGCCCCAGGTACGTCTCGGCGCCCGTCGGCGGCCGTCCGAACTCCTCGAGGAACTGCCGCTCGACGCCCTCGACGAACTTGCCTTCCTCCATCTGTCGCGCGAGGCGCTTCTCGTCGGCGGCGGACAGCAGCATGACCCGCCCGATTTCCCTGAGGTACATCCGGACGGGGTCGTCGATGCCCTCCTGGTCATCGAAGTCGGCGACGGCCTCGCGCTCGTCGAGGCTGGCGCGGCCGCCGTTACCGCGCGGAAGCGTCGCGTACCGTTCGGCCAGCGCGATCTCCGAGTCTTCGATGCTGGCGAAGAGCGCGGCGTCGTCCGCAGGCGCGTCGACTTCGGGGATGACTCCGTCCAACTCGTGAGGGTTGCCGTTCATTCCGCTCGACCTCTTCAGGACTGAACGTTCCGCTTCCACTCCAGGACCCGCCGATGAAGCAACAGGCCCGCTTCGGTGTCCTGACGGACGACGTCAGCGGGCGCTGGCTCTTCGTGGTCCGTGGCTCCGCCGCTGGCGGCGGTCGTGGACTCGACGAGGCGGGACGGGGAATTCCGCTCTTCGAGATCGGCCACGGCGAGGGCGGTCTCGCGCTTCCAGGCGCGCAGTCGTTCCTGCTCGAGATGCCAGACACAGCTTTCCAGGGCGTCAAGCTGCCGGCGCTCGTCAAGCGGTGGAATCCGTCTGGCCAGGATGGTCTCCAAACGCTCCCTCAGCTCGCTCTGGAGCCGCTCGGCGAGGACGCCGGCGTCGGGCTCCTGGGTCCAGGCCAGAAACAGGGCGCGGTGTTCGGCGAGGTGAAAGAACTCCGGCGAGATCCGGAGCCCGCGCTCCCTGACCGCAGGATAGCGAAAAAGCAGAGCCAGACAAAATGCTTCCCTGGCAGCCTCCGCATCGGTGGTAGACGCAGCGGACGAAGTCACGCGCTGGGGCTGCGTCCGCGGGCGGGCCGTCCGGCGCAGCGCCCGGCGCAGTTCGTCGCGGTCGGGGGCGGACAGACCTACGTCC
>JAILZB010000384.1 GCA_023512725.1 Chloroflexota bacterium | reverse complement strand
AGACTGGCGTTTCACCACCGCCAATGCCCGCATGAAACTGAAACATTTGTATCCAAAGATTCATGCTTGACAGAGTATGATCCTCTCGCATCCACAAAATACCAACCGCATTAGACTGGTGCTCGCGAGGGAGGCATGAATGGGAGCTATCCGCCGCTCGCCGTGAAGGTGTGGGGCGAGTTTGCCTGCTTCACGCGCCCTGAGATGAAGGCCGAGCGCGTCTCCTATTCGGTGATGACACCGTCGGCAGCACGCGGGGTGCTCGAGGCGATCTTCTGGAAGCCGGCGTTCCGCTGGCAGGTGCGCGAGATCTGGGTGCTCAACGAGATCCGGTGGTTCTCCATCCGGCGCAACGAAGTGAATGCCCGCGCCAGTCCTCAGGCGGCGCGGAGATGGGCGAAGGAGGGCGGTGGCTACCGGGCTGGTGATGACCGGGCCCAACGCCATGCCCTCGTGCTCCGCGATGTCGCGTATCTCATCCGGGCCGAGATCCGGCTCCACCCGGGCGAGACGGCTGACGTGGCGAAATTCCGCGATCAGTTCCGCCGGCGCGTGCGCGAGGGGCGCTGTTTCAACCAGCCCTACCTCGGCTGCCGCGAATTCTCGGCCTTCTTCGCCGAGCCGACCGGCCAGGAGCGTCCGATCGACCGGAGCGAGGACCTGGGGCTGATGCTCTGGGACCTCGACTACAACCCGGATGGCTCGGGGACCCCACGCTTCTTCCACGCTCATCTGGATCGCGGGGTGCTCCGCATCCCGCTGGAAGGAGACTAATGCTGCTTACCAAGCTGGTCGAGTACAGCTATCAGCTGGACCCACTCCCTCGCCACTATGAGAAGCGCCTGGTCCGCTACCGAATCCGACTGCGCGGGGATGGGGTCTTCCTAGGCCTCATTGACCTCGCAGGAACGGGCGAGGGGAAGCAGAGCAGGGGGCAGGCGTATGCAGTGCCAAACACCGTCCGGGGGGTCGATATCAAGCCGCTCCTCTTTGCCGACCACGCTGGCTTCACCTTTGGCCTGTCACGGGAGGAGAACCCGAAGAAGAACCGGCTTGCTGCTCAGCATCAGGCCTACCTCGAGCTGGCGCAGGAGTGTGCCCGCCAGACCGGCGACCCGCGCGTGCAGGCGGTGGTCCGCTTTCTGGAAACGGCCCGTCCCGAGGAGTTCCTCCCCTCCGACTTCGACCCGACCGGCTTGATCACCTTCGAGGTCGACAGCGAGCTCGTGACCGACCTGCCGGCCGTCCAGCAGTTCTGGGCCAGCTACTGTGACCCAGCTAATTCCCGGACCCTGCAATGCCTGGTCTGTGGCCAGGAGAAGCCGACCCTGCGCATTCTCGGCAAGATCAAGGGGATCCCGGGCGGGCAGATGAGCGGGACCTCGATCATCTCTGCCAATAGCGAGGCCTTTGAGTCGTATGGGCTCGAGCAGTCGTACATTGCGCCGACCTGCCTGGACTGCGGTGAACGCTTTACCCGGGCGCTCAATGCTCTGCTCGATTCGGAGGAGAGCAGGCTGCAGGTTGGCGAAAGCGTCTTTGTCTTCTGGACACGGGCCAAGCAGGCGCTCAGCTTCGGACGGCTGCTTTCTGATCCGAACCCCCAGCAGGTGCGAGACCTGATCCGCAGTCCCCAGACCGGCCGGTGGACGCCCGAGATCGATGCCGAGCGCTTCTACGCCATCGGTCTGAGCGCGAGCGGTGGCCGGGCAGTCGTCCGCGATTGGGTCGACAGCACGGTGGGAGAAGTGCGCGCCAACCTCAGCCACTGGTTCGCCCGCCAGGAGGTTGTCCAGCGGAACGGCGACCCACCGCGGCCGCAGGCGCTCTGGCGGCTCACGGGCGCCACCCTGCGTCCCGGCGAGGAGACACCAGCGGCAACGACACGGCTGCTGGTGCGGGCTGCGCTCCTCGGCCTGCCGGTGCCAGAGCGCGTGCTGGCGCTGGCGCTCCAGCGCAGCCGAGCCACAGGTGAGGTTACCGAAGCACAGGCAGCCCTGATCAAATTGGTGTTCACCTCGCACGATCTGTTTCCGGAGGAGGCCTTGACCGAGCTTGATCCTACCCAGCGTGACCCCGGCTACCTCTGTGGTCGGCTCTTCGCCACGATCGAGCAGATCCAGTCGACGACGGTGCGTCAACAGAGCCAACAGGTCACGTCGACGGTGGTCGACCGCTTCTACGGTGCCGCTTCGACCGCGCCGGCCAGCGTCTTCGGCAACCTGCTGCGCTTAGCCCGCGTCCGCCTGAGCCAGCTCGAAGACCAGAACCGCGGTGCCTTCGTGCGCCTGTTCCACCAGCTCCAAGAGATCGCGGCCGGGCTTCAAACGTTGCCCAAGGTGCTCACTCTCCAACAGCAAGGCTTGTTTGCCCTTGGGTACTAC
>JAILZB010000383.1 GCA_023512725.1 Chloroflexota bacterium | reverse complement strand
CCAGCGTTTGATGGAACTGGCCCTTAAGGCCCTGCGCGGCGACGTTCTGACCGATACCAGCCTCTGGGCGTATACCGACGGAACACCGATGATCGTCGAGCTGTCGCAGAACGCCGGGATTTTACCCACCCGGAACTTCCAAGACGGAACCTTTGTCGATTTTGCCAAGCTCAGTTCTCCCGCCGTACAGGCCGTCAGGCTGGCCAAGAAAGCCTGCCTGAGCTGCGGCCTGGGCTGCGGGAATTACATTCGCACCGGCCGTGCCGCAGTGGAAGGGCCGGAGTACGAAACACTGGCCGTCGCCGGCGCGAACTGCGGCATCGGCGACCTCGAAGCCGTTGCTGCTTTCAATGCAGCGTGCGACGACCTGGGTCTGGATACCATTTCCACGGGCGGTGTCGTTGCCTTTGCCATGGAACTGACCGAAAAAGGCCTGCATGATTTTGGGATCACCTTCGGTGACGTGGAACGCTACCTGGAAATGCCGGGTCTGATTGCCCGCCGCGAAGGGATCGGAGCCGAACTTGCCGCAGGGGTGAAAAAGATGGCGGAGCGGTTCGGCGTGCCACCCCGCGTCTTCCTCCGGACCATCGCCGCCCGTCCCGACTTCCCCCCGCCGCTGTTTTCCCGGGAGGAGAAGCGGATCTGGCGTGCCGGAGACGTGGAGGCTTACGTCAAAGGCCATGGGGAAGTTCCGCCTGGTGGTGGCCTGTAAGCGCTGCGGCCGGGAGTTCGACACCGGCCGGCGCATGGACCGACGCTCATTCCAGCGAGGGACGCTGGCGGCCAACTACCACACCTGCCCCCACTGCGGAACGCGGGAGACATACCGCAAGGCCGACTACCTGATCCGGGAGGAGCCGCCGCGCTATTGACGCGCCGGCTGCTCCGCCAGGCGGCGAACCTCTTCCAGCAGGCGCAGGGTCTCCGCTTCGAAGCGCTCGTCGATGAGGGCGAAACGCGCCTGCTGTTCCACCGTGAGGGCGGCGTGGATCTGCCGCAGAATATGCTGCCGTCGTTGCTCTGTCTCTTCCCGCAGCGCCTGCAACTGCGCCACAGCCGCCTTGATCGCCTCCTCGTCGGGGGGGCGGCGTGCCAGCGCGCGACGCAGCTCGCTCTCCAGCGCCCGCTTGCGCCGCCCCAGCTCCAGGCGCAGCTCCTTTAGCGCCTTGATCTGGGGGAATATGCGAGCGATCTGCTGTTCGCTCAGGTCGAGCTCGTCCACCAGCCGCCAGATGAGCAACGCCTCGATGATCCGCTCGATGCGTGCCGGCGCCATGGACGCCGGCGCCCGTGCCACGACCGGGAAGGCCATCAGCGCCACCAGCAGGAACGTGAGGAGGAACCGGCGACGCACTAGCGCGGACCCAGAGGGTCTGGCTGCCATCCCGCCTCCTGCACCTCCAGCCCGGACTGCCACAGCCCCAGGGCCTCGTCCAGGTGCGTGAGTTGGGATCGTATGGTATCGGTGACGTAGGGGGCGATCTGTTCCGCCGCGGAGGGCGTGGGAGGCGGAGGCCGCAGGTAGGGTGAGGAGACGACAAGAGCCACCGCCGCCGCCAGGCCCGCCGCCGGCAGCAGGATGGGGCGGAGAGCGCGGCGCAGCCGGTCGACCGTCCTCTCCCGCCTGCGGAGGCGTTCCTCCAGCCGCCGCATGAAATCAGGCCAGAACCCCTCCGGTGGGACCGGGGTGGGAACCGCCCGCAGCCGAGCCGCGGCCTCCTCCAGTTCGGTGGCCAGCGCACGGCACCGCGGGCAGCCCGCCAGGTGGATCGCCACCGCGCGGCGCAGGTCCGGCGGAGTCCGGCCGGTGGTGATCTCCAGCAGCGCGTCACGCGCCTCCAGGCAGCGCATCAAGACCGCTCCCTCCACTCCGCCGCCAGAGCGGCGCGCAGCCTGCGCAGCGCGGCAAACATCGTCGCCTTGATGGTCCCCTCGGAGCATCCCATGATCTGAGCGATCTCCGCGTAGGGGAGGTCCTGGCAGAGGCGTAGCGCCACCGTCGCCCGCTGCCGGGGAGGCAGCGCCGCCACGGCCCGCACGATGGCCAGGTACCGCTCCTGGTCCGGCCCGGTAAAAGTCACCCGGATGCCGAAGCGGTCGGCCAGCGAGAGCTTCTCCTCCATCGTATCGAGCACGTGCACCTCGTCGTCCTCCACGGGCGACCGGTCGGCGAAGCGCTCGCGGACGAGGTGCCGTCGATTGGACGTGGCATAGAGGACCACGTTGTCCGGCCGCGCCTCGATCCCCCCCTCGAGGATCGCTTTCAGCGCCTTGTAGTGGGTCTCCTGCTCCTCGAACGAGAGGTCGTCCACGTACAGGATGAAGCGTTCTCTGCGACCGCGCAGGAGCTGCAGGAGCTGCGGGTAGTCGCCGAGCCGCTCCTTGGGC
>JAILZB010000382.1 GCA_023512725.1 Chloroflexota bacterium | reverse complement strand
GCCGCCGGCCGAGCCGGGTACCGGCGATCTCCAGGCGGATCGGGCCCATCGCGCCGCATGATTCCAGAAACGCGTCCAATCGGCCTCCCACCTTGAGACGTGAGGCCGGTCTCGGTCGAGCCGGCCCGTTCAGGCGCCCGGTGCGCTGGCTGGGTACCGCGGCAGGCGGCCGGCGGTCCGCAGCGCGGCCAGCCCGGGCGCCGCCCCATCCTTGGCCGAGAGAACCGGATCGGCGACCGGCCATGGGATGGCCAGTTCGGGGTCGGACCAAAGCAGGCTGGCCTCGGCACCAGGATGATAGGTCTCGGTGCACTTATAGAGAACCAGGGCCGAATCGCTGGTGACTACAAACCCATGGGCGAACCCCTCGGGAATGTAGATTTGCTGGCCGGACGCCGCGTCGAGCGCGACGCCGACCCAGCGCCCGAACGTCGGCGAGCCGACCCGGATATCAACGGCCACGTCGTAAATCGACCCCTGGAGCACGCTCACCAGCTTGCCTTGGGCGTGCGGCTCCTGGAAGTGAAGCCCCCGCAGCACGCCCCGCCGCGACCAGGAGACGTTGTCCTGGACAAACCGCTCCGGCAGGCCGGGACCGGTCGATTTCTCGCAGTGCCACAGTTCCAGGAAGTGCCCGCGGTCGTCCCGGTAGATCGGCACATCCACCAGCAGCACGCCGGGCAGGGCAGTGGGACGGACGGCAAACACGGCAGGCTCCTTCTTGGGCGGGGCGGGGGCGTGATCGAGGGTCCGGCCGGGCCGGACCCGTCCAGCCCGGATCACCGGCCGGCCGCGACCCAATCGGCCGTCTATTCGTTCAACAACTCCATCAGATACCGCCCGTACTCGTTGCGCAGGGGTTCGGCCAGGGCGCGGAGTTGCTCGGCGCCGATGAAGCCCATACGGTAGGCGACCTCCTCGACGCAGGCGATCTTGAGGCCCTGGCGGGCCTCGATCGTCTCAACGAAGTTGGCCGCCTGGATCAACGATTCGGGCGTGCCGGTGTCGAGCCAGGCAAAGCCCCGGCTGAACCGCTCGACGTGGAGCCGGCCCTGCTCGAGGTAGACGCGGTTGACGTCGGTGATCTCCAGCTCGCCCCGGGGCGAGGGCTTCAAGGCGGCGGCGATCTGGAGCACGTCGTTGTCGTAGAAGTAGAGACCGGTCACGGCGAAATGCGACTTGGGCTGCTTCGGCTTCTCCTCGATCGAGACGGCGCGGCCCGACCCGTCGAACTCGACGACGCCGTAGCGCTCGGGGTCGCGGACCTGGTAGGCGAAGACGGTGGCGCCCTCGGGCCGCGCCGCGGCGCGGGCGAGCATCTGCTGGAACCCCTGGCCGTAGAAGATGTTGTCGCCCAGGATCAGCGTGGCCGGATCGGAGCCGACGAAGTCGCGGCCGATGAGGAACGCCTGCGCCAGCCCCTCGGGCCGGGGCTGCTCGGCGTAGCGCAGGTCCAGGCCGAGCTGCGCGCCGTCGCCGAAGAGGCGCTGGAAGCCGGGCAGGTCGTGGGGCGTCGAGATCAGCAGGATATCACGAATACCCGCGAGCATAAGCGCCGAGAGCGGGTAGTAGATCATCGGCTTGTCGTAGACCGGCAGGAGCTGCTTGCTCACGGCGCGGGTGATCGGGTGCAGCCGGGTGCCGGAGCCGCCGGCGAGGATGATGCCTTTTCGATTCATGGTGTGGGTCGTGGTGCGCTCGATGGTGTGATGATCGGGGGAGGATTCCAGCGGCGGCCTTAGCCGGGATGTGCTTCAGCCTCTCGATCTGTGCCCCAGGCACTGGCTGCTCGCAATCACCCCGGGGGAGGGTTGAAAACCGCAAATTCCCTTGTCGAATTCGTTCAAGATCCTGACATCATATCACCGTCCGGTTCGGGTCGCTCCTGCATCTCCATGCCTATGGATGGAGATCGGTCGATGCGAGATCAACCGAAGGCGCCGGCACAGGGCGTCTCATGCGCCGCACTTCACGATCACGCCGGCTGTCCCTCCTAGGCTGAGGCGACTGAGCCGACTCTTGTCAGCCGCCGGGCTCCCCGGGTCCGGCCCACCATACCGTTCGGTCAGGGCCAAAGGCCCGCCGCGACACGATGTCCGGGGAGGGCATTGAGGGCGCTTGATGCGGGTTATGGGTTCGTGCTTATGCGACGGCGCTTTCTTCTGAGACGCGTCCGCAGCACGGGGGATGCCACGTGGCCATCGGGCCAATTCGACGGGAGGCTGATCATGAGACGAGTGGCCGTCTGTGTCCTTTCTGCATCCCTGGTGGTTGTCGTTCCCGCGTTCGCCGACCTGGCGGGCATCGACGTCACTCCCGCCCCGCCCATACCACTCGGAGTCTTGGCGACCTTTACAGCCAAGCTGAACGCCAACCCGCCGCCCGTGTCGGGCTACCGGTGGT
>JAILZB010000381.1 GCA_023512725.1 Chloroflexota bacterium | reverse complement strand
CCTCCTGACCGTCTGCTTGCCATCCGCGTCCTGAAGAAATGGCCGTCAGCGTCTCCTGCGCGTGTGCCGGCTCCCAGCTATCTACCGATAATCACTGGGCCGCCCCCCACAGCAGGCCCCATCCCAGGGCTACCTATCCTAGGCGCGGTAGTGCTGGTAGTCTTGATCAACACCTGCTCCCCTTCGTTCACCCCACTGACTACCTCCGTGAACTGCTCATTGCTCATCCCTACCTGGACCGGCCGCACCTCTTCCTTCCCATTAACCAATACCGTCACTACTCGATTCCTACCCTGTAACGTGATCGCTCGGTTCGGAACCAGCAGCACCCCTTCCTTTTCCTCAGTTATGATGCTCGCACTCGCCGTCAGCCCCGTAGGTATGCTCACTCCCCTAGCATCAATCTCCACCGATACTAAATAGCTCACTACCCCCTGCTGTACCGTCGCCGTCGGACTGACCGCCTCTACCTTCCCCTCAAAAACTTGATTCGGCAACGCATCAAACGTCACCCTCGCTGCCTTCCCTACCGCTACCTTCCCTATGTCTGTCTCCGATACCGTCACATCTACCCGTACTTCCTTCGGGTCTACCAGCGTGAACATCACTACCCCACTGCCAACCTGCTCACCTGCACTCGCCCCCACCGACGCTACCACTCCATCAAACGGCGCCTCTATCGTCGCCCCCTTCAGGTCAAGCTCCGCTTTCTCCACCGCTATCTCCGCCTGCTTGATGGATATCTCGCCCAGCGCCAGATCCTCCGCACTCGCCCCACGGAGCTTAGAATCGAGCGCCGCCTTAGCGCTATCAAGCGCACTCTTGGCTGCAGCCAACTCCGCTGCAGTCGGACCAGCCTTCAACGCGGCTAGCCTCGCTCGCGCAGCCTCAAGCCCAGCCTCAGCACCTTGCACCGCCTTCTCCGCCGCCGCAATATCCTCAGCCTTCGCCGGCTTCACCGCCTCATCATACTTCGCCTGAGCCGCGTTCAGGGCCGCTATCTGCGCGTTGACCTGCTGGTTTGCCTGCCGGCACTCCGCTGAGTCCTTCCCCTTCAAACGGCACGTATTGTCCCGAGAAACGTTGGCACTGTTCATACTGTCCTTGGCTTGCTCCAGGGCGAGCTCGGCCTGTCTGACCGTCTCAGCATCAGGCTGAGCCTTCAGCGTGGCTAGATTGTTCTGCGCCTGCGCAAGGTTCGCCTCAGCACTTACAACCGCCTGCTCAGCTGCCCTCAGATCAGCCTCACTCGCCCCCTTCACCACCTCATTGTACTTCAGGGTCAGGTAGCCTACCACGATGTCGATGCCCAGCGGGTCGGCCATGTACAGGCGGGCTGTGCTCCGGGCCAGCAGCCGGTCCAGCCGCTGCTCGAAGGCGGTAAGGTCATCTCCCGGCTCCCCCACGGGAAACCCCCGCGCCACCAGCGCCCGCCATCCCTGAGCAGCGGTCTCCGGCGTGCTGAGGAGGAGGAAGAGGTCCTCGTTGACGATGGCGCCCCCCTCGATGAAGAAGCGGCGGCGGGCCTCTGCGTCCAGCAATTCCTCCGCGCGGGCCAGCTTCGAGCACGTAGGACACGCGGTTGGGGCGCAGTACCTCGCCGCTCGTACGCAGTGGTCGCGACAAGCCCTCACCCTGGCTCGTTCGGCCTGGCTCAGGACAGGCCGCTCCCGCTGTGGCAGGCAAGGGAGCAGCAGGCGAAAAATTCGTATTTTGTCTTCCACCGAAGCAGGAGAGAAAGCAAAGAACGGGACAGGGGCGAGCGCTTCGTCTGTCCGCCCAAACCGGAACACTGTTTCGTCTGAGCGCTCGGTAACCGAGGCCACGAAGCAATACCCTCGCCCATGCTGCGTTTTGATGATCCGCTGCCTATTCCCATCACCCCTCACTGCCTTGCGCGCCGCCACAATGCAGAGGAGCGGTTTGCGCACCGCCCCTCCTACGGAATCAGGCTGCTACAACCGACCCATCTCCCGCAACTCCCGCACTTTCTCCTCTTGCACGATCGCTCCTTCGCGGTAGAGGGCCGCGATCTGCTCAGGCGTGTATCCCAGACGGCCTTGTAAGATCTCCTCGTTATGCTCCCCCGGCAACGGCGCCAGATGCTTAACCCGACCCGGCGTCTCGGAGAGCTTGAGGGGCGTGCCGGTGATCTTCACCGAGTTCGTTTACGCCACCAGCGTGCCCTGTTTGCGCGGCGACCCGTTCGGGGTGGAGCATCTGCCAGCGGTGCCGGGCGAGCCGACGGGCTTCGGCTATCCGTCGAGCAATTGCCTGGTCGGTCCCGGCGCGGGCGAAGGTCCCAACTCGGCCGAGACGATCCCGGAGCTCAAGCCGCTGCCGGGGGAATTGGTAGTCCGGGGACACACCTACGACAAGTTCTACGACACGCCGCTGGATTTGGC
>JAILZB010000380.1 GCA_023512725.1 Chloroflexota bacterium | reverse complement strand
GCGGTGGCCGGCGCGCCTTCTGATTCAAGGAGCCATGGCGATGCTGGAGACCCAGCCAACGTCTCTTTCCACTCCTGAACGCTGGCAGCAGAAGTTCGGTCGCGAAGGCCTGACCTTCGACGACGTCCTCCTGGTGCCAGCCCGCTCGGCCGTCGAGCCGAAAGACATCTCTACCGAAACGCGCCTCACCCGGCGGATCCACCTCGCGATCCCGATCCTCTCGGCGGCGATGGATACCGTGACCGAATCCCGCCTCGCGATCGCCATCGCCCGCGAGGGCGGCATCGGCGTCATCCACCGCAACCTCTCCATCGCCGACCAGGTCGAGGAGGTCGATAAAGTCAAGCGGTCGGAAGCGGGAATGATCGTCGATCCTGTCACCCTCAGCCCAGAGATGAGCGTGCGGGATGCGCTTGCCCTGATGGAGCGCTACCACATCTCCGGCTTACCGGTCACTGAGAACGGCAAGCTGGTCGGCATCTTGACCAACCGCGACCTCCGCTTCGAGGAGAACTTCGACCAGCCAGTCCGCAACGTGATGACCCGCGAACGGCTGATCACGGTACCCGTGGGGACAACCCTGGAACAAGCCAAGGAGCTGCTCCACCGCCACCGGATCGAGAAACTACCGGTCGTCGATGACGACGGCCGCCTGCGGGGCCTGATCACCGTCAAGGACATCCAGAAGAAGATCCAGTACCCGCACGCCACCAAGGACGAGCACGGTCGCCTGCGGGTGGCCGCTGCGGTCGGGGTCAGTGGCGACAGCCGCGACCGCGCCCGCGAGTTAGTGGCCGCTGGTGTCGATGCCCTAGTAGTGGATACCGCTCATGGCCACGCGACTGCGGTCATCGAGATGGTCAGCTGGCTGAAAGACACCTTCTCGGTCGAGGTCATCGCTGGGAACGTGGCGACGGCAGCAGGAGCACGCGACCTGATCCGGGCGGGCGCCGATGCGATCAAGGTCGGCGTCGGGCCAGGGTCGATCTGCACCACCCGGGTTGTCGCGGGCGCAGGGGTGCCGCAGCTGACTGCGATCTTCGAGTGCAGCGAGGTGGCCCGCGAGGACGACATCCCGGTGATTGCTGATGGCGGCATCCGCTTCTCGGGGGATATTGCTAAGGCGATCGCCGCCGGAGCGGATAGCGTGATGCTGGGCAGCCTGCTGGCGGGGGTCGATGAAAGCCCGGGCGAGATCGTGCTGTTCCAGGGTGAGCGCTACAAGGAGTACCGGGGGATGGGCTCGCTCGGCGCCATGAAAGCGCGCGCCTTCAGCAAAGACCGCTATCGCCAGGATGGGGTTGAAGAGCTCTCCAAGCTGGTCCCCGAAGGGGTCGAGGGGCGCGTCGCCTACAAAGGGCCGCTCGCCAACCTGATCTACCAGCTGGTCGGGGGCCTCCGCGCCGGGATGGGCTACGTGGGTGCCGCAACCATTCGCGACCTCCAGCAGGCCCAGTTCATCCGCATCACCAATGCCAGCCTGGTCGAAAGCCATCCCCACGATATCGCCATCACCAAGGAAGCTCCCAACTACGGACGCTAATGCAAAGGAGCACGGCCATGGCAACGGTAGCCTCACCTGCCATCACCCCGACCTTCGCCCGCCTGATCGGGGAGGTCCGGGCAGCAGTGCGCCGCGGGAGCGACGACCGGACACGCGCCGAGGGAGCAGCGGTGTCCTTGCAGCGCTACCTCGGCCACCCCGACCTGCTGACCCCTGAGCAAGAAGTGCCGGACCCGCAGCACTACCGCCAGCACATCCTCCACGTCGAGCCAGATGGCGCTTTCTCCATCGTCTCCCTCGTCTGGATCGCTGGGCAGGAGACGTGCATCCACGACCACGTCTCCTGGTGTGTCGTCGGCGTGCACCGGGGCAACGAGTGTGAGACCCGCTACCAGCTTGCTGACGATGGCGCGAGCCTGGTACCGGCTGGCACCTCTACCAATCCGGCGGGGACGGTCGTTGCCCTCACGCCACCAGGCGATATCCACCAGGTCGCCAACCACTCGGCCGAGAAGACTGTCTCCCTCCACATCTACGGGGCCGATATCGGCAAACTCGGCTCGAGCATCCGCCGCCGCTACAACCAGCCGGTGGTCCCGCGCTAGGTTCCGAAAAGCGGATCGCCCGGCCCGGTTGGCCGCTACAATAGAGCAGGTACTGTGCCGGCCGTGAGGCGAGGGCAGGATCCTCACGGCGAAGTCGAGGCAAGGAGGGAAAGGCCATGCCGTTTCGGATCGGACCGATGGAGCTGATCCTCATCCTGGCGGTAGTGATGATCGTGTTCGGGGTGGGGCGATTGCCGGAAGTGTTCGGGAGTGTCGGGAAAGGCATCCGCGAGTTCCGCAAGGCGGCCAAGGACCCTGAGGAAGAAGCACGCCGGCGTGAAGAAGAGGACCACCGC
>JAILZB010000379.1 GCA_023512725.1 Chloroflexota bacterium | reverse complement strand
TAGTCGGGGTAGTCGCGGTCGATCAGCAAGCCGATTGGCAACAGGGCGGCGATATCACCCAGGCCGTCGATATGATCCGGATGCAGATGGCTGGTCAGGAAGGTGTCGAGCTTCGGCTTCTTCGTCGCGACGAGGTGGCGGCGGGCGTAGCGGCCGATCCATTCGCCCGCGCGGCGCTCGGGACCCGGTCGGATGTCCAGGCCGGCGGGCGGCGGCGTGCTGGAGGCCCCGGCGTCGATCATCAGGCTGGATCCGTCCGGCCCGATGATCAGCGTCGAGTCGCCCCGGCCCGTGGCGATGTGGTGGATGTCCAGGCCGCCTGGCCGCCAGGGGCGCATCGGCTGGCCGACGACGTCCTCTTCTGGGGATGCGCCGGCCATGGTCAAGGCCGCCGCGCCCAGCATCAGGCTCCGTCGGGAGACGTCCGCCACCGCCCTAGAACCGCGCCGACAGCATCAGGCCGACCGTACGCGGCTCGCCCAGATATTCAGCGAGCACGCCTTGGGTGGACGGGGTCAGCAGGTAGTCGACATCGCCCAGGTTCTTGGCCCAGGCGGTCAGCATCCATCGACCGTCGCGGCTCTCATAACCCAGCGAGAGGTTCGTCAGGGCGTAGGACTCGATGTGCAGGTTCGGATCCTTGGTCGCGCCGGTGTAGTAGCCGTCGGTATGGGCCCAGATCACGGCGCCAGTGAGGTAGCCCGCGCCGTTCAGCGGGATGCGGATATCGGCCGCCAGCGATCTCTTGTTCCGCGGCGACGAGCCCAGCGGGTTGCCGGTGTTCACCGCTCCGCCCGGAATGACGAAGGTGTCGTAGACGGTGTCGAGCAGTCCGTAGCTGGCCATCAGGTTCAGCCAGGGCCGGGGGCGATAGGTCACCTCCAGCTCCGCGCCCTCCACCGTGGCCTGGCCGGCGTTGGTGATGGTCAGCACCCGGGTCAGGTTGTTGAAGAACAGCTCCTGCTTGTCCTTGTAGTCCATGTGGAAGATCGAGGCGTTGACCCGCAGGGTGTCGGCCAGCCACTGGGACTTCACCCCCAGTTCGTAGTTGGTGACGGTCTCGGGATCGAAGGGCTGGGTCAGGGCCGAGAGCGTGGCCGCGTCGGTGTTGAAACCGCCCGCGGTATAGCCGCGGGTGACGCTGCCATAGACCTTCACCGCCTCGCGCGGCGTCCAGGTCAGGACGGCGCGCGGGGTGACCTCGCTCCAGTCGGCCTTCAGGTCGCGGGCCGTGAAGCTGCCGGTCGCCGGGCGGATGAAGTCGGTGCGCAGGAGCGAGGCGCTCTTCTTGTCGAGGGTGTAGCGCGCGCCCAGCGTCAGGTCGAAGGCGGCCGGCAAATGGACCGTGCCGTCGACGAAGGCGGCATAGCTCTTGGTCTTCACCGCCTGGTTGGTCAGGACGTCCGAGGAGGCCACGCCGGTGACGGCGGCCAGGCCCCGCGTGCGCAACTGGCGCTTGGCGTCCTCGTCCGCGAAATAGACGCCGGCAACCAGGTCGCCGCGCGACCATTTCGGACTGGCCCAACGCAGTTCCTGCGAGAACAGGCCGACATCATCGACATCGCGGTTGACGCTCTGGGTGTTGGTGCCGGTCAGGAAACGATAGCTGGCTCCCGTGCCCGAATAGTCCTCGCCCGACTGAGACCAGCGATAGCCGGTGACGGCGGTCACCTGGCCGACCGGCGCGCTCCAATAGACCCGCGCCGAGGCGCCCCATTGGTTGCGCGCGAAGCCCTGGGCGTAGCCGAGTTCGGACGTGCGGCGGTCGCCGTCCGCGCCGGCGGCCCTGGAGGAGAGCGTGCGGCCGCCGTTGTGGTCCTCGGCGTAGTCCGCGCCCAGCAGCACTTCGACGGTGTCGGCGGCCTGGACGCGGGCCTGGGCGCGCACGCTGCGGCTGTCGAGGTCGTCCTGTTCGCGGCCCGTGAGGCGATCGACGCCATAGCCGTCGTGCTGCTTCAGCGAGGCGGCCAGGCGCAGGGCCAGATCGTAGGCTTGGCGAAACTCCGGGGGCGGCGGGCCGAAACTGATCGTCCGGGCACAGGTGACATACAGCCCATCCCGCTGGCCGGTCGCCTGAATGGTGCAGGTACGGCGCAGCGGTGTGGAACCGAAACCAGCGCGACGATATTTGGCTCCGCGATCGTCGGCCACGACGCTAAGCACCGCCGGCTCAATTCCGTGCCGCAGGAGGCGGTGGCCAAGCTGGCCGGCGACTTCTGCTTCCGTCTCTCCGACTCCGCAATGCCGCCCGGTGGCTTCCACGGCATGGGCCACCGCTTGCCCCAACGCGCGATAGCTGTTCTGCTCGTATAACGACAACTCCCGCACCAAATAGCGCAGCGGCAGCGTCAACTGCGGCGCTCTGCCAATCGGCCGGTCGATGGCAATTTTTCGCCCTTGGGTCACACTCTCCAGC
>JAILZB010000378.1 GCA_023512725.1 Chloroflexota bacterium | reverse complement strand
GTGGATAGCGCGGCCCGCAGTCTGGAACGCTATCAGCGTGAACGACGGCACGGCATGCTACTCACGCGCGACATAGCGACCATGAAGCGGCTGGTGCAGGCCACGCCTGGAATCATTAGGCGCGTGAATTTAGGCGGGATCCACTACAAGCCGGGTCGGACACAGAAGCTGCGTTACCTGTTCCTGACGCCGGCGGAGGAACGAGAGCTGCAGGAACTCGAGGCTCAGGGCGTAGAGGTGAGCGCTCAGGATCTGCCAGCCGCGCGCCCGCTCCCGCTGCACGAGATTCTTTCGGGCGAGGTGCGTTCGTGAGCCCGTTGGACGTCGCTGTGGTGGCACTGCTGGGTGGTATCCTCGGGCTCGATACCGTGGGGTTCCCTCAGGCGATGCTGTCTCGGCCGATCGTGGCTGCGACGTTGGGCGGTGCACTGGTGGGAAGTGCAGAGCAGGGGCTGCTCGTGGGTGCGGCGCTCGAGCTGTTCGCCATCGAGACACTTCCATTCGGGGCTTCGCGTTACCCCGAATGGGGTTCGTCTTCCGTCGTAGGCGGAGCATTGTTGGCTAGCCGGCCGGAGGGCGAGCCTGGCTCCCTCACCTTTTCGGTGCTGGTGGCGCTGGTCGTGGCTTGGGCGGGAGGGTGGTCCATGATGCAGCTCCGGCGTTTCAATGCGCGGCGCGCGCGGCGCCGATTGGAGTCGCTGGCTGCGGGCAGCAGAGGCGCCGTGCTGGAGCTGCAGCTGGGTGGGCTGACGGCTGATCTGCTGCGAGGATTCGTGTTGACCGCCGTGGCCGTCAGTGCTGCCTTCCCCCTGCAACAGGCGGTGCTCCAGCAGTGGTCGTTGGGCGCTGCTGTCTCGCGGGCGGTGGTAGTGGGTGTAGCTGCAGGTGTGGCGCTAGGGGCAACGTTCAAGCTTTTCCATAACGTGCCCGGTTTCGCCTGGCAGTTCATCGTGGGTTTGGCGGCTGGTGTCCTAGCCCTTCTCGCCATATGAACGAACGCAAGGATCTCCCGCTGCGGGTGCGCTTGGCCATGCTGCTTCGCCTCTTGGCGGTCCAGGGATCGTGGAACTACGAGACCATGGTGGGCACAGGGGTAGGCTTTTGCTTGGAACCGGCGCTCCGGCATCTACCCGGTGGCGTGGGCGGCGATCGGTACCGGGAGGCGCTAGCGCGCGAGTGCGAGTACTTCAATGCCCATCCGTACTTGTGTGCAGTGGCTGTAGGTGCGCTAGCGCGGGCCGAGCTGGATGGCGACATGGGCGACGCGCTGCCCGGGCTGCAGGCGCGCCTGATGTCGCAGGCCCTGCGCAAGCTCACCGCCGCCATCTCCCGCTCCGGCTCGGTCGTCATCTTCATCAACCAGATCCGCGAGAAGATCGGCGTCATGTTCGGGTCGCCGGAGACCACCCCCGGCGGCCGGGCGCTGAAGTTCTACGCCTCCATCCGCCTCGACGTGCGCCGCACGGAGACGATCAAGCAGGGCTCGGAGTCGGTGGGGGTGCGCACCAAGGTCAAGGTGGTCAAGAACAAGCTGGCCCCGCCCTTCCGCGAGGCGGAGTTCGACATGCTCTACGGCGAGGGGATTTCCCGGGCCGGCGCCATCCTGGACGCCGCCGTCGATCAGGGCATCGTCGAGAAGTCGGGTACCTGGTACACGCTCAAGAACGAGCGCATCGGCCAGGGCCGGGAGAACGCCCGCAAGTACCTGCAGGACAACCCGGCCGTGCTGAGCGACCTGGAGGCCAAGCTGCGGGAGGCGCTCGGGCTGCGGACGCCGGCGCCGCTCAAGTAGGCGGCGATGGACCTGGACAAGCTCCTGATCGCCAGCGTCGAGCGCGGCGCCTCCGACCTGCATCTCAAGCCCGCCTCCCCGCCCGTGCTCCGCGTGCACGGGCGGCTGGTGCCGCAGCCCGACCTGGGCGTCATCAGCGCCGCCGAGATGGATGCCGTGGCGCGTCAGGTGCTGCCCGAACGGCTCTACCACCAGCTGCGTGACGGACGCGAAGTCGACGTCGCCTACGCCGTGCGCGACCACGGCCGCTTCCGCGTCAACATGTTCCTGGCCACCGGCCTGATCCGCGCGGTCATGCGCGCCATTCCCTCGCGCAAGCCCCGCTTCGAGGAGCTGAACCTGCCGCCGGTGCTGGAGCGGCTGGCCATGGAGCGACGCGGACTGGTGCTGGTCACCGGCATCACCGGCTCGGGCAAGTCGACCACGCTGGCGGCGATGGTGGACTTCATCAACCGCAACAGGAACGACCACATCATCACCATCGAGGATCCGATCGAGTTCGCGCACGAGGACATCAACTGCGTGGTCAGCCAGCGCGAGATCGGGCACGACTCGACCAATTTCGCCACCGCGCTCCGGGCGGCCCTGCGCGAGGACCCGGACGTCATCCTGGTCGGCGAGATGCGCGATCCC
>JAILZB010000377.1 GCA_023512725.1 Chloroflexota bacterium | reverse complement strand
GCCACTGGCTGAAGGCTCGCGACCGCTTTCGGCAGGATCTCGCCGACAACGAGCAGCACCAGAATGACCAGCGCCATCCCCACCACGAGGGCCCAGCCTCCCAGTGCCTCTCCCCACCACTGGAGGGCCAGCTGGGCACCGACGGCTGCTACCACGACGCTGGCTACTACGTTGACGAAGACGATCGTGCTCAGCACCTCGGCCGGCCGCTCGAGGAGCTTCATCACCGCGGCTTTCCGGCCGCTCTTGGCCAGGGCGCGACGCGCGCTTAGGCGGTTAGTGGAGAGGATGGCCGCCTCAGCGAGCGAGGCGGCGGCGTTCACCAGTACACCGAGGATGACCAGGGCGAGGCCGAGGGGAACGGGAACCATGGCTAGTCACGCGCACGCAGACGCGTGAAGGAAGCGACGTGAGAGCGCGGCGGCAAGCGGACCCCCACCAGGTGAGCCGCCTCGATGACGGAGTCGTCGCCCACTTCGCTCGCTTCGATGATGGCGTGGGGGCCAATCCGGCAGCGCGCTCCGATCCGGGTGCGCCCCAGCAGCACACACCCGGGTAGCACCACGCTCTCGCCGCCGACCTCGACCTCGCAATCGATGATGATCGTCTCCGGGCTGACCAGGAGCACTCCCCCGGCGAGCAGCCGTTGGCGGAGACGGTCCCGCAGCACCGCCTCGCTCCGCGCGAGCTCCTGGCGCGTGTTGACCCCAGCGGCAGCAAGCGGGTCGTCAGTGGTGAGAGTGACGAGCGTTCCCTCGCGGGCCGCCTGCGCAACCAGGTCGGTCAGAAAGACCTCGCCCGTGGGGCTGGGAGTGAGCGCGGCCAGGCGCGGCCAGAGCCAGCGGCCAGCAAAGGCATACAGCCCGCAGTTCCACTCGCGCACGGCTCGTTGCTCGGGCGTCGCGAGCCGCTCTTCGACCACGGCGATCGGCTTCCCCGTCGCATCGCGGAGCACCCGTCCCATCCCACTGGGGTCACCCTCGCGGCAGGTAAGGGCCGCCATCGCTGCTCCGGCGGCCAGGCGGGCCTGGTGAAGCGCTTGGATGGTGGCCGGCGCGATCAGGGGGAGGTCCCCATTGACCACGACGAGGTCTGCTTCCGGATCAAGCGCCGTGCGGGCGTGCCAGAGAGCATCGCCGGTGCCACGTTGCTCTGGCTGGAGGACGAAAGGATAGCGCGGGAAGGCAGCACGGACGTGATCAGCGCCGTAACCGAGCACCAGCAGGATGGGGTGAGCCCCCGCCGCAGTCAGGGCGGCAAGCACATGGCCGAGGAGCGGCCGGCCCGCAAGCGGCTGCAGCACCTTCGGCAGCGGCGAGCCGAAGCGAGTGCCGCGGCCGGCCGCGAGCACCACCGCGGCAAACCGCGATGAGCCCTCCTCACTCATGGGCGGACGGCGATAGCGTCGATCTCAATCCGCACGTCCCGCGGTAGTCGCGCGACCTGCACGGTCGAACGGGCGGGCGGGTTGACGGGAAAGTATTCCGCGTACACCTGGTTGACGATAGCAAAATCCTCGAGGTCGGCCAGGAAGAGGGTTGTGCGCACCACCGCGCCCAGGTCGAGCTCAGCGGCGGCGAGGACAGCTTTCAGGTTCTCCAGTACCCGTCGCGTCTGGGCTTCGATCCCTCCCCCAACGACCTGGCCAGTCGCCGGGTCGAGCGGGATCTGCCCGGAGAGGAACACCAGGTGGTCCCAACAGATCGCCTGGGAATAGGGGCCAATAGCCGCGGGCGCCGCTGGCGTCGAGACGATCTGGCGGTCCATCTTCCTCCTCGCGCGTGCTTTGAACGCCCGCGTGAGCATATTGTAGAATGGAGCACCCTGGCGTCAACTCCGGCATACTTCCATCGGCCACGGTGCTGCCGGCACGCGCTGGCCGTGGCCGGGCAGCTGGTGCTGGGGAGTGCTCGTGAGGTCCACCGACCAGTGACCAGCGACGAGATCCGCGAAGCCTTCCTCCGCTACTTCGAACGTAACGGCCATACCCGGGTGCGCAGCTCCTCGCTGGTGCCGGGCAACGACCCGACGCTCCTCTTTACCAATGCGGGGATGGTCCAATTCAAAGAAGTGTTCCTCGGCCTCGAGGAGCGCCCCTACACCCGTGCCTGCAGTGCCCAGCGCTGTGTCCGCGCGGGGGGGAAGCACAACGACCTCGACAACGTCGGTCGGACGGCCCGCCACCACACCTTCTTCGAGATGCTGGGCAACTTCTCCTTTGGCGACTACTTCAAGGAAGGCGCTATCCACTACGCCTGGGAGTTCGTCACGCGCGAACTCGGGCTCGACCCCGGGCGACTCTGGGTGACCGTCTTCCGCGAGGACGACGAGGCGGCCGCGCTCTGGCAGCGGATCGCCGGCCTCCCCAGCGAGCGGATCGTCCGCCTGGGCGAAAAGGACAACTGGTGGGCGATGGCCGAGACGGGCCACCAGGGCCCCAGTTC
>JAILZB010000376.1 GCA_023512725.1 Chloroflexota bacterium | reverse complement strand
GGCCCATTCTGGGGACCCCATCACCTCGACCAGCCGGCGCCATTGGTCGGCCTGCAGCACGTAGAAGAAGACCCAGCCGTCCCGACAGCGCAGCAGGCCCAGTGGCGCCCCTTTCAGGCCCAGCCGGCCTGTGCGGTAGCCGAGCTCCCCGCCCTGGTGATACAGGCTCAGTTCGGCGGCCGCAACCAGTGGCACCGCCATCGCCTCGACATTCGAGACATCGACGAATTGGCCCCGGCCCGTGACCTCGCGCACCTCGACGGCCAGCAGCGCGCCCATAGCCGCCGTGGCGGCCGCGAAGTGGTCGGAATGGTACCAGGCCGCGCGCAGGGGCGCCCGCCCCGGCTCGCCAAGATAGCGATGGCCAACCGCCGCCGCGTGCCAGTTGATCAGGTCATTCCCCCGAAAATCCCGATAAGGGCCGGTGGAGCCGAATGGCGTCAGGGCGGTGACGATCAGCCGCGGGTTGGCCGCGGCCAGATCCGCGTAGGTCAGCTGCCAGGCTTCGGCCTGGCTAGCGCGTAGCTCGTGGAAGACGAGATCGGCCGTCGCCGCTAGCTCTCGCAGCAGCTGCCGGCCAGTTGGCGTCGCCAGATTCAGCGTAACGCCGAGTTTGCCGCCGTTGAGATAACGGAAGAGTCCCGCTTGTTCTCGGTCTGGCCGGTCGCTCGGAAAAGGTCCATAGCGACGGGCCGTATCGCCCGTTGGCGGCTCGACCTTGATGACTCGGGCCCCGAGGTCGCGCAGCAGCTTGCCAGCATAGGGCAGCGCGATGAAGTCGCCGACCTCGATGACGGTCAGCCCCGCTAGGGGCAGGGTCGACGTCACAGATGAGGTATTCGTGTGGGGCGTCGCCATGCTTCAGAAGAGCGTTGCGGCAAGCGCCGCGCGGTGATAGTCGGCATCGCCGAAGCGATACGCGCTGGCTTTGGCGCGCCGGAAGAAGAGCTGGATATTGACCTCACGAATGAACCCCGCACCCCCGTGCAGCTGCTGTGCGCCGGCAACCACGCGCTGGACGGCATCGCTGACCCAGGCCTTGGTGAGGGATACATCGCGCGCCGTCAACAGATTCTCGCTCGCCTTCCAGGCCGCTTCATAGGCCAGGAAGTGGGCTGTATCGACATCCGTGGCCATATCGGCGCAGCGGTGCTGCACGGCTTGGAACGAGCCGATGGGCACGCCGAACTGGACCCGGCGCTTGACAAAGTTGACCGTAATCTCGAGCGCACGCTTGGCCAGGCCGACCTGGCCGACACATTCGGCCACGGTCGCCCGCGCCAGGACTCGCTCCAACGCCGGCCAGATCCCGCCGACCGGGCCAAGCACCGCCTCGTCTCCTACCTGGACGCCATCCAGAACGACTTCGTCCTGGCGGTCAGCAGCGAGTGTCTTGAGCGGCGCGATCGTGAGCCCGCGCGCGGTAGCAGGCACCAGGAAGGCGCTCAGTCCCGCGGGTTCATGGATAGCGCCGCTCGTGCGCGCTATGACCACGAGCGGGTCGGCCTCCGCCGCATACGGCACAAAAAGCTTCGTACCGGTGAGGAGCCAGCCGCTCGCTGTGCGTTTGGCGTAGGTCGTACAGCGAGCTGGCGCATACCGCGGGTGTGGCTCCTGATAGGCCAGCGTCAGCACACGTTCGCCAGCGGCCAGCGCGGGCAGATGGGCCGCCTTTTGCGCTGCGTCCCCGGCTTCGTTCAGTAGCGCGCCCGCGAGCAAGACGCTCGCCAGGTAGGGCGATGGCAATAGCGCGCGGCCCATCTCCTCCAGCAGCACGGCCAGGTCGAGAAAGCTGCCCTCGCCGCCACCGTAGGCCGCGGGAAACGGGAAGCCCAGCCAGCCCAGACCGGCCATTTCTCGCCAGAGTGCCGGGCTATAGCCGTGTGGGTCCTCCTCCATTGCTCGGACATGCGCGGTCGGGCAGGCTCGCGTGAGGAAGTCCCGCGCGGTGGCCCGTAACATCTCCTGCTCTTCGTTGAAGCCGTAGTCCATCGTTTCCTGGGTGTGCTCGCTTACCGGGGTAGTCCTAGCCCACGCTGGGCGACCAGATTACGCTGGATCTCGCTGGTGCCGCTGACGATGGTCTGGGCGACCCATTGCAGGTACCAGTGCTCGATCCAGCCATTGAGCACGGCGTACTTGCTACCCCGTTCTAGCTGGCCGAAGGGGCCAAGGAGCGTCATCCCGGCCTGGCCGACGCGCTGGGCTAGTTCGGCCGTAAAGTATTTCGACATTGAGGCTTCGTAGGTCGGGGTTTGGCCCTGCTCCTGCAGCCAGCCGAGCCGGTAGGCAAGGACGCGGGCGGCCTCGCAGTCGATGAGCAACTGCACCAGGCGCTGCTGCCAGACCGGGTCGGCTGCCAGCGGCTGGCCGTCGACCGCTGTCGTGCGGGCGTAATCGATCAGAATATGGGTCCAGCGGGTGAGCTGGGCGACCAGGCGCATATTGGAGCGCTCCAGGTTCATGACCGTGACCATCTGCGGCC
>JAILZB010000038.1 GCA_023512725.1 Chloroflexota bacterium | reverse complement strand
CCGCCACCGCGCTGCCCCGAGTGAGCCGTACCAGCCGGTCGGCGAGCTGGCCGAGCGCTGGCGCGAGCTGCAGCGGCGATTGAAAGCGGTCTCCTCCAAGCTCGGAGCGCTCCTGATCGGGGTGCATCCTCAGGAGATCACAGCCGAGCGGGTGGTGGTCATCGCGACCCGTCAGGGGGCGTACGAGATGCTGAAGAAGCGCCAGCAGGAGATCGCAAGCGCGCTGGCCAGGGTCTTCGGGCATCCAGTGGCCTTCAGCGTGCAGCAGCGGGCGGGGACCTCACCGACCGCTGGGACCAGCGAGGCATTCCCGGAAGACCCATCCCATCTGGTGCATAGCCACACCGTGCGGCATGCCCAGCGGAAGTACCAGGCCGTCATTGCCGCCATCGAGGAGTAGCGAGGGTTCCGGCGGCAGCGGCAACGGGGTACACTTGAGGCGGCGGGGTGAACGCCGCGGAGGGACCGTGAACCGCAACATGATCCGGCAAATGCAGCAGCTGCAAGCGAAAATCCTGAAGACCCAGGAGGAACTGGGGCAGGAGACCATCGAGGGGACTGCGGGCGGGGGAGCCGTGCGAATCGTGATGACCGGCCATCAGAAGGTGCAGTCGGTCACGATCGACCCCGAGGCGGCGGAGGACGTGGAACTGCTTCAGGACCTGCTGGTGACGGCGTTCAATGACGCGCAAGAAAAGGTCGCGGCCCTGGTCGCCCGGCGGATGGGTCCGCTCACGGGTGGGCTCGGTCTTCCCGGGCTCTAAGGGCGAGAGACGAGGGCAAGGGTGTATCAGCGCGGTGTGGTCATCACAGCAGAACCGGTTGCCCGGCTGATTGATGAGCTGAACAAACTGCCGGGGATCGGCCCGCGCTCGGCGCGGCGGTTGGCCTACTTTGTGCTGCGTCTGCCGGAGGCGCAGGCACGCGCGCTGGCAGAGGCGATCCTCGAAGTCAAGGAGAAGATCATCCTCTGCTCCATCTGCTTCAACGTTACCGACCGCGACCCCTGCCCCATCTGCTCCGCCCCGGAGCGGGACGCGCGGGTGGTCTGCGTGGTCGAGGAGCCGTTGGATGTCGAGGCGATCGAGCGGACGCGCGCGTTTCACGGCCGCTATCACGTGCTGCACGGCGCCGTCTCGCCCCTGAATGGGATCGGGCCGGAGGACCTGAAGATCGAGGAGCTTCTCCGCCGCGTCCGCAGCGAAGGCATCGAAGAGGTGATTCTCGCCACCAACCCTAACCAGTTGGGCGAAGCGACCGCGCATTACATCCTGCAGCAGCTCCAGCCGCTTGGCGTGCAGGTGACGAAGCTGGCCAGCGGGCTCCCGATGGGGGGCGATGTCGAGTTTATGGATGAGGTGACGCTGAGCCAGGCACTGGCGAACCGTCGCCGGCTTGGGTAGGCCATGGGGGCGCCGCGCACCTTTCGCACCGAAGGGGTGGTCATCCGCTACAGCGACATTGGCGAAGCCGACCGCATCGTCACGCTTCTCACCCCCCACTACGGCAAGCTGCGCGCTTTAGCCCGCGGCATCCGCCGGGCGCGGGCACGGCTTGCCGGCCACCTCGATAGCTGCTGTCGGAGCGAGCTCCTGCTCGCGGAGGGGCGGGAACTTCCTGTCGTCGCCAGCGCGCTGCTCGTGAATGGCTACGCCCGCTTGCGCCAGGACCTCCACCTCACGAGTTATGCCCTCTATCTACTCGAGCTGGCCGACCGGTTCAGCGAGGAGCAGCTGGAGAACTGGCCGCTCTACCAGCTCGTGGTGCGCACCCTGGATGCGCTCGAAGCGGGGGCGCCGGGCGAGCTGCTCCTCCGCCATTTCGAGCTTCAGCTGCTGAAGGTGAGTGGCTTTCTCCCCTCGCTCCGCTTCTGTCTGGTCTGCCAGCAGGAGATCGAGCCGGGTGAGAACTGGTTCGGCCCCCAGGGTGTTACCTGCCCTGCCTGCCCGCCCGACGCGGCCAGCCGCCCGGTCAGCACCACGGCTCTCAAGGTGATGCGCTTTCTTGCCCGTGCCGGACTGGACGAGGCCGTTCGCCTGCGACCGACGACTGCCACCCTGCGGGAGCTGGAAGGCCACCTCCAGCGCGCCGTCCGGATTGTCGCCGAGCGAGAATTGAAATCCGCCGATTTTCTGCAGCAGGTCCGCCGGCAGGCAAGCGAGGGCAAGATAGTGTCCCCGGCGAGCCGTTAGCGGCCAGCTGAGCGCAAGAGATAGGCAAAAAACTCGCGCCGAACTCGATCGTAGACACGTTGACTCGCCCGGAGGGGTTGGATATCATGCCCGCCCAGTGTAAGCCGGTCTGTCCACTGAGGACAGCACCATCCGCGGAGGAGACGTCGTTTGTCTTCCGAGCGAAACGGCGTAGCGGTCCTACGTACCAATCACTGGCTCACTGCGCTACTCGATCGGATCTGGAACGATCATTTCTGGGACGTTGCGCGAGTGAACGAGGTCACGATCGAGTTCTCGCGCCATTGGAAGACCCGTCTCGGCCTGATCCGCATGACCGAAAGCCAAGCGCGGACGTATATCGCGATCAATGGGCTGCTTCGTCATCCTGAAGTGCCAGAGTTTGTGGTGAGCCTGACAACCGCCCATGAACTCTGCCACTATGCCCATGGCTTCGGTTCGCCGCTCCCCCGGCGCTACCACCATCCCCACGCGGGCAATGTGGTGGGGAAGGAGCTCGAGCGCCGCGGGCTTGGCCACCTGATCGAGGCGTACGAGAACTGGATCGCTGAGTGCTGGCACGACTTCTACGAGTCCCAGGTTCAGCACTTCGCCCTGCCCCAGCGCCCGCCCACCGTCGCCCGGTCGCGCGCAGCAGCTGCCGCTGCCGCGAGCTTGCGCTAGCGTTCCGCCCGCTGCCCTCCTCTCGACCTCTTAGCGGGCTGGCGACCGGTTCTCCTCCTCACCCTGAAGGGCAGCTCTTCCCGCTTCGCTTGCCGCGAGCTGGATGAGTGCCTGGACGTCGCTCTCGGCGCGAGCGACGGTTACTAGCAGGACCGGACGCAGCAGGGGGTAGGTGCTGTCGGCTCCCGGCCGCTTCATGTCGAGGGGAACGACCTTCACCCGCGTGTCGACTGCTCCCAGCCCGACGTAGCCGATCGCCCCCGCGACCGCCGCCACCTGCTGGACCATCAGCCGCTCCGACGGAGCCAAGCGCGCCCTGCCCGTCACCGTCCGCCCTTGCAAGATCACCCGTTCGAACGCGGTGCGGGCGCCGTCGCCTTCTTCGCGAGTAAGCGGAATGATCGGTCCAGGTGGGCCGCCAACCTCAGACCAGTCCTGCAGGCGGCCGCTATAGAGCTGAGCGAGCAGCTCCTGGCTCGCGTTCGCAATCGGGTTCGCGGGGTTTGCAATGATCGCGACTGGTTCCTCTCCCAGCGCGATGACTGTGAGGTCGGAGCTAGGGGCCACCTCACCGTCGACCAGGGCCACTGCTGCATCGCCGCGGCGGAGGGCAGCTAGGGCGCTGGCAGCGTTCCCAGGGCGAAGACGGAGGGTCAGCCCCGGGATCCGTTCCTGTGCGAAGCTAGCCAGGCGCTCCGCGGCAGCCTCGGTAGCATCGGTGACTGCGATCACGAGCGTCCGCGGTGGTGCAGGCGCTGGCTGCGCGCACCCGAGCAGGACGAAGCCCAGAGCAGCCAGGGTCGTGCGACCGGCCGGAGCGAGCATGTCGTCGGTTCACCCCCGGGGCCAGGCGATGACCAGCACGATGAGGGCGAGCAGGACCCGATAGGCAATGAAGACCCGCAGCGAGAAGCGCGAAAGAAAGCGCAGCAGAAAGACGATGCAGAGAAAGCCAACGATGGCCGAGGAGACGATCCCCACCAGGAAGGGAAGCACCATCTCGCTGGCTATCCCGCTGAGGGCGAGCTTCGTGAGTTGGAGCACGGCTGCCCCGGCCGTGATCGGAGCTGCCAGGAGGAAGCTGAACCGGGCGGCATCGGCGCGAGCGATGCCACGAACCAGGCCGGCCGAGATCGTAATGCCGCTCCGACTGACGCCCGGGACCAATGCCACGGCCTGGGCCGCACCGACCACTAGGGCATCCATCAGGCGGAGGCTGACGAGCGACCGCTTCTGGGAAGCGAGCCGCTCAGCCAGCCACATTACCCCGGAAAAGAGCAGCAGCATGAGGGCAACCAACCGCGGGTCACGAAAGGCACGTTCGGCCGCACTTTCCAGGAGCACCCCTGCCACCACTCCCGGCAATGTACCAACGATCAGGCAGAGCCCGAGCCGAGCAAGGGGGTCGGCAAACGAGCGGCGGAGGAGACTACGGACCGTCGCCACGACGAGCTGGAAGATCTCACGAGCGAAATAGGTAAGCACGGCGGCGAGCGTCCCGAGGTGGAGCGCCACATCGAAGGTCAGGTCGTTCTCCGTCTGCCAGCCGAGCAGCGTATGGGCCAGCACCAGGTGGCCGGAGCTACTGATCGGGAGGAACTCGGTCAGGCCCTGGAGGATGCCTAAGGCTGCTGCCTGCAGGAGATCCACCTGCTTCTCCTTCGTCGCTGGTCTGGCCGGAGGACGGCTGAGCGGGATTGTAGGGGCTAGCGCTCAGGCAGTCGATGGGGGCACGAAGACGAAGGTCGCTTGCTCGATCACGACCTGGGCAGGCACAGGTTGGGTGGGGGTTGCGAGCAGCACGGCAACCGGGCCGACCTCGCTCCCCGCGGGAACGAGCCGAAAGAGGAATTCGGCCCCATCGAGGCGGAGCCGGGCGGTGCTTGCAGGGTCGGGTGGGAGGCCAAGCAGCGGCCGGTAGAGACGGTCGACCAGGGCGAGGTCGGGAATGGCAATCTCGACGGCGGCAATACCAGTCACGCCGTTCGAATGAACCGCCGCGCTCCCTCCGGGAACCCGCCATTCTCGCGGAGTGTCATCTTCGATCAGGAAGGGAAGCCAGGCGCCCGGCCAGCTGGTGGCGGAGGTCAGGCGCCAGTGGAGCTCGCGTCCATCGGGGCGCCAGCGGCTCATCGCTCGAGGGAGCGGGTACTCGAAGCCGGCGGCGCGCAGCCGCTCGACCTCCCGCTCGATCTCCTTAGCCCCCAGGGCCAGGTCGGCCAGGCCGCCGCCGCGCTCCAGCCGGGCACGCCAGTGGGGAGGGCGCGGGGCAGCCGGGTCGAGCACAGCAAACAGCTCGAGGTAGCTTCCGTCCTGGAAACCGATCAAGGCGTTGTGGCTGGCACCCCCACCGTGGACCCCTCCGGGCTCGACCTGGAAGCCATGGGCGCGGAAGGAGGCGATGGCCCGCTCGAGGTTGGGGACGACGATGACAGCATGGTCGATACCAGTCAGCATAGGACCTTCGCTCCGAGTGGCCGGGTCGCTTGACGCTCACCCGACCGGTTTCTATGATGTTCCTCTCGGCGGCAATCTGCCGTCAGTCCTCCCCTCGGGTGGTGCTGGTGCTTTCGGGGAGTGACCAGCCGCTGGGCCGCCTGATTATCGAGGGTCCCGGCGGGGAACGCCAGGAGCGGCTGGTCGCTGGCTTTCCCCTGACCCTTGGTCGTGCCGAAGAGAATGGGGTCGTGCTTGCGGACCCCGCTGTCTCGCGTCGCCACGCTGTCCTCGCCTGGCACGAGGATGCCATTGCCCTGATCGACCTGGGCAGTCTCAATGGGACGACCGTCAACAGCGTGCGCCTGGCGGCCCACCGGCCGTTTGCGTTACGCGGTGGTGATCAGATCACAATCGGGCCGTACCGGCTGATGTTCGAGCAGAGGAGCTTGCCCGCCCCTGAGCCAGGGCAGCGCGCAACCCTCGAGTTGCCCACCTTCCCGGTTGGTACCCCCTCTGCGGGTACGCTGCCTTCTCCCGGCGCGGCGAGGGAGCATGGGGAAGCAGCCACCCGCGCAACTACCGTTCTTCCCACGAGCGGTCCGCACTTGCTCGTCTGGCTGGCAGGCCAGGCGCTTCGCTACCCCCTGGTGGGGGAGGTGATCACGCTTGGCCGCGGCCCGCGGAATACTATCGTGCTCCCCGACCCGACGGTCGGCGAGTGTCATGCCGAGGTGCGTCGCACGCCCACGGGCTGGGAACTGGTCGAGGTGGGAAGTGGGCCGGGGATCTACCACCACGGCCAGCGGATTGCCCGGAAGCTGCTGGAGAACGGCGATTCGTTCCGGCTGGGAGAGGGGGTTCACCTGGTGTTCGTGGCCGGTGAGGAGGTGCCATCCACCCCCCAGGCGCGAACCGAGCTGGCCGGCCGTTCCAGCCTGACGATCGGGCGCGACGAGACGAACGACCTGACCCTCGCGCATCCCCAGGTCTCACGTTTTCACGCTCGGATCGAGCGGCACGGGGAGCGCTACCTGTTAGTTGACCTGGGCTCGACCAATGGAACGTTCTTGAACGGACGGCGGATCAAGAGCGCGCCCCTGCAGGAGGGAGATCAGTTCCAGATCGGCCCCTACGCGCTGGTGCTGGTGGCGGATGCGATCGAGCCTGCCAGCAGCGATGGGGCCATCCGGCTGGATGCGCTGGCGCTCTGCCGCACTGTTGGCGGGGGAAAGACCATCCTCCACGAGACCTGGCTGACGATCCACCCGCGCGAATTCGTCGCGATCGTCGGGCCCTCCGGCGCGGGGAAGTCGACCCTCCTCGATGCGCTCTGCGGCTACCGCCCGGCAACGTCCGGGGTGGTGCTCTACAACGGCCAGGACCTCTACCAGAACTACGATGCCTTTCGCACGGCGACCGGGTACGTGCCGCAGGAAGACATCATCCACCGCGACCTCCCCCTCCGCCAGGCGCTCCGCTATGCCGCTGCCTTACGCTTGCCCCCTGACACGACGCGGAACGAGCGCGAAGCCCGCATCGACGAAGTGTTGCTGGAACTCGGGTTAAAGGAGCAGGAGGGGATACCGATCGCACGCCTTTCCGGTGGCCAGCGCAAGCGGGCCTCGATCGGTGTGGAGTTGCTCACGCGCCCGAGCCTGTTCTTCCTCGACGAACCGATGGCTGGCCTGGACCCCGCGACGACGGCCCGGATGATGCGGCTCTTGCGTGAGCTAGCCGACCAGGGCCGGACGCTGGTGCTGGTGACCCATGCGACCGAGGACATCCTGCTCTGCGATAAGGTGATCGTGCTCGCAAGGGGTGGGCAGGTGGCCTTTTTCGGGGCTCCGCGGGAGGCGCTGGACTTTTTCGGGGTCCAGGAGTTCGTCGCGATCTACGACCGACTGGAGCGCGAGCCGAGCCCGGGCCATTACGCCGAGCGCTACCGCGCCTCGCCCTACGCTGCGCTCCATCTCGGGGAGGTGGCCGGGCGTCGGCCCGAGGAAGCCCGCCGGGCGCGCCAGCGGCGTGCGCGCCCGGCACGGAGCGTGATCTCTCCCTGGCGCCAGTTTGCCATTCTCACCCAGCGGTCGGCCGAGTTGCTCCTCGCGAATCGGCGGGCGCTCGCCGTGCTCGGTCTGCAGGTGCCAGTGCTGGCCATTCTGACCTGCCTCGTCTTTTCACCAGCTGTGTTCAGTGACCGGCCCCTCCTCATCCCGCTCGATCGCCTGGTTACCGCCCGCGTGCCCCCGCCGACCGCGCTCGTGGACTGGCCTCGCAACTGTGGGCTCACCGCCGAGGAGGTAAGCCGGCTTCCCACGGCCCTCCAGGGAGAGGATCTCACTCAGCCGTGTGGCAATGCGCGGGATGCCCTAGCTCTGCTGTTCGTCATCACCTTGGTAGCAATCTGGCTGGGAACTTCTAACGCTGCGAAAGAGATCGTCAAGGAGCTGCCGGTCTACCGTCGCGAGCGGATGGTTGCGCTGGGACTGCTGCCCTACCTCGGTTCGAAGCTGACCGTGCTCGGGGTGGTGGCAGCGGGACAGGCAGCTCTCTTGCTCGGAATCATTACGACCTGGATTGCGTTCCCTCTCCCGACGGTCGAGGCGGCTGTCGGGCTGGTGGCAACGGTGCTGCTAACCTTCCTCGCCGCGACCGCCGTAGGGCTTGCCATTTCGGCGGTGGCAGCGACCAGTGACGAGGCGGGTAACCTGGTGCCAGTGCTGCTCATTCCCCAGATTGTGCTTGCCGGAATGATCTTCCCCCTCCCCCAGATGGGAGAAATCGCCCGCTGGGTGGCGAATTTCACCCTGAGCAAGTGGAGCTGGGAGGCGCTTGGTGCCATCCTCGACCTCCCGCGGATTGCACGCGCTCAGGGGGGAGAGAGCCTTAGCTTGCTCACCGATACGACCTACGGCCGGACGTTTGCCATCAGCGTCGAGCAGCACCTGGCCATCCTCGGGCTGTTTCTGGGGCTGGCCTTTCTGGTGGGGCTGCTCGCGCTCCGGAGGAAGGACAGCCTGTGAACCGTCGGGAGCGCGGCGGGTGCCCAGCGCCGAGAGGGGCCCCCAGCCAGGGGAAGTCGGCAACTCGCTCAGTCACTTGCTTGAGCACGCGGCCAGAGGGGAAGAGGCAGTGTTCCCGCTTTGGGCTGGCATCCGGAGGGCTCCAGCTTGGCGCTGCGTGATGGGCCATCAGGAGGTGGCCCCACGCGGCCGGTTCTCCCCGGCGGGCTCTCCGCTCGGGGCGAAGAGAGCAGCTGCCCGCGGTGGGACGGGAAGGCACCGTGCGGATGCCGCCGAGAGGGAACGCGGTGGTGGTAGCGCCGTTTCCGCCCCTTCCTCGCTGGGCCCGCCCCGCACTCCGCTGGCAACAGCGACGTGCCGTGCCTTCGCTGGCTCCGCTCGGGCTCGCCACCGGGATCCTCCTGGCAGTGGCTGCAGTGCTGGTGCTACTCTGGCCGATGCTGGGGAAGCGCTATGTCTACGACGAGGTCAGCTTCGCCCAGATGGCGCGGGCGGTGGCCGAGACGGGTGTTCCCTACGCCAACGTCGGCTTCATGATCGACCACAAAGGGCGGATCGACCAGCAATTCCAGTATGGCCTCTGGCACCCGCCACTCTATATCTACGCCCTCGGATTGACATTCAAGCTGTTCGGCGCGAGCGAGACCGTCGCGCGCTTGTTTGGGGTGGGGACGACCGCGCTCACGGCACTGCTGGTCGCTCTAACTGTGCGGACCGGCCTGGCTGCTCACCCGCAGCGGGATGGCTTCGCCCTCTGGGCCGCCTTGCTCTACCTCTTCAACCCGCTAACCCTCCAAAGTGCCTTACTGCTCGACATCGATGGGACGGTGCTGACCGTCCTGCTGATGCTGCTGGTCTGGCTCTTTCTCTGCTGGCGCGACCGCGGCTGGGGAGCCCGCCTGGCACTCGCCGTGCTCTTTGCCGTGGCGCTCTTTGCCAAGATGACGACGCCCTTCTTCTTCCTTGGAGCCATCGTGGTGTACCGGTTGGTGCAGGGTCGGCTCGAGCGTGGGCTGGCCGAGGCGCTGACGATCGGAGGGCTGGGAGCAGCGCTCTTTCTACCGAGCTGGTGGCTGCTCTGCCAGCTGAAAGAGATGCCGTTCGAGATGCCGTTCGAGGTGCTCGCCCGCGAATTTGAGGACGCGGCAGGCTACGGCCTTCGCTCGCTCCGGACGTTCGAAGCGCTCCAGTGGGCAGCACAGCCACCGCTCCGCTGGATGGGCCCCTATCTCCCGCTATTGCTTCTCGGGACGACCCTCGTGCGGGTAGTGGACCACCTGCGAGAGTTCGGGGCAGCCCTGGCGACTGCTGCCAGCCAGCTCCGCCGCTCGCTCCGGCACCCGGGAGTACGCCCGCGAGCAGCTGCTCCCCTGCGACCCTGGCGGACCCCACCCGCGGACGGCCGGACGGGAGGCCAGGCGATCGACCTGCTGCTCGCGCTGGCCTGGGCCTGTCTGGTGGTCTACCTTGTCAAGACGGCAGGTGAGTTCCCGAAGTACCACATTGCCGCGATGCCACCACTGGCGGCGGTGGCCGCGCTCCTGGGAGCACGCCTCTTCCGCCAGGTGAACCCCCTGGAAGTGCTGCTACACCCGCTCGTGGTGGCAGTGCTTGGGGGCTACTTCTTCTTCGAGGTGGGAGCGCGACACATCAACGTCTGGAGCTTTGACTTCCTTCCCCCTCTGCTCTTGCCACCAGCTGTGATCGCCTTTCCGGCCCTGGCCGTGGGGGTGATCGTTGCCCGCCGGCTCGGCCCCCAGCTCGTGTTGCTGCCGGCAGCAGCCTCCCTCACCTGGGCGCTGGCAGTAACCTGGGAGCAGTCGCAATCTCCTTACTCGACCAACTACTTCTACGGGCTCGCGGGCGGGCCGGAGATTGGGGCTCTGGCCGAGCAGATCCTGCAGCCGGGGGAGTTCTACCTCGCCTGGAAGGATGTCGCCTACTATCTGAGCAACCAGAATTATGTCGATCAAGACTCGCTCTGGCACCTGCTCAACGTTGACCGCGGTCGGTTCACGGGGGACTGGTTCGGCCGGCCGATCCGCGTGATTATCATCTTCGGACGTGACCCCTTCCTCCGGGAGCAGTTCTACGCCGAGTTCGCCGGGCGGTACGAGGTCCGCGCGGTGATCGGCGACTTTGCCCTGCTCACCAGGCTGCCTGGCCGGTGAGCCGGTGATCGAGGTCGTGCTGCTGGGGACGGGCGGGATGATGCCCTTGCCCGGGCGCTGGCTGGCCAGCGCGATGCTGCGGAGCCAGGGCCGTGCCGTGCTGATCGACTGCGGCGAAGGCACCCAGGTTGGCATCCGGCAGTATGGCTTCGGCTTCCGGGCCATCGAGACGATCCTCCTCACCCACTACCACGCTGACCATACCGCGGGGCTACCGGGGGTGCTGCTTGCCATCGCGTTTGCCGAGCGGACGGAGCCTGTCACGATCGTGGGGCCGGTGGGCCTTGGCCAGGTGCTCCAGGCAGTGGTGACGCTCGCTGGGCCGCTGCCATTCCCGCTGGAGGCGCGCGAGCTGGCCGATGGGGCAGCCTTCCCAGCTGGCCCGTTTCTGGGGAGTGCCCTCGCGGGAGATCACCGCGTCCCGTGCCTGGCCTATCGCCTGGACTTGCCGCGCGCCCCGCGCTTTCTCCCTGAGCGGGCGCAGGCGCTCGGGGTGCCGGTCGAGCAGTGGCGGGCGCTTCAGGAAGGCGAGCCGGTGGTCGTAGGGGAGCAGGTGGTCTGGCCACCTGCTGTGCTGGGGCCGCCACGCCCTGGCCTGAGCGTGGGCTACCTCACCGATAGCCGTCCGACCGCGCAGATGCCCGCATTTTTTGCCGACGTCGACCTGCTCATCTGTGAGGCGACCTTTGCCGACCCGGCTCAGGCCGAGCGGGCGCACCAGCGCAAGCATCTCCTCTTCCGTGAGGCAGCGGCGCTCGCGCGAGCCTCCCGCGCGCGGCGGCTCTGGCTGACGCATTTCAGCCCTGCCCTGACCGACCCGGCGAGGTGGAAGCACGAGGCCGAGCAGGAGTATCCCACGGTGGTGGTCGGGACGGACGGCCTGCAGACCGTGCTCCGCTTTGCCGAGGAAGCGGAGGCGGATGCCCCCGGCAGGGAAAGCCTCCCCGGCTGAGCGGGCAGTGCCCCAGCGGCTGGCAAGGTGGGCGATACGTTACGATCGGAAGCGATGAAAGACGTTCCGGTGCTCACGCGGCAGCAGATCCACAGTGGAGTGCTGGGGATCGTGGGGGTGGTGACCGCGCTGGCACTGGCAGTGGGGGCTGCCCTCCTGACGGGAAGAGGAGCGGCAGCGGGCGTGGAACGCCTCTCGACTGCGGGAACGGTGGCGCTTGATACGCTGGCCGCTGTGCTTCCCTTTGGCTACGCGTTCGGGGCGGGGATGGTAGCGGCGGTCAATCCCTGTGGTTTTGCGCTTCTTCCGGCCTACCTGGGGCTGTACCTTAGGAGCGCAGGAGCCGGGCGTGGTCGCTGGGGGCGGCTCGGAGCGGCGCTCCGAATCAGTCTGGCGGTGACGGCGGGCTTCGTGGTGCTGTTTGGCCTGGCGGGGGTGGCGATCAGCCTCGTGAGCGGTTGGCTTGCGCGCTCGCTTCCGCTGGTCGGGCTAGGAGTGGGTGTCGCCTTAGTGCTGGCGGGCGGTGCGTTGCTGAGCGGGCGGAGCCTTGTCCTAGCGGCTGGGGAGCAGGTTGCTGACCGCCTGGGGCCGCTGGCGCGGCGGGCCGGGCTGGTCGGGTTCTTCGCCTACGGCCTGGCCTACGGCGCGGCCTCCCTGAGCTGTGCCCTGCCGATCTTCCTGACCGTGGTCGGGACGACCCTCGTGGTGGAAGGGGCCGGGGCGGGCATCGTCCAGTTCTTCCTCTATGCCCTGGGGATGGGCTTCGTGGTGACGGTGCTAACACTGGCGGTTGCGCTCTTCCGAAGCACCGTGCTAGCTGGCGTGCGTCCCCTGCTTCGCTCCAGCCAGCTGCTGAGCGCGGTGTTGCTCCTTGCGGCGGGGGCGTATCTGGTCTACTACTGGCTCACGCTCGGGCGGCTGCTCCTCCGCTAGTGGCAGGAGCGGCCCGAGAGGGCACGGGGCCAGGTCAACCGTCGGGGAACTCGCCGCGCTCATCGAACACTTCGGTGACGGGGGTGAGGAGGCGCGACTCCGCCACCGTGAGGGCGCCGGTCTCCTCCTGGGCCCGTTTGAACTCCGGGCTCTGACTGAAGGCATGCATCGCCTCAGCGCTCTGCCACCAGGTGGTGTAGTAGAAGACGCGGGGGTTCTCAACGCTGCGGCACATTGAGCGCTTGATGAACCCGGGCGTCTTCCGTTGCAGTTCCCCTTCGCGGCGCTTCCACTCGAGAAAGTCAGCCTCGCGGCCAGGCTTGATGACAAACTCCACGTGCAGGCCGTGCATCTTGCTCCTCGTTGCAGTGTCGGCGCGATTATAGGCGGAGGAAAAACGTCGCTTCCTCGACCTCGCCTCGCTAGACTCGGACGGGAGGCAGGAGGATGGCCGAACTTAACCAGTATCAGCGCTACCTGATTGAGGAGTTCGCGGAGGAGTACCGCGAGGGGCGGCTGAGCCGGCGTGAGCTGTTACGCCGGACCGTGCTGATCACTGGCAGTGTTACCGCGGCGGCGGCTGTCCTTTCGGCGCTGGGCTGCACACCAAGCGCCGCACCGGCCGGCCCGCCAGTGAGTGGCACCGCTGCTCCGGCTGGCACGGTAGCAGCGGCACGGCCAACTGCGACGCCCGTGGTGGGGCCAGAGGCAACGGTGACGCCCGATGACCCCGCGGTGCAGGCCAGGGAAGTCTCGTTTCCGGGGCCGGCAGGGACCCTGTATGGTTATCTCGCCCGACCGGCAGCGCCCGGGAGCTACCCCGGGGTGATCGTGATCCATGAGAACATGGGGCTGGTGCCGCACATTGAGGAGGTCACGCGTCGGATCGCGAAGGTTGGCTTCATTGCCCTGGCACCCGACCTGGTATCGCGAGCGGGGGGGACCAAAGCGGTGGGAGACCCGGCGCGGATCGCGGCAGCGCTCAGCCAGGCGAATCCGGCCGACCTGACGGCGGACCTCCTGACCAGCCTCGCCTGGCTTAAGGCCCAGCCCGGGGTGCAACCAAACCGGTTCGGCGCCTTTGGCTTTTGCTTCGGTGGCGGCTACACCTATCGGTTGGCCCTCGCTTCTCCCGAGATCGCTGCAGCCGTGCCGTTTTACGGGCCAGCGCCGCCGCTCGACCAGGTGCCGAACCTGCAGGGGAAGATCTGGGCGGTCTATGCTGGCAACGATGCGCGCATCAACGCGAGCATCCCGGAGCTCGAGGCGGCGATGAAGGCGAACGGGAAAGACTTTAGCTACCAGATCTTTCCTGGCACGGCTCACGGCTTCCACCGGACGACCGATAACCCGGCCCACCTCGAGGCAGCCAAGGAGGCCTGGCAGAAGCTGGTGGACTTCCTGACCCGGGAGTTGAAAGGCGCTTGAGCCGCAAGATGAGGAGAGCGGGCTCCTCTCGGGGGAGCATGGGATGTGCCAGGATAGTCGCTGCTCCTCGCGGGAGCAGGTCCGAAGAGCGTAATGCTTTGCCGCTCCTACCCAGCTGCTCAGTGCGCTCATCGAGCTTGGCCTTGAGCTGACGGCGAGGAGTGCCATCAGTCGCCACGCCGCAGGAGGTAGCCGTGGGCACTTGCCCGGCCAGGCGCGGGACGAGGGGAAGTGTCGGATGGCAGGATGTGCCTCAAAGGCTTTGACGGTAGAGCAGCTCGGGCAGAAAGTTAGGCGCGATGCTTGCCAGAGCAATTGGTGCCAATCCGGCGGCAACGAGGCCAGCTTCGCGAGCAGGGTGGGAGAGGCGCCCGCCGCAGGAGAGTACTGAGCACGTCCGTAGCGAGGAGATCCATCAAGTTTCGAGGGAGACCGCTCGGCTAGTGTCCCGCGCCCGTTGGGCAGAGATGTCGGAGATGAGGACATCCAGGGCCCGCTTTTCCACGTCCCGCCAGGCGCCGACGAGCGCGAGGGCGCCCTGCGGCCGAGCGGGCGATGCTAACGCCTCGAGGCGCTGCAGGTCGTTCATGCTCACAAGGGCGGCCAGGGGCTTCCCCCGCGCTCAATCACGTAGCGTTCGCCGCCGTACGCGACCTGGGCGACGAGCGCAGAGAGGTGGGCCTTGGCCTGGGCAGCACGATTCTCTTGGCCACGAGAGCGCCTCCTGCGAATCGGTCATTCTGGCCGTTTTAGCATGGCTCCCCAACAGGATGTGCCCCCTTGAGGGCGAAGCGGCATCCGTGCGAATGGCCAGGTGGGGAAGGGGCGGGCCAGCCCACCTAGGCGGCGAACTCGGGTAAGCAAGTGGAGCACGACGCCCTGTCTCTCGTCGCTGAAGCCCGGGCCTGAGTGGTGCCTCAGACCGGCCTGGTTACGTAAGAATGTCCCTCCTGTGGAACGCCCGCAACGCCAGCGCGAGAGGCACGACCATACAAGGCAACTGAATAATCGAGCCGACCAGCCTGTCGTCCCAACCCACGGGGCTGGCGAACAGCCCTTCCCATGCCTCCAGTTGTGGGTGGGCGAGACGGTTTGGAAACCTCCAGTATGAATGGTAAGCTGCCGAGGATGCGGGAGATACCGGCGACGCCGGAAGCAGCAGTGGCTCCCCGAGCAGGGGGAAATCCCGAACTTCCGCCCTGAATCTCACACTCCGCGCCGGCGCCACGCTAGCAGCGCGGGGAGCAGCGCGGTTCGCCTACCATATTCGAGGGCGCAGAGCCGCCTGGGTGCTTCGAGCCGCCGACAGGGCCAGCGCGCTCCTCCAAGCAGCACCGCAATCCCATCGCCTTGGCGCAGGAGGGGCAGGGCATGCTGAGTGTGGGGGAGCGCACCTCTCGGGCTGACCTGGCCCGCAAGTTCGGCATCACCCGCGCCCGCGTCACCCAAATCTTGGGCCTGCTCAATCTCGCACCAGAGGTCGTGCAGGCCATCAGTGCACTGGGTGATCCTTTGTCTCGCCCCAGAGTGAGCGAACGGATGCTGCGCCCGCTCCTGAAGCTGCCAGTGGAGGAGCAACCATCGGCACTCCACACTCTCACTTCCCACTCCAACAGGCACTGATCCACGGTCGCTGTGCTCGTCGATCTGTTGCCTTGAGTCGACACATCGCGTACATTTAGCAGGTGCGGTGGGGCTGAGCAAAGCACCCAGAAACGCTGAAGAAGCATGGAAATCGATCGCCCGGAGCTACTCGGCGTCCCCGACGCTGCGATTGCCACGGGCGTCCATCAGGAGACGGTGCGGCGCGCAATCCGTGCCGGTCGCCTACCTGCCCGGCGGATCGGCCGGAACTTCGTCATCCGCCCCGCCGACCTGCAGGCGTGGCAGCCCCACTACGGGAAAGCCCCGGGGCGGCCGGCAGCTCGAGATGCTCTGGCCACGCTCGCGGCGGGGTGTCTGGACGCGCAACTCGGTCAATCCGCCTCGCCGCCGCGGCGGCTGCGCCTTCGGTCGAAGGAAAGAACTCCTCCCCCGCACAATTTGCCCGTGCCACCAACGCCGCTCCTCGGCCGCGAGCGCGAGCTGGCCACCGTGCGCGAGTACCTGGTGAGCGGGGGCAAACGGCTGGTCACGCTGACCGGGCCGGGCGGCTCCGGCAAGACACGCCTGGCCCTGGAAGTCGCAACGCAGCTCGTTGGCGCCTTCGAGCATGGGGTCTGGTTCGTCGACCTGGCCCCGCTCCGCGATCCGGCGCTGCTCCTCTTCACCATTGCCCGGACGCTCGACATCCGCGCTCCGGGCCGTCGCCCGCTTCGAGAGGTCCTGATCGATCGGTTGCGCCACCAGCGGCGGCTGCTGGTGCTGGACAACTGCGAACACTTGCTGGCCGGCCTGTCCGAGGCAGCCGCACTGCTCGGCACATGTCCGGGACTGAAGTTGCTGGCCACCAGCCGGGCCGCGCTTCGCTTGGCGGGGGAACAGGTGGTGCCGGTCCCACCGTTGCCCGTGCCTGACCTCGCACGAGAGTCCTCAGCAGAGGCCGTCAGCCAATCTCCGGCCGTGGCGCTGTTCGTCCAGCGAGCGTCGGCCGTCGCCCCAACCTTCCAGCTTACCGACGCGAACGCGCGAGCAGTGGCGGAGGTCTGCATGCGGTTGGACGGGCTGCCGTTGGCGATCGAGCTCGCAGCGCCGTGGGTGCGCCTCTTCTCGGTCCAGCAGATCGCCGCGCGCCTGGACGACCGCTTCCACCTGCTGACCACCGGCCTCCGGACGGCGTTGCCCCGCCAGCAGACGCTGCGTGCGACGGTCGACTGGAGCTATGCCTTGCTCTCGGAGCCGGAGCGGACGCTGCTGCGCCGGCTGTCCGTGTTCGCGGGGGGCTGGACCTTCGAGGCCGCCGAGGCGGTGGCCGCGGGCAACGGCATCCACCCCGATGCCGTGCTCGACCTGCTGGCCCGGCTGGTCGATAAGTCGCTGGTGCTGACTGAGGAACAGCGCGGCGCCGTACGCTATCGGCTGCTTGAAACCATCCGGCAGTACGCCCACGACCGGTTGCAGGAAGCGGGCGAGGCCGAGCGCACACGGGATCGCCACCTTGCCTACTTCCTCGCCTTGGCGGAGGAAGCCGAGCCAAAGCTCCGCGGCGTCGAGTACCAGCGGTTCCTCGATCGGCTGGAGGAGGAGCACGACAACCTGCGAATCGCCCTGGAGTGGGGGCTGAACCCGGCACGCGGGGACGAAGCCGCCCTCAAACTGAGCGGCGCGCTGGCCTGGTTCTGGTGGCTGCGCAGCTACCACGACGAAGGGCGGCGGTGGCTGGCACGGGCGCTGGAAAGAACGCCCGTCCGGTCGGCGGCGCGCATGAAGGCGCTCCTCGGCGCAGGCTACCTGGCGCAACACCAGCGCGACTTGCTCACAGCCCGCGCGTTGCTGGCCGAAAGTCTGCAGATCGCCCGCGAGCGGGACGACCGATGGACCGTGGCCCTTACGCTCCATCACCTGGGGCGGGTGGCCTATTACGAGGACGACTCCACCACTGCCCGCTCACTGGCTCGAGAGAGCTTGGCGGTGGCCGAGGACGTGGCTGACCCCTGGCTGATCGCCTGGCCGCTCCACTTGCTCGGGATAGCGGCCCACATCGAGGGCAACTACCCCATGGCGCGGGCCTATTACGAGCGGAGCCTGGCGATGCGGCGGGAGCTTGGCCACCAGGAGGGCATCGGTATCCTGCTGAGCCTCCTGGGCGTGGTCGCCCTGCGGGAGGGCGAGCTCCGCCAGGCGCACGCACGGCTCCAGGAAGCGCTGGCTGTCATGCAGACGGTGTTCGGGCCGTGGGGCCTGGCCCCAATCCTGGCGAGTTTCGCCCGTCTGGCGGCCGCGCTGGGGCAGCCGGTCCGAGCCGTTCGGCTGGGTGCGTTCGCCACGGCAGTTAGCGAGTCGACCCACACGCCGCTGATCCCGTTCAGCGAGGCGCTCCTCAGGGAGGCGCTGGATGTGGCCAGACAGCGGCTCGGACCAGCGGCCTATGCGGTGGCCTGGACTGAGGGCGCGGCGATGTCGCTTGACCAGGCCATTGCCGAAGCGCTGGCTGTCGAGGCTGCGCCCCCGCCCCGCCCGGGCTCTCCGAGCGGGAGATCCTTTGAGGACCTGACTCCGGCAGAGATCCGGGTGCTGCGCCTGCTCGCCGGAGGCCGCACGACGAAGGAGATCGCTGCCGAGCTGGTCGTCTCTGTCTCCACCGTCGATCGCCACCTGACCCACATCTACACAAAGCTCGGCGTCCGCAACCGGGCCGAGGCGACGGCCTTCGCTCTGAAGCGGGGGCTGGGCTAGCCCCCCATCGACCCGCTGCTCAATCTCCCTCACTGCCTCCATGAGGGTTTTCCCTCAGGGTGCCCCATCGCGGCCCGGTGCAAGATCCCAGGTTTCTCGGATGGCGGTGGCGAACATCGCGGCTATGCTGGCGGAAGACGGCACACTGGAGGAGGCACACGATGGCTATGGCAGCGACCGACCAGAAGCAGGGATCGGCCAGGGTCCAGGGCGAGCTGTGGGGCGCCCGGGCGCAGGAGTGGGCCGACTATCAGGAGCCCCTGCACCGGCCGTTATTCCAGCACGCTATCAAGCACACGGGTATTGGGCCGGGCAGCACCGTACTCGACGTCGGCTGCGGCCCGGGCGGGCTCTGCCTGCTGGCCGCCGCGGCGGGGGCGCATGTCACCGGCATCGATGCGGCGGCGCCGTCCGTCGAGATCGCGCGTCGGCGCGTCCCCAGTGGGCGGTTCGACGTGGGCGATCTCCAGTTCCTGCCATACGACGACCGCTCGTTCGACGTCGTCACCGGCTTCAATAGCTTCCAGTACGCCGCCGACCCGGTGGCAGCGCTCGCCGAGGCCCGGCGGGTCGCCAAGCCGGGTGCTCCGGTATACGTCCTCGTCTGGGGACGCGAGGAGCAGACGGAGCTGGTGGCGCTTTTGCGGGCGCTGCGCCCGCTGCTGCCGCCGGCGCCGCCCGGCGCTCCGGGCCCGTTCGCGCTCTCGTACCCGGGCGCTCTCGATGGGCTGTTGGAGCGGGCCGGCCTGACGCCCAAGGAAGACGAGTACATCGAGGTTCCCTTCGAGTTCCCCGACCGATCGAGTTGGCTTCGGGCAGCGGGCGCGTCCGGCCCGGCCGTATTGGCCGAGCGCACGAGCGGCCCAGAAGCCGTCGCGGCGGCGCTGACGGAGGCCATCGCGCCCTACCGCACCGCGTCGGGCTCGTACCGGATCGCGACAGAGTGGCGATACGTGATCGCAAGGAGACTGCCATGATCCTCGTCGTGGGCGCTACCGGTGTGGTCGGTGGCATGATCGCGCGCAGCCTGCTCGAGCAGCGGCAGGACGTGCGCATCCTGGTGCGGAGCGGCTCGAATTACCAGCCGCTCGTGGATGCGGGGGCCGAGCCCGTCGTGGGCGACCTGAAAGACTCGGCCTCGCTGGCGCCGGCCTGCCGGGGCAGCGACGTGCTGATCACCACCGCCAGCGCCGGCTCGCGTGGTGGCGCCGACACCCCGCAGACGGTCGACCTGGAGGGCAATCGCCATCTGATCGACGCGGCACGCGAGGCGGGGGCGCAGCAGTTCATCTTCGTCTCGACCATCGCCGCCGACGAGGCCAGCCCGGTGCCCTTACTGCGCGCGAAAGCCCAGACCGAGGCGTACCTGCGCGCCAGCGGGTTGCCGCACACCATCCTGGCGGCCACCACCTTCATCGACCTCCTGCTGCCCCTGGTGGTGGGCGGGCCGGCACGGGCGGGGCGGCCCGTCACACTCGTGGGCGAGGGACGCCGCCGGCACAGCTTCGTGGCGGCGCGCGACGTGGCCGCGTTCGCCGTGGCAACCGTTGGCCACCCGGAGGCGGTCAATCGGCGCCTGGTCATCGGTGGACCGGAGGCCTTCTCCCTGCGGGACGTGGTTGCCACCTACGAGCGGGTGCTGGGGCATCCCATTCCCGTACGGACCGTCCCGCCGGGCGAGCTGCTCCCCGACCTCCCGCCGGTGCCCGGCCTGGCCGAGGTGATCAGCAGGATGCTGGCCGCGCTGGAGACGTTCGACTCCCCCATCGACATGGACGAGACGGCGCGTACCTTCGGGGTGCGACTGACTCCGCTGGAGGAGGTCGTGCGCCGCGAAGCCGGGAGCGAACCGGCGGACGCCGCCGCGGCACCCGCGTAGGACGCGGCGAGGCGGAGGATGGCAGCGGTGGGCACAGCGCAGGTTCAAGGGAGTCTATGGGGCGCCCAGGCACGGGACTACGCCGCCTTCGTGGAGGGGTTCTTCCGCCCCGTGTACGAGGCGGTCTTCTCCGAGGCGCGGATCGGGACGGGGACCAGACTCCTCGACGTGGGCTGCGGCCCCGGGTTGGCAGCCCACGTCGCCGCCCCGCGCTGGGCGCAGGTCTCCGGTCTGGACGCGGCCGAAGCGTCCCTGGAGATCGCCCGTGAGCGCACGCCGGCAGGCGACTTCCATGCCGGGGAGATGGAGGAGCTGCCCTGGCCCGACCAGACGTTCGATGTGGTGACCGGCTTCAACGCCTTCCAGTTCGCCGCCGACCCGGTCAACGCGCTGCGCGAGGCCAAGCGGGTCACCAGGCCGGGTGGCCTCGTCGCCATGGTGGTCTGGGGCCGGCGAGAGGACTGCGAAATCGCGGCCACGATCGCCGGCCTGACCAGGCTCCTGCCGCCCCCGCCGCCGGGGGCCGAGGGACCGTTCGCGCTCGCCGCGCCGGGGCGCCTTGAGGCGCTGCTGGAGCGGGCGGGGCTGGCGCCGTTGACCGGCGGCGAGGTGGACTGCCCGTTCGAGTGGCCCGACCTGGACACGGCGGTGCGCGCGCTGATGTCGGCTGGGCCGTTCGTGGCCGCTGCCGAACGGGTGGGGAACGAGGCGGTGCGGCGGGCGGTCGCCGAGTCGCTGGCGCCGTTCCGGACCAGCGAAGGCGGCTACCGCCAGCGCAACAGGTTCCGCTACGCCATCGCCGCGGCCTGACCGCCTACCCGAGCTTCGTCGAGGCGGCTGCTACCGCGCGGCACCGAGCGCACAGTTCGAGATTCGACGTTCCGCCCCGCTCCCGACTTCGAACTCCGAACCTCGAACGTCGAACTGCTTGCGGGTACAGCTTCTTGTGCTCGTCGGGCATGGCGACGAACTGTGCCAGGCGCCGGGCGCGCGTCTCCGGCTCCTGGACGCTCACCGGGACCGGTCCCGACGGCGCGCCGGTCACGATGAGCGGCCGGACGACGGATGTCCTCCACCAGCAGCCGGACGGCACCTGGCGCTGGGTGATCGACGCCCTTCGGCAACGGCTGACGCCCGCGACATCCCGTGGCTTCCGGGGCCGGTCGGACCTCGTGGGGCTAGTGACGGCTGCCCCGCTGCCTCCCGTGAGGGATTCCCCTCAGGCCGCTCCCTCGATGCCTCCCACGCCGCCGGACGCAAGATCCCAGGTTTCTCGGATGGCGGCGGCGGACACCAGGCGTAAGCTGGCGTACGGAGGCACACCAGGGTAGCGACCGACCAGAAAGGGCTCGGCCTGGATCCAGGGCGAGCCATGGGGCGCCCAGGCCTAGGAGTGGGCCGACTATCAGGAGCCCCTGCACCGGCCATCATCGACGGCGTGGCCGTGGTGTGTGCTCTCGGCCAGAGACTGTCAGCGGCATCGCCTCGGCCATGGCTGGAAGCGGGCCGTGCGGTGCTGCCACGAAAAGTGAGGACTCAGGACATGACCACCTCATTAGCGCCTGCAGGTTGGGGTCGATCGCCGAGGTGACGTCAGCCTCGCGTGGATGAGGGGTAATCGCTCGACCTTCGCCGCGTTTGAGCGTGTCTGGAAAGATGGTGTTGATGCGGTTGCTGTAGGAGCGCTCGGTCTTGAACTCCTTGTACCAGGCTTCCTCGACCAGCGACTTGCGTGACGGGTGCGCGTAGCCGTGCGAGATCTTGAGGTACTGCCCCTCGGGGCTGCAGATGAAGTTGAGCACAGTGAACGCCTGGTCCGGGATCTTGCACGTCCTGGAAATGGACGTCATCCCCAGGCCGAGCCGGGCAACGCGCCCCTTTGGTCCTTTGGGCAGCGGCGCAGCGTCAAACGTAAAGCTGTTGATGCTGCGGAAGGTGCCAAGCGAGCCGCGGACGCCGAAGACTATAGCGATGCGCCCGTTCGGGAAGGCCGAGAGCTGCGCATCCGCCTGCTCCTCCGGGGTGGGAGCGACGCGATACTTGTGAACGGACTCCTGCATCCAAGTGAGCGCCTCCACTGCCGGCTGCTGGTCGATGACCATGCGCTTGCCGCCCCCGAGGCAGGGGAAATCCTGAACGTCCCCCCTAACTCTCACATTCCTGGCCGGCGCCGCCCGCATGGCGCGGGGAGCCCCCCGGTCCGCCTGCCCGTTCGAGGGCACACCGGCCCCCGACCTCTTCAAGCCGCCGGCCGAGCCAGCGCGCTCCATGCCCAATCGATGTCCACCCTTCCCGTGGGGATTCTCCGGGCTGTGGTCTCGATGGCCTGGGCTGCCGAGGCCAGCGGCTAGCGCCGCGCTCGGCGCTCGGATCTTGGCTTGGGTACCGGCATGAGGTATGATCTGAAGTATGATCATACCGAGGTGAGCTATGCCGACCAGTGAGCGCGTGACCGTGACCTTGCCCGCTGACCTGGTCCGGGAGATCGACCGACTTGAGAAGAACCGGAGCAAGTTCCTCCAGGAGGCTGCTCGGCGCGAGCTCGAGCGCCGTCGGCGTGCCCTGCTCGAGCGCTCCCTCCGCAGCCCACACCCCGAAACCGCCGAACTGGCCGAGGCCGGGTTCCAGGACTGGGCCTCCTCCCTGCCGCAGGAGGATGCCGCCGGGCTGGTCGACCTCCAGGCGGGCAAGGAAGTCCGCTGGGTGCCCGGCGAGGGGTGGACCGAGGTTGGGCGGTGAGGCTCGAGCGCGGTACGGTCGTGCTCCTGGAGCTCGACCCCACTGTCGGCCATGAGCAGCGGGGCGTCCGTCCGTGCATTGTCGTCAGCGATCCGGCGGTGATCGCCGACCAGCGCTTCCCGCTGGTCGCCATCGTGCCCGTGACCGGGACGCCTGGTGAAGGGGCGCTCTATCCCATGCTCCAGCCAGGCCGCAGTGGACTTGCCAAGACGTCCTACGCCCTCATCGATCATCTGCGCTCCGTGGACAAGCGACGCATCCGCCGCGTCTTCGGCTTGGTGTCCACGAGCGAACTCGACGCCCTGGACGAGGGACTGGTGCTCTTCCTCGGCCTTGGGGCGAAGCTCACGTCGCCCGAAGCTGAGTGAAGCCAGGCAGTGAGCCGGACAGGGATACAAGGGCGGGCACCCGGCGCCCGGACTCTTCGGGCACGAAGTCGTGCCGTTCCTCGAAGGCGAAGAGGAACGAATAAGCCGGAGAGCAAGATGATGCCCACTCTTCCGGCAAGAAGACGAAGGACGGCACGCCGTACCGCTACTACGCCGGCGTCGACTACACCAAGGACGGCAGCCAGACCGCCTGCCCGGTCAAGATGCTGCCGGCGCGAGAGTTCGAGGCGCTGATCAAGCA
>JAILZB010000375.1 GCA_023512725.1 Chloroflexota bacterium | reverse complement strand
ACCTTCGACAGCCACCTCTACACGCAAGACCCCGTCGGCACTATCACCCGGATCAACCGAAACGGCAGCCTCGACACCTTTGAGTGGGAAGCGGCGCTCTCCTGGTTTCTGACGCCGGAGGTGCTGGTGATCGACGAGGTGGGCCACTTGAGGTATGGGTCGTATGCGGCGAACGCGCTGTCCCCGGTGGTGGACCAGCGCTACCAGCGAGGGAACCGGCCGATGCTGCTGACGACGAACAAGGACCCGCGCACGGAGTGGAGAGCGGTGCTGCACGACGCGGACCTGTCGGCAGCGATCCTGGATCGTCTGCTGCATCGGGGAGAGAGCATGAAGGTGGAGGTCCGGTCGCATCGACAGCACCGGCCGGGGTAGCTCCTGCGGCGAGAGGAGTTGAGCGCATGAGCAGGTCATAACCGAGCGATCATACAGCGGCCAGAATATCGGGAAAAATGCGGCCCCAAAATCGGGAGGTCACACCTGGCGCTGATCGCCCTGAAGGTGGAGGTAGGCGCTGTAGCGGTCGCACGTCACCTTGCGCACCGGGTCGAATGGCACGCGTGTCCTAAACGCTTCCCGCAAGCGGCTCTCCGACACCAGGAACCGGGTGGTGCAGAAGGAGAAGTTGCACCGTTGGTGGGAGGGGTAGGGGCTTTCGGAGACCGGACGACTGCGCGATGACGATTGGGATCGGTTGGTGGCCGACTACGATTACCGCAAGGAGTACCGGAAGCACCTGCGGACGACCAACCCAGTGGAGAGTCCCTTCGGCGCGGTGCGGTGGGGAACGACGATGGCGAAACACTACAAGCGGGTAGACAACGCCAATGCCATGATCTGGAAGCTGCTGATGGTCGCCGAGCAGACGTTCCGGAAGGTGAAGGCGCCAGAATTGATGGCGAGCGTGGCGGCGGGGGCCACCTACGTCAAGGAGAAACGAGGTTGGGTGCAAGTGCCGAAGGAGAAGGTCGCCTCGGTTTGTTTACACACTTGTTGACATGACCTCAGTGAGCACCCAGTGAAGCTACGACCCCCGGGCTTCTTCTCCTCAGATACCGCCCCGGGGGTTCTACACCACTACCCGCCCACGCTTGATGACGTGGCGAATGGGGTTGCGAGCGAAGAGGTACGGGAGGTGAGCGATGGTGGGCGAGTCGAGGACGAGCAGGTCGGCCTGCTTCCCGGGGACGAGCGAGCCGACACGGTCGGCCCGGGCGACGGCATGGGCGGCGTTCAGGGTGGCGGCGACGATCGCTTCGACCGGGTGGAGGCGCAGGTAGAGGCAGGCGAGGGTGAGCACGAACGGCATCGAGTAAGTGGGCGCAGAGCCGGGATTGAAGTCGGTGGCGAGGGCAATCGGAACCCCCTTCTGGATGAGGGCACGGGCGTCGGGGTAAGGAAGGCGAAGGTTGAAGTTGACGGCGGGCAAAAGCACGCCGACCGTGCCCGCGCGGGCCATCGCCTCCGCTTCGCCAGGAGCCAGGTGGTCGAGGTGGTCGGCGGAGACGGCTCCGTAGCGGGCGGCAAGGGCCGCGCCGCCAAGTGCGCGGAACTCGCCCGCGTGGATCTTGATGCCAAACCCAAGCCGCGAGGCAGCCTTAAAGAGCCGCTCGGCATCGTCGAGAGAGAAGGCTCCCTCATCGCAGAAAATATCGCAGAACTCCGCCAGCTCCCGCGCCTGCGGTAGCATGACTTCAATCACCTCGTCTAGGTAGCCCGAGGGGTCATCCCTGTGTTCCGGGGGCACTGCGTGTGCGCCGAGAAAGGTGGGCACCAGGTCGATCGGGTGCTCCGTGTCTAACTCGCGGATCAGTTCCAGCATCCGGATCTCGTCCTGGGTCGAGAGGCCGTAGCCCGTTTTCACCTCCGCTGTCGTCGTGCCGTAGCGAAGCATCTCGTCTAGGTAGCGGTGACCGATCGAAAGAAGCTGCTGGCGGGAAGCAGCTCGGGTGGCGCGCACGGTGCTCAAGATCCCGCCGCCAGAGCGCAAAATCTCCAGATAGCTCTTGCCCTCGATCTTTTCCACCCACTCCGCCTCGCGCGTTCCGGCAAAGAGCGCGTGCGTGTGGCAATCGACGAACCCCGGCATCACGACGGCATCCGACGCGTCGATCTGACGCGTCCGGGGCCCCGCAAGCGGCTTGATCTCCGCGCGCGTCCCCACGGCAAGGATCGTTTCGCCCCGCGTCGCCACCCAGCCGCCCTCGATCACTCCCAGGTCGCGCAGCCCCTCCCTCACGCGCGGGCCGGGGTCGCCGTGCAGGGTCACCAGTTGACGGGCATCGCCAATCACAAGGTCAGCCGTCATCGTCGTTTCACTCAAGAGGCACAACAGTGCGAGGAAAGGAGCGCGTAGAACGGCCTGTAGGTCTCACGGTGCTTCCTTTCCCCGAGGTTATTCCGGTATCGTGACACCCTTTTCGCGGGCGATGCGCCAGGCGGTCTCGTAGCCGGCGTCGGCGTGGCGGAGGAGGCCCGTCGCAGGG
>JAILZB010000374.1 GCA_023512725.1 Chloroflexota bacterium | reverse complement strand
GCGATGGAGGGCTCCGGGTGGGCGCTGATCGCGGTGCCGATCGACGCCTGGAACGCCATGCGCTTCGTCATCGCCTTCCGCCCCGACCGCCCCTTCACCGCGGCCGAGCGCGCGGCGATCGCCGACCAGATCGCGCGGTTGGAGGCAGGCGCCACGGCGCAGCAGGGGCGCCCGAGCGCACAGGCCGCGCCGGCGGACGCCATCGTGGACCGGTTGCGCCGGCTGCTCCTGGCGCGCGCCGACGGTCCGTAGGCGGCCATCCGCCCGCACCGATCACGGCTCATCCTCGCCCCGGCGCCCATCAGACGCCGTACAGCTCGACCGCGTTGTCGCGCAAGATGCGTCGGGCGGCCCAGCGCGCCTCGCCTTCGGGCAGCCAGGCAAGCGCAGCGGCCAGCGCCCGACGGGCGGCGCGGGCCGCCAGCCAGAACCACTCAGGCACGGCCCAGGCGTCGGAACCGTAGAGCAGCTTGCTCACCGGCGCCAGCGCCAGGAGATCCTCAAGCACACGCGCCAGGCCCGGCCCGGCGAGCAACGGTGTCGCCTGGGAGATATCGACGTACACGTTTGGGTAGACGGCCGCCAGATAGGCCGCTTCGCGGACATAGGGATAGGCGGCGTGGAGGAGCACCACCGGCCCACGCGACAACGCCCCGCCCTCGAGCAGCGGCCGCAAGTGTAGGGGGTTGGCCAGGCGCAGATCGAGGTCGCGGTCGCCGAAGCCGGTGTGAAACTGGACCGGCAGGCCCCGCTCGGCGGCCCAGGTGGCGGCCAGCGGCACGAGCAAGTCGAGCAGGGGCTTCGCCGCCACCCGTCCGGGCGTGCCCGCCCATGCCGTGCGCAGCTCCACCAGCGCCTGCTCGGCGGCGGTGCGGTCCTCGGCGTCGAGCAGGAGGCCGGTGCGATAGGCGATGACGCTCTTCAATCCGGCAAGCGCCGGGCGGGCCGCCTCGAGCTGTCGCACGAGCGCGTCCGTCAGTGCGGCAAGCGAGCCGGCGGTGGGGATCAGGTCTTCGACGAGGCGCTCGATCCGCAGGATGCGCGCCGCGCGCACGCCGCCAGCGGCGGCCATCTCGGCGACGGTGAGCGCGCCCGTGCGCGGGTAGCCGTCGTCCAGCAACACGGCGGCGACGCCGGCATCCTCCAACAACCGGCGGAAGTAGGCGTCGGGGGGCAGCGCGGCACGCGCCGCCACGACCGCCGGCTCCGTCGGCTCACAACCGAGAAACTCTGCCAGCTCCGCCAGCGCCTGCCGGTAGAAGAGCGCGTGGGGCGCGTGCCGCGCCACGGTCTCGGCGTCGTGCGCCTCGGTGAAGTAGCGGGCGAACGGTTCCCGCGCCGCCGCCTCGGCCGGCAGGAGGGGATGGGCATGGTCGTCGATCAGCGGGATGTCGTCGAACGACGGCATGGCAGCCTCGTCGCGCGGCGGGTGATCGGCCGCGCCCCCTACTGCTCTGGGTCCTGGATGCGCAGGGTGAGCCGGTAGTCACCGAAGCTATCACCCAGGCGTGTGGCGACGATCCGGTAGCGACCGGTCTGCTCCAGCCGGCCGACGATCAGCGAGTCGACCTGATCGCCGCCGTCGTCGTTCACCTCAAGCACCGTCGTCATGCCGCCGTTCTCCGGCGAGAAGAGGAAGAGCAGCGGGTCGAGCGTGATCCCGGCCAGCGTCATCGGCCGCGGACGTTGCAAGGCGATCAGCACGCGCTGGCCCGCGACGCCGTCGAACCACCAGGCGTCCTCGGGGTTGTCGGCGTCGAGGCGGCCGGTGACCGTTTCATCCGGTTTGATCGTGCCGCGGTCGGTGGCGTTGGCGCCGACCACGGTGAAGCGCAGCACGTAGTCGCCCTTGGCGGTCTCGAACCGCGTGGCGACGATCTGGTAGCGGCCGGTGGCGCTCAGCCGGCGCTCGATGCGCGCGTTGACGCCGATGCCACCGTCGTCGTTCTCCGCTTCGACGGTCGTGCCGCCCTCGTCCGTCGGCGCCAGCAGGCGCAGGTAGGGGTCCATGTCCAGCCCGCCGAAGGTCGGCGGGTCGGGCCGTTCCATGCTGATGATCACGGCCTGACCGCGCGTGCCGTCGAACCACCAGATCTCTTCGGGGTGGCAGTCGTCGACGCGGCCGGTGACCACCTCACCGGGGCGGATCATGCCCCGCTCGACCGGGCCACACTCCTCGGTCTGAGCGCCGGCCACCGGCGACGCCCAGACGAGGGCCGCGATCAGCACGGGGATGAAGGAAAAGGGAAGATGGTGGACTACTTCGCCGTGCAAGCGGACATGGTCATCCGTTACCAGGGCGGCGGCAACGCAGGTCACACCATTGTCAATGAACACGGAAAATTTGCATTGCACCTGGTGCCGTCCGGTATTTTCAATCCATCCACCGTGTGCGTGCTCGGCACCGGTGTGGTGATTCACCCGGCCAACCTGGTCAAGGAACTGCGCACACTGCAGGAAGCCGGGATTTCCACGGACAATTTGGTGATCTCGGAGCGCGCTCATCT
>JAILZB010000373.1 GCA_023512725.1 Chloroflexota bacterium | reverse complement strand
CTTCAAGCGAAGCCCCGTATCCCGTACTGCGCCGCCGGGGCCCATGTCGAAAATACTCACATTGTTGCCCGGCGCAAAGAAGTTGCGGACAAAGGCTCGCCTGCCATCCGTGGTGAGCGCCACCGATTGCGCGCCGTCGCCGCCGCTGTCGAGCTGGATCGTCGGGCTTAGTCTACCCGCGCCGTCGATGTTGAACACCTGAAGCTTGCGCCGGGCCAGCGGCACCAGAGCCGTCCCCCCGTCGGGCGTGATTACCACGTGCGTTCCGCCCGCTCCCTGGAACGCGCCGAGCTGGTCGTTGGTCCCCTCAGGCAGCGCGATCTGCCCCTCAGAGAAAGCGAGGGCGTAGATGAGATTCGTGCTGGGGCCCAGGATCACGATGGAGCCGCGAGAGCTGATCGCCGTGGCCTCGGCGGTGATCGGAAACTGGTCCTGCGGCATCCGAATGCTCTGGACGATGCGCCGCTCCCGGATGCTAACGACGCGCACGTACTGATTGCCGGGCGCGGCGCGCGGGGCCGCCGTGGTGTTAATCCCGACGGTCACCGCTGCGTACTCGCCATCAGGACTGATCGAGACCCCCACGGGAAAGAACGGTCCCTCCAGGCCGCCGCCCACGGGCAGAGAACCGGCAAGCCTGGGCGGACGGGTGGTCAGGTCGATGAACCAGAGGTCCTGGCTCTCCGCGCAGGCGACCACCGCCGTCTTCCCGTCTGGCGTAATCGCCACGCCGGCAGGGTTCACGCCCACAGGAATAGTGGCGACCGGCTGATCGGTGGAAGTGTCCAGGATGGTAACGGTGCTGGGTAAGAAACCTTCTCTAAAGTTCGTGATGACGGCCAGCGGCCCAGCGTGAGCGGCTGAGAGGGCGAGCGAGCCGAGCAACACGAGCGCGAGTAACAGATGGTGCCAACGTCCGAAACGCATACCTCTTCTTCCCTTCCAGGGACTCTCAACCTCAAGTGGATCGCTTCCACTTTATCCTGAAGCGGTCTCCGCCTCACCCGGCGCGGGGCCCGGTCGGACGACGCGTCGCACGAACGACAGGACAAGAGGCGTCGCTCTTACTTTCGTCTTCAGCAAGCGGCCTCCAAAACTCCTCCCCGGTTGCGGCCGCGGGGCGTCCAGCGCTCTATACCCTTTAGAGGAACGGCTCGCGTCGAATGTTCCCCAAGATCGATATTCGGCGAGCCGAGAGACGAAAGCAGTTCCAAAACGCTTATGCCGGCGACCGGGCGCCCCCGATCCGCGCCCAGTTCTCCTGCAGGAGGGCGACGACTTCCTCATCCGTCGTCTGGGAGAAGTCGTGGTACCAGACGCCGACCGCCAGGAACGGCTCCGGCGTCGCCAGGCAGATCACGTCGTCGGCCCAGCGACTAAGCGGCGTCAGGCTCTCTCGCGGCGCCACGGGCACAGCGGCGACCAGGCACTCGACTTGCTGTCGTCGGAGCGCTTCCAGCGCGGCGCGAAACGTGTAGCCCGTGGCAATTCCGTCGTCCATCACCAGCACTGTCTTCCCAACCAAATCGAGGGGCGGGCGGTCGCCGCGATACAATTGAAGACGCCGGGCGATCTCTTCCCGCTGGTAGGCAATCTCGCGCTCCAGATACTCCGGCGTGGCGCCCGTAGCGCGCGCCAGTTCCGGATTGATGATCGGGACGGTATCGCCGCTAACCACAGCGCCGATCGCCAGTTCGGGCTGCATCGGCGCGCGCGTGGCGCCGCCGGCGGAGGAGACGCGATGAGCGACGACCAGGACCTGACCTTCGAGCAGGCCTTCCAGCAGTTGGAGCAGACGGTCGACCTGCTGGAGGCGGGTGGCATGCCGCTGGAGGAGGCGCTGGCGCTCTTCGAGCGGGGCACGCAGCTCGTCGCGCTCTGCGCCCGTCACCTCGACCAGGCCCAGCTCCGCGTCGTGGAGATCGAGGCCGCGCTCGCGCGCCGGCTGAGCGCCGAGTAGCCGGGCTGGCGCCAGGCCCCGGCGGCGACCGCGGGCGGGCGTTCCATCGCGCATGGCTGGCGCGGCGGACCGGCGGCGCCGGCCGTCCAGCATACCTTTCACGACTTCCGTCCTGCCTCACGCGTAGGACTAATGGCCGGGCTGGCATGGTACCAGCGACGGCTGTCGATCGTGCTCCCTTCCATATTACGCTGCCAGAGAGAGCGTTAGAGGCGCGCGGGAGGAGCGATGGCCAGGCTCAGGTGGTGGTCGGCGAGACATGCCCAATCGCTGGTGGAGTTCGCCCTGATCCTGCCCGTGCTGGTCCTGCTCATCTTCGGGCTGATCGACTTCGGGCGCATGTTCCAGGCCTACGTCACCATCCAGCACGCCGCGCGCGAGGCCGGCCGAGAGGGCGACGGTGTCGGGTCGAAAGACGAGACGGGCCGGATCGAGGGCGGCGAGGCCGAGGAGGAGGGCGAGGCTGGCCAGCTGGGCGACGACGAGGACGGCCAGGCTCCCGATCCGCCGACCGGCGAGGGCGCTCGCGACGTCGGTCAGTCCCCAGGCG
>JAILZB010000372.1 GCA_023512725.1 Chloroflexota bacterium | reverse complement strand
GAAGATCACGTCGCGCTCGTCTCCCTGGATATTCTCCAGGTTCTTCACGAAGAACGGCTCGGGTCCGCCGGCGGTGAAAAACGGTTCCAGCTCCGGGTGCTGCCGCCGCCGCTCTTCCAGGGCGTCCAGGATGGCGTCGCGCTGGGCCACGGAGAAGGTGCCCACGCCCAGCGACTGGTCCGGATAGCGCCGCGCGAAATCCAGCACCGCCTCAGCCACCGCCGCCGCTTCCAGCCGGTTGGTGGCCGTGCCTCCGCGGTCGTACACCGCCTGGTCCAGGTAGTGGAACCGCAGCCCGAACGGTTCGCCGGACGCCTGGGGACTGGGCACCACCAGCAGCCGCCCCTCGTAAAACTCCCGGTTGGACACGGCGATCAGCGACGGGTGACGGCTGCGGTAGTGCCAGCGGAGCATCCGCGAGGGTAGACCGGCCGCGACGCACAGCCCGAGAATGCTCTCCAGATCGCCGGTCCGCAGGAACGCCTGCTCGTCAGCTTCCGCGTCCCCGTCAGCGGCCAGCCGCGTAAAGAACCGGGTCGGCGGCAATTGCCGGTCATCCCCGACCACCACCATCTGCCGGACGCGGGCGATCGCCCCCAAAGCATCGACCGGTCGCACCTGGCTGGCTTCGTCGATCACCAACAGATCGAACTCGACCACCCCGGGTGCGAGGAACTGGGCCACCGACAGCGGACTCATCAAGAACACCGGCTTGATCTGCTGCACGGCGCGGCCGGCTTCTTTGAGCAGTTGCCTTAGCGGCAGGTGCCGGCGCTTTTTGTGGATTTCCCGCCGGACCAGGCCCACCTCGCCCACGTCGCTGGCCAGCCGCGGCAGCCGCTGCCAGTGGGCCAGCGCCACCTGCTGGCGGGCCAGAAGCTGCCGCTGCCGGTCGAGTTGGCGGAACTGTTCGATCAGCCGCTCGTGAGCCGCACCGTCGAACAGCTTCAGTTCCGGAAACTGGGCCTGGGCGTGCCGAACCAGTGCCTCGCACCACGCCAGGTCGAACTGCTCGAGCAGCTCCGTGCCGGCGAGCTGACCCTCCTCGGCCGCCCGCAGCACCTCTTCCAGCCCCAGCTCCTGCACTCGCTGGCGGCTGTGGTAGTAGGCACACCAGGTCACGAGCTCGCCGGCACACCGCTGACAAGCCTCAAGCTGCGCGATCCACCGTACCAGCGGCACCGCGTACGGGTCGGCCAGCGAAAAGACCGCCGGCAGGTCCCAGTCCAGGGTCTGGATCAGCGCCTTGAGCTCCTGCTGCAGCGGCGCCAGCTCCGTGCGAACCTGCCGCAGGGCCGCCTCGACGCCTTCACCGCCAGTCCACCGCGCCATCCATTTGCGAAAATCAGCCGGCAGGCCACCTTGCCGCCCCGCCTGTTCCCACTGGCAGATCGCTTCCAGGGCGGCCCAGTCCGACTCGGTCCCGCGCCACAGCGTCCCGAAGGCCCGCCGGCCCAGCTCATCGCCAGCTTCCACCGCGCGACGCACCTGCTGCCCTTCCTGCAGCCGGTCGAGGATCGCCAGACGCTCCTCGAGCGTCGCCGGGAGCGGACCGGCCAGAAGCCCCTGGAGCGTCCGCATCGCCCGGCGGTAGCGGCCGCACAGCCAGCGCAGCCAGCCCCGCCCCCAGGCGGCCAGCTCTCGCCGCGCCGCGGCCACATCCGTCTCCCACGCCTGGTGCGTGACGATGCCGTCCAGTTCCCGGCGCACGCGGGCCAGACGCTGCCCGTGCGCCACCAGTTCGTCGATCGCACGGCGCTGGTGGTCCCACACCTCGTCGGCAAACGCCGCGCGGTCCAGCGGCGGCGCCTTGCGCAGCCGGCGAGCCACTTCGGCAAGTTGCACCACCTCGCGGGTCGTTTCCGCCCCGGTGCCGGCGAAGACCGGCACCCGCTTGTTGACGTGCGCCACCGCCGTGGCGATCACCTCCTGCTTTTCCCGCTCGTCCAGGGCGTAGAACTCGCTGTTGGTGCCGAGCACGAACAGTCCATGCACCCCCTGGCCGATCAGGTAGTCGAGGTACCACTTCAGGCGCGGCAAATCGAGGTCCTCGTTGGCCTGCATGGGAGTGGCGACCGGTGGAATGATGCCGTGCAGCTTCATGGTGACCTCACTCAAAGGCCAGAAAGGCGGTTCAAACGGCGATGGTTTCGCTCCGCGCGAGCGTGCGGGCTGCATTGTAGCCGGTCGCTGGCGTCGAGGCATCAGCGCTGCAGTTTTTCGCGCAGGCCCATGATCTCGTCCAGGCCGAGCACCTTCTTGACCTCGGCGAAGGTCATCATCTCGTCGGCGGCCAGATCGACGCGGCCGCGGCTTTGCAGGGCCTGGATCAGCCGCTGCATCGCCCGGGCCGTCACCAGCAGGCTTTCGATCGGGCAGACAACGATCTTGTAGCCCAGCTTGCCCAGCTCATCGACCGGCACGATGGGGGTGACACCGCCGGAAAGCATGTTGACCAGCAGGGGGTAGCGGACCTGGCGGGGGATGCGTTCGAGTTCGGCCTGGCTTTCGG
>JAILZB010000371.1 GCA_023512725.1 Chloroflexota bacterium | reverse complement strand
GGATTGCGGCGGCCAGCCCAACGCTGGCCCGGCTCGTAGGCTTCCTGGATCCAGGCGCCCGTACCGATGGTCGGCCCCTCGGTGAGGTCGCGATCGGCCAATTCCTTGGGGAGGATGACCATGTAAGGCGAAGCGAGATTACTCAGCAGATCCGCATTCGGCCGGTCGAGCGTCAGCCGCAGCGTCGTCTTATCCGGCGCCTCAATCTTGGTCACCCCGGCCAGGTTCGCCGCATAGGCCCGTTTGTCGATAATCCGCTCGAAGGAGACCTTGATATCCTCGGCGTCCAATGTGCGGCCGTTGACCGGTGCGATGTTGTGGAACTTCACATTCGGGCGGATCTTGAAGACGTAGGTAGTCTCGTCGGTCTGGCTCCAGGACTCGGCCAGGTCCGGCGTGACGATATAGGCCGGGGGTTTGATATCCGCCCCCCATTTGTAAGTCAGCAGCTGGCTATAGGCCAGCATGCCACCCACCCCCGCTGCCGGGCCACCCGTCAGATGCGGGTCCTGAGTGCGCCAGTTGAACGTGGCCATCGATTTGAGCGCGCCACCCCGCTTGGGCTGGCGAGCAGCCGGTGTCGGTGACCCAGCGACGCGGGTGGGCGCAGCACCACCCGCCGGGGTACTTGGCGCGGCGGGCGTCGGCCCGGCAGCCGGTGTACTACAGGCCGCCAGGCCAAGGCCAATCACACCCAATGCCGTGCCGCGTAACACCCGCCGGCGCGTGAGCCGACGGGTCCAGTAATCACTTCCCATGCCCACTTTCCTCTCCAGCTAGCTTGCAAATATACGTGTTTGGGATGCCGTATCCCGAACGCGCTTCTTGCATGATACGCTACATCAGGCTGCCTGAAAAGGGGTCCCTTCCAGACCAGCCATCGGGCCACCGGCCGCCTGCCTATGCAGACAACCAGACAGCCGTATAATTATGGCCGCTGAAAACGCTTGACGACTACTATAGCGGCGCTATCTGGTGCTAGCGCACTGTTAGAAATCGTCACGACCTGGCCCACTCCAGGCACATGCCAGGTATAGACCGTAGCCGCGCTACGCGTCTCGGCGATGGTCACCTCGGTCTTGACCAGCACGGCACGTTCGAATGTGCCCAGGGGAGTCGTCAGCGGGCCGCAGCCGGCGATCTCATAGCGGCTGGCGATGCGCACGCGGCCGAATCGATCATCGGTATAGGCCGTTTCCCAGCGTTCTCCCGGATGGGCCGGCAATGCCAGTAGGCGCTGTGGCGCCTCGGGCTTGAAGGGTTCGGCCCCATTGCTATCGCCGAGCCAGTAGAGCCCATCCGGGCGGATCTCCAGGTAGCGGTAGCGGTTGGGCACCTCGCCCGCACCTGCCGGCTCGTTCTGCATTACATAGGTGGCGTTGGGGAAGACCTCCGCGTTCGCGGCCCGTTGCCGGTCCACAATCGTCTGCTTGAGCGGGCTCGGGGTACCGGCCACCGTGGTGAAGTCCCACGGACCGTTGGGCGCGATCGTCGAGGGGCCGGCGACGCCGGTGTACTGGTCGGCCTCCCAGATTGTCCCCGGCATTCGCGGCAGATCCGCCTCCGTCAAGCGACAGCTCGCGGCCGCTACTGGGCTGCTGGTAGCCGCTGGTGTTGCCCCGGCCGGCGCATTACTCAGCAGGCCACAGCCAGCCAGCCCCAGCGTCAAAGCAAGCCCGATACCCGCACGAACGATACGTAGCATCCGCAGCAATATCTACGCTCCCATCCGAACCCCTGGATAGTGCGCCGGAACGGTGGGCCTGGGCTAGCCAGCGTGGCCACTGGCACCCGCAGCGCGGATGCGCATGGGCCGGTTCAGCGCGCTCGCATCGTAGCAAAAGGCGCCTAGCAGCCAGGCGAACAGGGCACCGGCGCCCGTCGCCAGGAGATTGACGGTATCGTTATCCACGCCCGGTAGGCCGCCAATGCGCCGGGTCGCACCGCCGCAGCTATGCCGTGCACGCTCGGCCAGGGCGCCACAGCGCAGGCAGCGTCGGCGTTCCTGAACGAGCGCACCCAGCAGGCTATCGACCAGGCTGCCCCCCGTACCCGCAAGCAGGGCAATGCCGAGCAGGCACCCCCGCTGCCGTGCCGGTAGCAGCGCGAGCTGCGCGGCCAGCCCGACACCGTGGGCATCGCGCATCGTCTCGATCATGTTGTCGATCAGCCGCTGGATGCTGACGGAGCGGAGCTGGTCGAGCGTGAGACGACGCCCCTTCTCGCGCAGGATGGGGTCGCCGAGCAGCCGGATCGGGAGAATGGCCACGGGTCGCTCCGAAAGGCAGGTCCTTTCCTAGAGTGTACGCGAGTCGCGCGGCTCCGCACCACGTTTGGCGTGGAGACGTGCCTGCAACTGGTGCTGCGGCCACGCGCATGGGCTGGCGGGCGGGAGCGCCATGAGCCGCTCGCGGTGAGCGGGTGGCTTCTCGCCGTTCGCCATCGGCCGATAGCCGGCAGGTTTGAGCAACGTACCACCGCCGTGGTGCGCTGCGCCGGCCGGCCGAGCCGGAGC
>JAILZB010000370.1 GCA_023512725.1 Chloroflexota bacterium | reverse complement strand
ACCCGACCCCGTCCCTCGGGCAAGATGCTGGGCCAGGACAAGGAGAAGCGATGGGCCTGGAAGTTCATCTCCCGGATGAGGGCGAGGTCCTCGCGGTAGCGGTGGTAGAAATCGCAGGCATCACCAGATGGCTCGACACAGGGGCTTGCCGGATTGTGCTCCCACGCCCACCAATCGTTGTTCCAGTTGCCGCCCTCCACCTGATGCGCGGCAACGGCGCTCCCCCAGAGGAAGCCATCGGGGAACTGCATGGATCGCCCTCACGGAAGTCAGAAGGATGATGACTTGGAGCGAACCAATCCGTCATCCTTCCGCATAGTGCGCTTCGATGGTTGCTATCACGGCCGGCACCAGCGCCTCCCAGTTTGCTCCTGGATCGCGGGTGACGGTGACGAAATCGCGCAGGAAGAACAGGCTCCGCACGCCGGGCACTGCCAGCAGCCGCACGGCCAGCGGTAGCCCGAGCGCCTCGTCCTGGGAGGAGACGGTGCGGGCGCGTCCGGCCCAGAGCTCACGGTTGACGGTGAACTTCATCGAGTTGGGATTCGGCGTCGCCTCCGCGCGCACCTGCACCGGATCTGCCATCACGCCCTCCGCCCCCGGCTCTGGCCGGAGTGTACGACACCGGGGCTAACGGGCAACGATTCCCGGTTCCCCGGTGGTACCGCTATCCTGGCATTGATGGTAGGAGGAACCGCATGCCCGCACCGATGACACCCCAAGAGGTCAACGCCTTTCTCGATAGTAAGCCCGGCTGGATCGTGCTCACCACCATCGGCAGGGACGGGTATCCGCACAGCATTCCCATTGGCTACTTCCGTCTTGGCGATGAGGTCTACATGGGCTGCCGGGCCGGCACGCAGAAACTCAAGAACATCGCACGCAACCCACGCGTCAGCCTGCTGTTGGAGGCGGGCAGCACGATGCAGGACATCAAGGGGGTGCTCATCCAAGGCGATGCCTCCGTCATCACCGAGCCGGGCGAGGTGCTGCGCCTGATGCGCGAGGCCGCACGCCTGCGCGGCACGCCGGAGGACCAGCTTCCCACCGAACCCCGCCCAACAGCGGCCTACATCCGCGTGGAGCGGCGTAAGGTCATCTCCTGGGACTACGCCAAGGGCGGATAGCCATGGGACGGTGACGGCGGACCTGACTGCTCGGGAGAGTCACCAAGCAGCCGGTCCAGCGCCGCCTCAAGCTCGGGCACGGTGTAGACCTCGGCGTCCGGCCGTTCGTGCCAGGTGCGTGGCTGCTGGTTGCTGTGCCGGCCCACGCGGAGCAGCACGGTGCGCATTCCCAGCAACCGCGCGGGCACGATGTCATTATCGATACGATCGCCGACCATGATGCACTCGGCGGGCTGCACGCCGAGGTCATCGCAGGCGCGGAGGAAGAGCCGCACATCCGGCTTGAGGAAGCCGTGGTGCTCGCTCACCTCGCGGTGGTGGAAGAAGCGGCCAACGCCCCCGCGGTCCAAGCGTTCGATCACCGCCGTGGGCTGGTTCGCCGCAAGCCCCAGCTTGAGGCCGCGGCCGTGCAACCGCTCCAACAGTTCGGCCATGCCCGGCCGTAGCTCAAAGACATCACGGCCGTGGGCGCGCTGCCGGAAGCCCTGGTACACCCGCGCGGCCCGCGCGGCATCGAAGCCGGTCAGATACCAGATCATCGCCTGGTAGGTACTGGAGGCGAAAGAATCAACAGCCCACCGCTCCGCCTCGCGGTAGCGCACGTCATCCGCTGCGCTACCCTCGGCCGCAAGCGCGGCGCGGATGTCGAGATCGATCCGGCGCTCATGCTCGATCTCCGTATCGAGCGGGCCGCCGACATCGAAGAGGACGGCGCGGATGCCCACGGGCGGCTCCTTTCAGGACTTTTGCCCCCAGAAGAGCAGGCGGCGGAACGGGTAGAAGTACGGTGCCCGCTCGCCGATGCTGGCGAACAGCCGGCGGCGGTACTCGGCCAGGAACCGCTCTTTTCCCTCGCCCTCCAGACGCGAAAGGTAGGAGTTGAGGCTGGTGCCCTTCACCCACTCCACCACATCGGCGGTGGAGGGCAGCTCATGGCCGTAGATCTTCTCGAAGCAAACCTGCTCACGGAAGCCGTGCTGGTACAGTAGTTCCGCGTATCGTTCGAGGCTGAGGGTATGGCTCCACCGCTCGAAGCCGCCGAGCAGGGTACGGAACGGCTCTTCCCGCGCCAGGTCCAGGGAGACGGCGTGCGAGGGGTGCGCCTCATTCTTGGGCACCTGCACCGCTACCTGCGCGCCGGGCCGAAGCTGTGCGAGCATGCGCGCCATCACCCCCTCGTTGTCCGGCACCCACTGGAGCGCGGCGTTGGAGAACACCAGGTCATAGCTACTGTAGTCCTCGATCGCCCCGATATCCTGTAGGCGGAAGCTCACCCTGGCCGATGCGTACTGCGCGGTGCGTTCGAGCATCGCGGTGGAGGAATCTAGCCCTTCGACGTGGGCATCGGGCAGGCGCGCGGCCAGCATTGCCGTCAGCTCTCCGGTGCCGCAGCCGAGATC
>JAILZB010000369.1 GCA_023512725.1 Chloroflexota bacterium | reverse complement strand
CCGCAACGGCGCTCGCCGCCAGATGCGACAGACCCCTCTCCCGTCCCCTCCCCGACACGGAGCCGTCGAGGGTCACCGGACGCCCTCTTGCTCCACGCCACCCGCGCCAACTCGACGATCCCGTAGAGGCCCGCGCCCAGAAGGCAGTAGAAGGCGATCTGCAGGTGGCCGCCCAGGAGGGTGAGACCAACGACGACGCCTGCGCCCAGCGCCGATGGGACCGTGGGTCCATGGACGAGGCGATGGATACTCCAGAAGAGAAGCGACAGCCAACAGGCAACGCTTAAGAACGTCGGCAGTTCCAGCCAGGTGATGATGAAACCGGAAAGCGTGTAGGCCACGCCCGCGGTAAAAGCAGCCGGACGTGCCACGCCCAGCCCCCGCAGCCAGAGGAACATCAGCCCGCCCGCCAGCGTCAGATGCAGCCAGGCGACGAGTGCCATCGCCCGCGTGACGGAGAGCCCGAGCGGCAGATAGATCAGCCAGTTCAGCGGGTAAAGGAGCGCGGACTGACTGTTGGCCAGAAACGGCGTGCCGCAAAACTGATGCGGGTTCCACAGCGGCAGCACGCCCCGCTCGATCCAGCGCGCGGCGAAGAGGCGCCACGGATAAAACTGCGCGGCCGCGTCCCAGAGGAGCGGGTTCCACGGCAGGCGGGCCGGGTCTACGCCGGGCGCCGCCCACGGCGCCATTGCGAGCAACTCGGCGCCCGGCAGCAGTGCCTGGTCGCCGAAGAGCGCCGGGCCGACAAGCAGCACTGCCACCAGCCCCAGCAGAGCAAGCGAGACCAGAGAAGCCGTCGCTGGTGGAACCCCTCGCGGCACCTGCAGCGCTGCTTCGCCTTTTTGGCTCACGGCTCCGGGTTGAGCGGTCGGGAGAACGCCCAGAACTTGCTGGCGCTAAAATTCCAGATCGCCACAATCGGGACCGCCAGCGCCTTGCCAAGCAACTCCGCATGCCGCACCGGCAGACCGGCAGTGACGAAGAGATGGGCGAAAAGATACAAAAGCGAGGTGTTGAGGCAGAAGCCGACGACGTTTACCACGTAGAACGCCGCGTACTGCCGTCGGGCGCGCTCCGGGTCCACCGCACGGAACGTCCAGCGCCGGTTCCAGAAGAAGCCGTTGGTGACTGCGACGGAGAACGAGGTGGTCTGTGCCAGAAGCCGCGGAACATCGATGCTTCGCAGGTAGGCAAACAGTCCCAGATCGATCGTGGTGCTGGTGGCGCCGACCAGGCAGAATTTCACGAACTGATGAAGCAGGGGACGCTCCAGCAGCCGCTGCCACAGGGCGCGGGGTGCGTCGGTTCCGGTCAGAAAGGGCACGCGGGCGACCTCCGCGGTTCGAGCGAGCGCGACCGCCTAACCGACCCTGGTGCCGCTGCGGCCGGCGATCCGCCAGTGGCCATCGACGAGAGGGCCCGGGCGCGTTGCCACCGGGAAGCGATAGAGCCGCTGAAAGCCGATCGCGGTGTAGAGACGATACGCACGCTGGTTGGCGAGCGTGACGGCGAGGCTGACGCGCTCAAAGCCGGCGTCTCGAAACGCCCAGAGCGCAGTCAACAGCAGTGCCTTGCCCGTCCCGCCGCGGTGTTCGGGCAGGACCGCCAGGTTCCCGATGAAGCCATCGCCTGAGGGTCGCACCACGCAAAGCACGTCGCCACAGACGCGGTCGTCGTGGAGCAACAGACGCGTCCGTTCGGCGTCGAAGAGACCGAAGCGACCCTTAAGCGCCTCCTCCCACATCCGGCGGCAATCCGTGGGGGAGCGAAGGTAGCGCCAGTAGAGGATCGCATCGATCGTGCGCCGGTACGCCTGCCAATCGACTGCAGCCACCTCGTCGAGCCGCGCCGGGTTCCAGGGGACGATAGCATACCCGGCCGGAAGCGACGCCCGTTCGGTGAGGTCGGCCAACCGGAGGGCCATCGCCGCCCGCCAGCGAAAGCAGACGCCGAACGGCTCCAGCAGTCTCTCCAGCATGCGCCTGGCGGAGACCCGAAAGCCTCCGCTGCCGTGTCCACCGCGCCGAGACCGGGGGTCACTCCGCCGCGGGGGAGGAGCGGAAGTAGACGATATTGCGCAGGGCGACGGCGTTCGTCGGGTCCATCTCAAGCACCGTCTCGAACTCAACGCGCGCCTCGTCCATCATCCCGAGCATCGCGTACGTCAGCGCCAGGTCGTTGCGCGCGCCCAGGTCTGACGGGTCCAGTTCCACGGCCCGCTTCAACGCTTCAATCGATTCGTCGAAGAGGCCCGTAAAGCCGTAGACAAGACCCAGCTCGCGGTAGGCCGCTGCGTGTAGCGGCTCCTCCGCCAGCACCCTTTTCAACTCCCGCTCGGCTTCCTCGTACTGCCCGTTGATCTTGCAGAGCACTCCTCGCTGGAAGTGCTCCTCGACCGTCGTGCTCAAGGCTTGCGATCCCATCCTTCGCTTCGTCTCCTCTTAAGCCCGTGAGCGAATCGTCTCACTTGGAGCTTTCGGCGGGATCCACAGCCGGGACCGACCCACCCGCAGTGACGACCACGACC
>JAILZB010000368.1 GCA_023512725.1 Chloroflexota bacterium | reverse complement strand
ATATAGAGAGTCTCGGCCCGTAAGTAATCCCATCCTTGTCCTGCGTGGGTATTGAGCAGCTCCTGCAGGATTTGGGCCACAGCCTCCTCTGGACTTTGCCCTCGCTTTCGGGAGGCGGCTAGGTTGGTCGGAAGAGGGTAAACCTTATATTCCCAGTCCATTGGGTGAGCATAGGGCATTGTCTCCGACTTGGGAAAGAGCCCCTGTCGAGGCTGCCGAACATGATGGCATCTCAGATGCTTGAGCATTCAACAAGTTTCGATTCCGCCGATGTAGGCGGGTCAGTCCCCCGAGCTGGGTCTTCGACCGCTTACGTTTCGGGGACGAGCGGCGCTCACGCGTGAGACGGTCGGGCTAGGGGGCGCCTTCCACAGAGCGTGAGAATCAGACGTATCGGCGGCGTGCGGTGCCTTCCTCGCGCTTCTCTGTCGGCCACGGCCAGGAGTATGCCATTCCTCACCTGTGCAACCTAGTTGCTACTCCAAATTTCGCGGCGGTCTCGAGCTACGGATGGCTTTCAGAAATGGCCCGGTTCCACGCAGGACACTGGCCGCCAGCAACTGGCAGCACCAGCGATCCTGGAACTGGAACTACTGACGCCGCCCCGCCAGCAGGTCCCCGCACCACGCAATGACCGCCGAGTTCAGCGCGTGCGCCGCCTCCCACTGCACGAAATGCCCGCAATCGCGCAGCAGGAACGGCCCCGCATGCTCCGGGAAAACCCGCGCCGCCATCAGGTCGAAGTCCGGGTAGATCACGTGGTCGCTCGGCCCGAACAGGATCAGCGTCCGCGTCGGGTTCGGCGCCGCCATCGCTGACGGCTCGCTCCGCGCCGACTCCCGGAACGACGCCTCATACGCCCCGAAGCTCGCCCGCAGCTTCGCACCGTCCGCGAACGGCTCCGTCATGAACTCCACCGCCTCCGGCGTGAACGCCCCCGGGTGCGCCCAGAACCGCGACGTATAGAACGTCGCGATGTACCGCCGCCGCACCTCCGGCGTCGCCAGCTCCGCCGCCAGCCCGTCGGCATCCGTCCCCTGCCGGATGTAGTAGTCCATCGCCTCCCTCGGCGACCGCGTCCGCAGCCCCGCCATCAGCTCCCGGTCGTACGGCAGCGGCGAATTGAACAGCACCATCCGGTCCACGAACCCGGGGTACCGCAGCGAGAGGTCCTGGATCACCGGCCCGCCGAGGTCGCCGCCGACCGCTACCACCCGCTCGTGCCCCAGCACGTCGTGCACCAGCGCATACAGGTCCCGCGCGTGCGACGGCACATCGTGGAAACCGTCGGGCCCCACCTCCGAATCACCGAAGCCGCGCAGGTCCGGCGCGATCACGCGGTAGTGCTGTGCGAAGAAGGGGATCTCTCGGTGAAAATGCAGCAGCGCCGTGCCCAGGCCGCCGTGCAGGAGCAGCAGCGGCGGTCCTTCGCCCTGCTCCTCGTAGTGGATCGCAGTGTCGGGCAGCATCAGCGTCGCCATCGCCTTCCTCGCAGCACCCGGCTCTTGGGTGGGGTGGCGTGATCCAGGGATCACGCCCTGCCCGCCGACCGGCCCCGTCACATCATGGCACCTACCGCTACCCGTGGACCAGCGACCGGGAGGCGACGGAGGGGCGCCGTGACCCGGTCGAAGTTTGCGCCCGTGATGGGAATGAACGGTGGGATGCGAGCAGCTTCGGGTAGCCTCTGGCTGCCGACCGAATGGCTTATGCTTATGGCGGACGCGCGTTCGGGGAGTCGACCATGATCGATATCAAAGAGACAGAGACAGAGCTGTTGCTGTTCATTCCCGCGTCGCAGAAGGAGCGGGCCAAGAGCATCGACGGCCGCCGCTGGGACCCGGAACGGCGCTGCTGGGTGTATCCCAAGACCGCCCGTATGTACGACGCGCTCCTGGCGGAGTTCGGCGACGACCTCGTGTCGCTCACCGTCGCGCGGCCATCCGGGGCGGCGCCGGCCGTCGTCGGTCTTGGTCAGGCCTCCGCGCGCTTGGCGGTGGAGAACCGCGAGCTGCGCGATGAGCTGGCGCAGATCCGGGCGACGCTCGAGCAACTGGGGACGCAGCAGGAAGGGCGCGCCGGCGGCGACATAGAGCTGCTGCAGACGACGCTGGCCGCGCGCGACAGCGAAGTGCTCGAGCTCCGCCGTCAGCTCGAGGAGAAGGAGCAGCAGCTCCAGCAGGTCGAGCGCGATGCCGCCCTGGCGCAGGCGGAGGTGGCGCGACTTCAGGCGATCAACGTGGCGCTGGAGGCAGACGCCGCCCGCGCCGCCTCCGATGCGGATGAACGCCGGCGCTTCGTCCAGACGCTCAAGGAACTGGCCAAGTACACGGCGGGTAACTGCCCGCCGTTCGCCAAGCTGGTCGACGAGCTCAAGCTCAACAACGACTCGGCGCCGGTGGTGCTGGGCAAGGAACTGGAGCGGGAGCTCCGCCGGCGGCTGAACGTCGGGGACTACGCCCTGAACCTCTATGACTTGATCGCGCAGGCACGGGATAGCGACCTGCTCACACCGGAAGGGGTCGACCTGGCGCACAC
>JAILZB010000367.1 GCA_023512725.1 Chloroflexota bacterium | reverse complement strand
GTAGAACTCGATCTCAAGGTCGTCCTCGTTCAACACGACTTCGACCGTGTCGTCCACCTTCGGCATCACTTCGACCAGGGCAAAGGACGTATGCCGGCGATGGGCGGCATCGAAGGGCGAGATCCGCACCAGCCGGTGCACCCCCCGCTCGCTCTTCAGGGTGCCATACGCGTTCGGGCCGCTGACACTGACCGTGACGCTCTTGATCCCGGCTTCCTCCCCAGGCGTCTGGTCGAGCACTTCGGTCCGGTAGCCGTGAGCATCGGCCCAGCGGAGGTACATCCGCAGCAGCATCTCGGCCCAATCCTGCGACTCGGTCCCTCCTGCGCCCGCGTGGATGGAGAGGAGCGCGTCCTTGCGGTCGTGCGGGCCGCTGAGCATCAGTTGAAGCTCCAATCCCCGCAGCCGCGCCGCCAGCTGGTCCGCCGAGCGGGCGACCTCTTCGGCGGTAGCACGATCCTCCTCAGCAGCGGCAAGTTCCAGCAGTTCGCTCAGGTCGGCCACCTCGCGCTCAAGCCCACGCCAGGTGCTCACCTCGTCGCGCAGCTCGCTCGCCCGCCGGACGACCGCCTGGGGGTTCTCGTCGTGAGTCCAGAAGTCAGCCTCGGCCATCCGCCGTTCGAGGGCGGCAAGTTCAGCTTCGCGGCCAGGGAGGTCAAAGACGCTCCAGGAGCGCGGTGATACGCGCCTGCAAGGCGCTCAACTGAGCACGGGTTTCATCCAGGCCCATCAGTCGTTCCACCTTCCCCAGTGCACTCGGGGCAGCCAGTGCCGCCCCTGCTCTCACAGAGAATTATCGCCTGGGCGGGGCAAGCCGGCTAGGTGGGAAGTTGACAAAGTTGATAGCATGCATCATCATCTCACCGGAGCCTTCGGTGGGCTCTCTTGTCCGTGGTCAATCTGAGGAGGCAAAGGAGCAACAATGAGCAATGGCTACGCCCATCCGGAAGTCCTGGTCTCGACCCAGTGGGTGGCCGACCATCTGAACGACCCAAACGTGCGCATTGCCGAATGCGACGAGGACGTGCTGCTGTACGAGACGGGGCATATTCCGAACGCCGTCAAGCTGGACTGGCACACTGACTTGCAGAACCGGGTCATCCGCGACTTCATCTCGAAAGCGGAATTCGAGGAGCTGTGCGCCAAGCACGGGATCAGTAACGACACCTTTGTGGTCTTCTATGGTGACCGGAACAACTGGTACGCCTGCTATTCGTTCTGGCTGTTCCGGCTCTACGGCCACGAGCGGATGGCGGTGATGGATGGTGGCCGCCAGAAGTGGATCGACGAGGGCCGGCCATTGACGACCGAAGTGCCGAGCTTTCCGCGCGCCCACTACGTGGCGAAGGAGGAAGACGATAGCATCCGCGCCTTCCGCGACGATGTGCTGCAGCACATCAAGAACCCGAACGGAAAGGCGCTGGTGGACGTCCGCTCGCCCCAGGAGTACAGCGGCGAGCTGCTCCACATGCCGAACTATCCCCAGGAGGGGGCGCAGCGCGGTGGCCATATCCCGACCGCGAAGAACATTCCCTGGGCGCGGGCAGCGCGCGAGGATGGGACCTTCAAGTCGCCCGAGGAGCTGCGGGCGCTCTACGAGGCAGAGGGGATCACGCCCGACAAGGACATCATCGCCTACTGCCGGATCGGTGAGCGCTCCTCCCATACCTGGTTCGTCTTGACCTACCTACTGGGCTACCCGCAGGTCCGCAACTACGACGGTTCCTGGACTGAGTGGGGCAACCTGGTGCGAGCGCCGATCGAGCGCTAAGCCGAGCGCTTCCCAAGCCGGCGGGCGAGCGGGCCGAGCCAGCGCAGGCCTTCGGCCGAAAGTGCAAAGACCACCACCAGCGCCAGTGGTAGCAGAATTGCCAGGCGGGGGGAAGGTGGGCGTGCCAGCCGGAGCCGACGCTCAAAGAGGAACAGGATCATCCGGAGCCCCAACAGCACCGCCTTGACGGGGTCGCCCGTAACGGAGGAGGTGCCGACGCGCGCCCGGTAGTGGACTGGGATCTCGATGTAGGAGAGGCCGCTCGTCACGACCAGCACCATCATCTCGAGCCCGAAGTGGGAGCCATCCACGGTGAAGTGCGGGCTGATCCGGGCGAGCGCCTCACGCTTGATGAGGCGCATGGTGCAACCAACGTCGGAAAAGTGGGTGGTATCAAAGAGGACCTCGAACAGCTTGGCAACTGCCCAGTTCCCCCACTTCAGGAACAGCCCCATGTTGGCTCCTTCGCCGATCAGCGAGGAGGTGGTGCGGGTGCCGAAGACCACGTCGAAGTCTTCAGCGTAGGCAAGGAGCTTGCGGACATCGCTGCCAGCGAAGGTGCCATCCGGCTCGGCGATGATCAGATAATCGCCGGTTGCTTCCTGGAGGCCACGGCGAATGGCTGCGCCATAGCCCTGGCGGAGTTCGAAGACCTGCCGGGCGGCCGTCCTGGCCACCTCTTCCGCTGTCCCGGGCGCAGCATTGTTATTGACGACCACGATCTCGTCGACCACCCCGGTGGCAAAGAACTCCTCGATCGCGGCACGGAT
>JAILZB010000366.1 GCA_023512725.1 Chloroflexota bacterium | reverse complement strand
CCACCCACGCCGCGTTGTTGACCTCGTTGGTAATCGCCAGCCCGAAGAGGATCAGGTAGAGAACGGGCTGGACGAGGATTGCCGCCACCAGCGCCCGGTTGTGGCGCATCGTGCGGGCCTCTTTCCGGGCAACGGCCACGACCTGCCATACACGCATGGTTCCCCCCCGGTTCTGCTCTATCCTTGTTTCTTAATCGTGCGAGCCGAACCGACAATAAACAGCAGCAGAAAGGCGCACAGGGCGACGACCTCCGGCCACAGTTCGTCGAGCCCTTGGCCTTTGAGGTAGATCCCGCGGGTGATGCGGATGTAATGGGTCAGGGGGACGAACTCGCCGATGAGGCGGAAGGGGAGGGCCATCTGGGAGAGGGGAAACAGAAAATCGGAGAGCATCATCTGCGGCACCATGATCAGGATACTGCGCTCGAGCGCGTCAACCGCGGAGCGCGCCAGGCTCGAAATGAACAGGCCCATCTCCAGGCCGATCAGCAGGAAGACGGGGGTGATCGCCAATAACAGGAGGACGCTGCCCGCCGGGACCACGGCGAACACGACCCACCCGAGGGCCACACTGAGGGCGATGGCGCCCAGCGCCACCACGCCGAAGGGGAGGATCTTTCCCAGCACAACTTCCGTGGGGGTGACGGGGGTGACCAGCAATTGCTCGAGCGTGCCGGCCTCGCGCTCCCTTACCAGCGCGAGCGCGGTGATGAGCACGGTGAGAAAGATCGCGATCATGCCGAGCAGACCGGGGATCGTGTATGCGGTGCCGGACAGGGTCGGGTTGAACAGCACGCGCCGCCTCGCGGTGACCTTCCCCGCGAGGTCTGGTCGCACCGTCCGCTCGGTGAGGGGCGCGCGTTCGAGGCGAATGTGGGCGTAAAACGCCTGGGCGATGGCGGTTAAAAATCCCTCCGTGCTGGTCGCGAGGGTGGTGTCGGAGGCGTCGAGCAGTAAGCCGAGCCGGACCTCTTTCCGATTGGCGATGAGCTCGCTGAAGTCGGCGGGGATCAACAAGGCCGCGCGGCAGTGCTCGCGGCCGAATCGGGAACTCACCGCGCTGAGGTCGTGGAGTGGGGCGACGGTGAAGTAGCCGGTCGCGGTAATGTCACTGAGCAGGTGTCGGCTCTCCCGGGTCCGGGCGCGGTCGAGCACACAGAGCGGCAGGCGGTCGAAATCGGTAGTGATGGCGTAGGCGAGGAGGGTGATCTGAAATAACGGGATCAACACTAAGATGATGAGCGTGAAGCGGTCGCGCCGCAACTGGACGAACTCCTTCCACAGCATCGGCCAGAGGGGCAGCCGCAGGAGTCGCTCCCGTAGGTTCACGCCTAGTCTCCCGCTGAGCTACGAGAAGTCGCTGCAGCCTGGATTTGCTCGTCGCGCAGCTGCAGAGCGATGAACACGTCTTCGATGCTGGGCTGACCGAAGGCTGCGGTAATCTCGGCCACCGTCCCGAGCGCGATGAGGTGACCGCGTGAGAGGAAGCCCAGGCGCTCACAGCGCTCCGCCTCGTCCATGTAGTGCGTCGTGACCAGTACCGTGGTGCCGGCTGCAGCCAGCTCGTATATGAGACGCCAGAATACGCGCCGCGAAGCTGGGTCCACACCAGCAGTAGGCTCGTCCAGAAAGAGCACGTCGGGCCGATGGGCGATAGCGCAGGCCAGCGCCAACCGCTGCTTCAGACCGCCACTGAGCTGGCTTGCCAGCTTCCTTCCGTGCTCTCGCAAAGCCAGGTAGTCGAGCAGCTCGTCCAGTCGCTGGTGCTGTTCTCTACCGCGCAAACCGTACATCGCGCTGTAAAAGCGCATGTTTTCGACCACCGTGAGGTCGTCGTACAAGCCGTAAAGCTGCGACATGTATCCTATGCGCCGGCGAACCGCCTCGGGTTGGCGGACGACATCGAAGCCCGCTACGATGGCTTCCCCCGAGGTCGGCGCTAGAAGGCCGCACAGGATCCTGATGGTGGTCGTCTTGCCGGAACCATTGGGACCGAGCAGCCCGAACACTTCGCCGCGACGGATCTCCAGGTCGAGCGATTCTACTGCTACCAGGCTGCCGAAGACCTTGCGCAGCCCCCGGGTACGCACCGCTAGCTCGACAGCATGGTTCGCAGCCAAGGTCACTTCCGAGAGTTACGGCTGGTTCCCGTGGCGGTGTCGAAAAACGCGGTAACAGGGAGGCCTGCCTTGAGGGTACGGCTAGTATCGGCGATTTCCAGTTTTACCCCGAACAGCAGGTCAGCCCGCTCGCGTTCGGTGAGCGCCACCCGCGGCGTGAACTCGGCGCTGGTCGCTATAGCTACTACGCGTCCCGCAAAGCTCTTTTCGGGCAACCCCTCCAGTACCAGCCTGGCTTCTTGGCCCGTGCGGATGCGGGCTACGACCGTAGCTGGTACGTAGACCCTGACCCAAGGCCGCAGTGGATCGCCTAACGAAACGGCTGGAATACCCGCTGCCAGCACTTCGCCTGCTTCCACGTAGCGCCCCAGCACGACACCGTCCTGCGGTGCCGTCAACACGAGATCCGTAGCGGCTGCCTCTGCC
>JAILZB010000037.1 GCA_023512725.1 Chloroflexota bacterium | reverse complement strand
ATGGTGGCGGGCGGGCTGCTTCTGGGCCGGCTCTCGGCGCGCTGGAGCACGAGGAGCCTCATCGCCGCCGGGGTGACGTTCGCCGGCCTCGCCTTCGCCGCGGTGGGCGCGTGGCCGAACGCCGCCTGAGACGTCGCCGCCACCGTGGCCACGGGGCTTGCGGCCAGCGTGGCCACTGGTGCGTCCACCGCCTGGTTTATCGGTACCGTCCCGCAAGGCATGCTGGGCCGGACGATCGGCATCGCCAGCGCCCTGAACACCGCGATGGTGCCCCTCGGCGTGGCGGTGGCCGGCGCCCTCATGATCGCGCTGCCGCTGGTCCTGCTCTGGCCCGTCCTGGGTGCGCTGACGCTGGCCGCGGGGCTCAGCCTGGCCGCGCCCGTCGAGGACGATCTCGCCCGCGCGATCAGCGGAGCGTGAATGGGACGTTCTGGAAATCCAGGGAAGACGCGCCTGCCCTCCAGAAAGCAGGCGGAGAAGCCCCTTCCGATCCGGCGGAACCTTCTGCCCCCGGAGCCCGTTGTAGCCGGCGGAGCCTATGACGGGTGGCTCCTACGACGGAGGTGGAGCCGCCGTGAGCACTGGCGCTTACCCGCGACCGTCGCCTCGCCTCTCTCCGTGCGGGACCGAAAGGGTGGGGAATTTCACCGCGCTAACTTCTGGGGAACTTCATGGCTCTTCCGCTAAATTATTGACGTTCCATCCATGGCTTGGTGGCGGAGGAAAGCTGAGCGAACACAATGGCGAGCATGAGATCTCCGCGCGAAAGGAGTCGACCCTCATGCCCGCCGAATCGATTCTACCCCACAGCGCGGACCTTCGTCTCGTCGGCATGCGTGTCGAGGGCGATGCCGTCGTCCTCGAGCTCGAGTCCACGCGCCAGGAGTCCGCCTGTCCGAGCTGCGGCCGGCTCTCCCGACGTGGCCACAACTGGACCCGGCGAACCCTCGGCGACTTACCCTGGGCCGCGGTGCCCATCGTCCTCCACGTGCACCTGCGCAACTTCCGCTGCGTGGAGCCCGACTGCCCTCAGCGCTTTTTCACCGAGCGCCGGCCGGAACTCGCGCCGCCCTACGCGCACGCGACGCTTCGGCGAATGCTGGCCGAGACGGCCGTGGGCGTGGGCGCGGGAGGCGAGCCCGGGGCGCGCCTCCTTCGCTCGCTGGGGATCGGGGTGAGCGGGGACACGCTGCTCCGCCGGGTACGGAAAGCCCCCGAACCGCCGGTGCCCAAGACGGACGCCGTCGGGATCGACGACTGGGCCTGGCGGAGGGGCCAGCGCTACGGTTCCATCCGGATCGACCTGCGAAGCCACCGCTCCTCGACCTCCTGCCGGACCGGCGGTCGCCCAAAGGAAGTCTGCCCGGGCGGCCCGAATGTGGTCGCTACGAATGCGAGCCGCGTGAATCGTGGAGAGGAGCCGAAAGGGTTCTTGAACCGTTCACGGCTTGTCCTGCTCGCCTCAGGCTGGCTGATCGTCGCGATCCCGATCGCGTACTGCGCGGCGAGGTACAATCCTAGGCCGACCGCCTTGACGCCGCAGCAGGCGTTGGCGGAGTACCGCGCGGAGGCAGCCTCGCTGACGCTGGCTCCGGACTGGAAGTGGCCAGCCTCTCCCGTCCCGTCACATGCTCCGGACGGACCCGCTACCACGTACGGAAAGGGTTGGGGTAGACAGGCGGCGGATTCATACTGGTTCTGCTCGTGGGCGAGCCGGGCGCTCGACCCGAAGCTGCCGGCAGCCGAGCGGCAGCAGGCGATCGAGAACGCTCTCTCGATTCGAACGAAATACCTCTACACGACAGCGCTCGCCCCCGATTCAAAACGGGCCTTGGACCGGCTTCTCCGAAATGCGGCGAAGGGCGACACGCGTGACCTGAGGCAGTACTATGAAGCCAACTGTTCGAAAAATCCGTGAAGGTCTGGCGGCGCTTCGAAGGGCGACGCGTCCCACGACAGGGCTCGAACTGTTGCTCGACAGCGCCCTCGCCGGGGCGCTCCTGGGTGTCCTGGCACAGTTCCTCCGACAAGTTCCGGGAGCTCTGATGAGCCTCGGGGCTTCGACCGCGCCGTGGGTCACGATCGGCTTCCTGCTTGCCGTCTCGGCCTCGCGCGATGCCCGTGCGCCTCGCGACGCGATCCTCGTCGGCACCGGGACCGTGGCGGCCTACCTCTTCGCCTGGCTCATCTTGTACCACCTTCTGTTCGTGCTGCGGGAGTCCGTGAGCTTTGCTGCCGGATGGCGCGAGGCCGCGCCCTGGCTCGTTGCCGCCGTACCCGCAAGCCCGATCCTGGGTGCGGTCGCGGCCCTGTCGCACAAGTGCGGGCCCCTCGGAGACGCCTGTCTCGCCGCACCGGTCGCCTGGTCCCTGCCGGAGGCACTCGAGACCCTGAGAGAAGGCGGGTCGGATGCGGCCGCCGTCCTGATACCCGTAGCCGTCCTCGCCGCGCTGCTGATTCGTATGGTGGCGGGCGAACGCCGGGTGCGTGCGATCGCGCTGCTGGGGGCTGCCGCGACCCTGGGAGCATTGACCGTCGCCGTCTTTCCGGTCGTCCGGAACCTGATTCGTTCGTGAGGAAGAAGCCGCCGGGGGTGACCGGAGTGTGGAAGACGGGTCCTCCTTTCACCAAGCTGCCGTGCCCCCACCGACCTCCATTCTCCGTTTCTCGTCCCATCCGCAGTTTATGCAACATCTGTCGCGTCCTGGATATCCGCTCGTTCGCTTGGAGCGGCTGCTTGATTGTCAAGTGACAGGGGGCTGACCGACACGGAGGCCGGTCAGGTCGTCTGCAGCCTGACGTGTGCATGGACGAGAGGGCAGGTCGCTCCGGACCGGAAGGCGCCGGCGACGCCGGACGACTTCTACGCCGGACGGAGAGGGACGGTTCGGAGGCAATTGGGATGGCGGAGGGCAGGCACTAGGACGGCAGGATCAAAACGTAGGGGCAAGGCAAGGAAAGACGGAGGAGACAGGCTTGCTCGTCAGATGGAGGACGTCGCTTGCCTGGCGAGGATGGACGGAACGGAAGCGCCTGTCCCGGCTTCTTGCCGCGCTCTGCCTCGTCCTCGCGCTCGGGGCGGTGATTTGGAGGGCGCCTTGGCGCCCCACCTACCACGTCATGCCGGTCGGGCACGATGTGCTGCGCGAGGGCGTCGGGAACCGGATCGTGACGTGGCTTCACGTTGCGAGCCTGGAGCCGATGCGGGAGGTTCGCCTGGCGTGGACGGGGGCCTGCCTGAACAAGGCGATCACGATCTCCGGCGGGGATCTGGGTCAGAACGTGACGCGGGAGATCGGCTCCGAGCCGGCCGGCTTCCGCCAGCTGAAGGACGTGGGACCTCCGCGGTGTGCCGGGCAGGAGGATCTGGTCATCACGATCCGGACGCGGAGCGGCAAAGTGTACGTCCTCCACGACTCGGGCATCCCTGCGTACATGTTGCCAGACTGACCGGCGAGACCTGGACCGGACGGGCGTCGGAGCGCCGGACGGCTTCGCGGTGGAGGTGAAGGCGGCATGCGCCAGGCGACGAAGTGGCTCAGGCGGCGGTGGCTGCTCTGGAGAGCCGATGTGCTGGAGCGGGAGGCGGCCAGGCTTCGGGGCGAGCCGACCGTGCTGGACGACCCGTATTTCGTCAGCTACGTCAACCCTATCGCGGCGGCCCTCTGGTCGGGCGCCCTTCACCTCATCGAGGGCCGGGCCGGAAACAGGGGATCCAGCGGGAAAGAGAATCCCCAGGCCCGCGCCGCCGAGCTGGAGCGGCGCGCCGCAGAACTGAGGTCGGCGGCGAACCGTCTCTGAGGATGGAGAGTGGATGAAAGATGGCCGGATAGGGTTGGGAGCTCTTGCCTCGGGGAGCAGTCGTATCTTGAGCGCATTCGCCCTTCGGACGGACAGCCGCTGGAAGGGGACCCGGATTGGAGCCGAGGCTGATCGCTGCTGGGGATGCGGCCGGAGCCGAGTGGCTCCTGGAGCGCTTGGAGCGACCCATGGGCCGGCGGGAGCCGCCCGCGGGTCGCCTCGTGCCGGCCACCTACGTCGGCGAGGTCATCCCCACCGGCTTTCCGGCTTACGCCCGCATCCTCCACCCCGCGCGGCGCGACCCCGTGGGCACGCGCGTACGCTGGGCGGAGGTGGCGGAGGCGAATGGTCGGATCGCCCACGCCGAGATGCAGTGGGAGGCCATCACGGCCGGGGGCGAGGGGCGGAGCTTTTCGGGGTTCGATCCGCCAGAGCCCGGCCGCCTGCCACCAGAGGAGGCGCGGCTCCTGGTCGAGCTGCTCCGCCCCTTCACGGCTCAAGCGGAGGAGGTGGAGTTCGCCGTCTGGGAGGGCTGGGGACCGCCGGTGCCGCTGGTCGCGGTCTCGGGCTGCAAGCCGGGCGCCACGCCGTCCCTGGCGCCCGGGCGGCGGTTGCCCGGCGGTGCCGCCCGCCTGTGTTGCCCGGACGAACGGAATCCCTTGCGCTGCTACCTGCTCTACCGGGGACCGCTGGAGGCCGCCGTCTGGCTCAGCGAGCGGGCGAACGGCGCAAGCCTCTGGTGGCCGGCTGACCGGTCCTGGTGCGTGGCCACCGAGGTCGACTTCGCCTGGACCTACGTCCTACGTCGGGGGATCCGAGGCGCTGGTCGACGCCATCCTGGCGGAGGGACGGCTGGAGGCGCTGCGGACGGCACCCGACCACCGCGCGGACGCAGGGGCGGACCGGCGCAACGCCAGCGAGCAAGGAGATCTGTCTACAGAGTGTCGGGACGCACACCAGTTGACACCAAAGCGTCAACGCGGTAAAGTCACATCCAGCAAGCAATTTGCATTATACGCAAAGTGACTCCATGTCTCGAACACCACCTATCCAAGGGAGGGGTGTATGTAGGCATGAGGACGACCTTCCTCCGTACGGTAGCGATTGCAGTTCTCCTGGGAATGGTAGCCCTCGTGACTGTCTCCGCGCAGCCAGCGAATGCCGTGGCGACAGCAGGCAGTACGATTCAGGGGCTTCCACCTAGCCTTGGTAACGTGATTGCCTCAACACCCGCATTCCAGGCAGAACGCAGTAGAGTTTGGAATGCATACCCTGATGTAGTTCCAGCTGCAGATGGCCTGACCCTCGTCGTGTTTGATCTGTTGCCGACTAACGCCAAGGGTCCCGTAGCTTTACACGACGCGCTGATATTCGTTACCGAGAACAATAAAGTAGTTGCTTCCTACCTCCTCGAACCATCGCTTGATGGCAATGCAAGGCTTGTAGACACGGAGACGGGCACAGTAGCAAAGACGACCAGGGTACGGCTTCCCCAGCAGGTGCAGTCAGCAGCTGTGCGACCCTCAGTTGAGCAATGTTGGCATTGTACTCAATGGGAAAACCATCCTGGCCACGAAGATCAGGGCTGCCTTCAGGCCGCGCTTATCGCATGTGGCGCCGTTAAGGATACGGCTGCGTACGCAGCATGCGTAGCGGCCGCTTACGCTATGTGCTATGTTCCCGGATACTCGATATGCTTGAGCGGGTACTGGGCGCCGTGCCCAGCGCCTTAACCACGCCTGTGGGAAAGGTGCAACTATGGAAGACCGCTTCGATAGGCTAGCAAATCTGTATGCCAAGTGCATTTACCTTATCTCCATCGCCGTCTCCATATTCTACAAGATACACGTCGGCGGATGGATTGCCTGCGCAGCTGGATTTCTGTTGATCGCGGCCGTAGCGCTACCGAGATTGATAGGACGGAAAGCGTGGACTGCCAAAGCGCGAGATATATTCTGGGGAGGCGTCTCGATGGTTTTGGTGGCGGCACTTCTGACGAAGTACGTGCTGTAACAGCGCGTTGAGCGGGATTGTTGCGAGGTGACCGATGGCGCAGCGGGCCGGAACGGCCCGCTGCGGTGTTTCAGGCTACCGTGAGCGAGACGGTCGATGGACAGCGAACGTCGGGGCTCGATCTGCTGGTGATCGACTCCAAGCCGGCTGGCATCCGCAAGGTCGAAGCAGGGCATCCGGGTATACACATCAGCGTACGATCCGCTGTGGCCAGGCGCGGACCGTGCGGTCGCCGGATGGCTTCGCGATGGAGATGAACGGGGCGTGCGCGAGGTGGCGAAGCGGCTCCGGCGGCGGTGGCTCCTCTGGAGAGCCGACGTGCTGGAGCGGGAGGCGGCCAGGCTTCGGGGCGAGACGACCACGCTGGACGACCCGCTTTTCGTCAGCTATGTCAACCCCATCGCGGCGGCCCTCTGGTCGTTGGCCCTTCATCTCGTCGAGGGCCGGGTTGAAAGGAAGGGCCGGGCGGGGATGTGGCGCTCTTGACGGTCCGGCGCGTGCGTCTTACGATTGCCAAAGGTAAGACGGACAGGAGGGGTACACCGTGGCGACGACGACGCTCTCGGAAAAGGGGCAGGTGGTCATTCCTGCGGAGCTGCGCTCCAAGGCGAAACTGCGTCCGGGAGATCGTTTCGAGGTCCGCCTGGACCCGTCGGGCGCCCTGGTCTTCACGCCCCTCCCGCGCGACCCGCTCCTTGCGCTGCGCGGCACGTTCACGGGGTCGCGCCCGCTGACGGAGGAGCTGCTGGCCGAGCGACGGCGGGAGCGCGACCGTGGCTGAGCGGTTCGTTCTCGACGCCTACGCGGTGCTGGTGCTGCTCGACGACGAGCCGGGCGCGGAGGACGTGGCCGCCATCCTGTCGGACCAGGAGAGCGAGGTTCACATCAGCGCCATCAACGTCGGGGAGATCGAATACGTCGTCCATCGCCGCGCCGGCGCCGAGCGTGCGCGCGCGGTGGAGGAAGCGATCTACGACCACCCGAGGCTCCGCGTCGCCGAGGTCACCCGTGAACGTGTCCGCGAGGCTGCTGGCATGAAGGCCGGGGGCGGCCTCTCCTTCGCTGACGCCTTCGCGGCCGCCCTGGCACTGGAGCTCGACGCGTCCCTGGTGACAGGCGATCCGGAGTTCCAGCGGCTCCAGGCGAAGGGCCTGCGCCTGCGCTGGCTGGCGCCGGGTGCGTGAACGCCGCGACGGCGACCAGCCTACCTATTCACGCGGCGGCATGTGGCTTCCGGGTAGGGAAGCCGTGGGGCCGCTCCGGGCAGGGCGCGGCTGCGTCGGTAGCCAGTCGGCCGGAGGTGCGGGACCCAATGCCAGAGCGAACGCAATGCGAGCGCTTCCGGGCCGCGGCCAGCCCGAGCGGGCCGCGGGCGGTCTGGGAACTTGCCGCGCTTCTTGCGGTGTCGCTGGTCCTGCCGTTCATTCTTTTGGCGGTGTTCGCCCCTCTGCCGAAAGCGGGCCGCGCGGTCACGTGGGTCCTGGGCCCGGCTTCGACACTTCTCTCACTAGTCCTCGTCGTCGCTTCGGCGCGCGCGGTCAACCGGATCGATTACGTGCTGACGGAGAAGGCCCTCGAGATCTGGATAGGCCCCTGGAGGGGTCCGGTCCTCAAGTACGGATCGATCGTCGGTGCGTGGATCCCGGAAGAGATCCCGACCTACGGCTGGTATTCCTGGACCGGCGTCCGGCATTCGGGGCTCTGGATCACGACGGTCAGGCCCAAGGGGATCGGGCCGGTGGCGCTCTACGCGACGCGGATCGACCGGCATCTGGTCCTCGTCAAGACGAGCGCAAGAACATACGGCCTCAGCCCGGAGGAGCCGGAGGCCTTCCTCACCTCCCTGCGCGCGAGGATGGCACGGGCGTAGGCGCGGAGGGATGGAGAGCCGTGCCCTGCTGGCGGCAAGGATGATACTGGCAGCGGCGGGGAGGTGGGAACCGTGGCTATGCTCGGCTTGGCCGAATGGTCCGCGCTGGCCGTATCGCTGATCCTCTCGGCCCGGGGCGTCGGCCGCAGGGACGGGATCCTGTTGATCCTGGCCGGAGTTCTATCGCTTGGGTTCTGCCTCATCGCCGTCCTCTCCATCGGGCCCCTCGTCTCGATCGTGCCGTTCCTGCAGCTGGCCCTCGGGGCGGGATACCTCGTAAGGGCCAGCAGGAGAGGGATGTGGGCGCTCGGCGGCGCGGCACTGGTACTCTACGGCGCCGTGCTGGCCCGGGTCTTTCTCTCGATGCACGGAGCGTGACGGCCGGCGAGGTGGAGGGTCTGGACACGGAATCGTTGACGGTTTCGCCTGAGGGGGCTCTTTGCGTTCAGAGCCGGGATGGACCCGGCCCGGGCGGAATGAGCCCTCGTTCCGCAGAACGGAGGGACTGGTCTCAGCCACTCTGAGGTCCCTCCTTGCGTTGTTCTGGCTACCGCCAGGAAACCTCAGGGTGGCTTTCTCGTCCAGGCAGGATCTGCCTGGTGCTCCGTCTGCCCCCTCGGTCTACGGCCCCGGGTGCAGCCGGAAGGAGCTGAGCTCACCCAGTTTTTCCACCACAATCCGGGACACAGGCCGATGGGAACCTTCGAGCGTTCTATGAAGCATGGCATAAGGTCCGAGGGTGGGGTGGGTCGGCCGGTGCCGCGAATCGTATGGGTCCTGATCAGCGGGGCGCTCTTCGGGATGGTGGCGTGTTCGGCGCAAGTGCATGCGCTGCAGGTGCCGGACACCGCGAAAACCGCGGGAGCGGGAAGGATGCTGATTCCCTTGACAGGCACGCGGGTGGACGCGGCGTCCGTGTCGCAGTATTGGCAGCTCAGAGTCGTAGGGAAGGATCGTTGGGCGGTTGTTATCCTGGATCATGGCCGGGTGATTTCGCCGTTTTCGATTGGCGGCGCCGTGCTGAGAACATCCGCAGGCACGCGGTACGCTGCCACGGGAAGCGTGACGTTGAGTGGGTATCGCTACAGAGCTCAGTACCTTTTCATCAATTCTGACAATTTCTCCGGTTACATCCTGCTGGACCCAGCGACGTCAGCTGCGTGGAGGAAGTCAAGCGGGACCTGGTGGGCTGGAAGCTGGGAAGGGTGGTGACGGTGGCCGACCGGAGCTTCGCCTCGGAGAAGAACTTCCGGGAGCTTCAGAAGGCCGGCGGCCACACCATCCTGGGCGAGCGGCTGCGTTCGGAGAAGGGCCAGGTCCCCGAGGCGCTCTGAAGTTGCCCCGGTTTCGTGGACGGTCAGCAGCTAGGCGCTTGCGTCGAGGGCTTGGTACCTCCTTTCGAACTCCTCCGGAGTCAGGTAGCCGAGCGTGGAGTGGCGCCGACGGCGGTTGTAGAAAGCCTCGATGTACTCGAAGATGGCCGAGCGCAAGGCGTTGCGCGTCGGCCAATCCTGGCGGTCCAAAAGCTCGGTTTGGAGCGACGCCCAGAAGCTCTCGGCGACCGCGTTGTCGAACGCGTCGCCCACCGTGCCCATCGATCCCAGGATGCCGGCCTCCTCCAGCCGCCGGCCAAAGGCCAGCGAGGTGTACTGGGAACCGTGATCCGAGTGGTGCACCAGGCCCGGCCCCGGGTGGCGGTGGCCGATGGCCATCTCCAGCGCCTGGAGCACCAGCTCGGCCCGGAGGTGGTCCGCCATCGACCAGCCCACCACGCAGCGCGAGAAGGCGTCCAGGATAGCCGCCACGTACAGCCAGCCCTCGCCGGTCTCGGGCTGGGTGATGTCGGCCACCCAGAGGCGGTTGGGCGCGGAGACCGTGAACTGGCGATGGACGAGGTCGGGTCGAGGGGTCGCCTCGGGATCGCGACGCGTCAGCCCCCGAGGACGGCGTCGATGAACACCCGCGAGCCCATGCTGGCGCATCAGCCGGGCGACCCGCTTGCGCGAGCAGCGCACGCCATCCTCGAGCCTCAGCTCGGCGTGGATGCGGGGTGCGCCGTAGGTGCCCCGGCTCCGGGCGTGGATCCGGGTGATCCGCTGGGCCAGCTCGGCGTCCGCCTGGGAGCGCGCCGAGGGGCCGCGCTTGCGCCACGCGTAGGTCCCGCTGGTGGAGACGCCCAGGACGCGGCACATCGTGGCGCCGGGATGCTCTTGCCTCTCTCGCTCGACGAACCGGAACACCGCTATGGGTTCCTCTCGGTCTCCCGGGCGAAGAAGGCGGCCGCTTCTTTTAGGATCTCCCGCTCCTCACGCAGGATCCGGTTCTCCCGCCGCAGGCGCTGGAGCTCCTCGCGCTCTTCGGTGGTCAGTCCTGGCCGCTTGCCTTCGTCGATCTCCCGCCGCCGGATCCAGTGACGCAGGGATTCCTGGCAGATCCCGAGATCGCGCGCAACCTCGCTACCTCTTCCCGCTCTGCCGCACCAGGCGGACGGCCTCCTCGCGGAATTCCGGCGCGTACGGACGATGGGTTCTCGGCATGTGGACTTCCTCCCAGGGAACTACCCCAAGTCTTCGGGCGTCCACGAAACCGGGTCAAGCCCACGTCCTCTCAGAGCTTCTGCTCGATCTTCCGCGAGGAGCGGACGCCGGTGGCGTAGGCGTAGAGCAGCACCTTCACCATCATCCGCGGATCGTAGGGCGGGTAGCCCTTCGGCCCGCGGTACTTCTCCAGGAGCGGGCTCAGGTCCAGATGATCGAGAGATGAACCGGGCCAAATGGCCCTCCGGCAGCCAGTCGTCCAGCGACGGCGGGAGCAGGTAGACCTGCTCGGGGTGGTAGGGGCGGAACGTCTTGTCCATGTGGCCGCCATTAACCACCGCAAGGCCAGCTCCTGCCGGCTCAGGCGGGATTACTCGCACAGGCCGCTAGCCGGCCCGAGGGGGATGTTGTTAGACGTTGTTAGACATTCCTACGACCTCGCCCCCACGACGGAGCCGGTGGTAGACCGAAAACCTGGCCGTCCGCGTGCGCCCGATAAATACGCACCACTTCGGCCGCTCCCAACGGGGTGATAGCACACCCACGCTCCCCCGAGTACTCAATCAGCCGAGCCTTATGCAAATATAGCAAAACATCTCTCCGATACCTGCTCGAGTTACCCGGTTCAACCCATGCGACCAGGTCCCGCTCGGCAACCCATCCATTCTCGCCTGCAGACTCATACAAGAGAACCAATGTTTGTTCACGCTGAGTGAGGCCACGAATTAAAACCCTCTTGAGGCCACTGGTGCTATACACCCAGGGAACGCTTCGCTCCCCGAACTCGTTCACAACAGTGCTGTGCCAGCTCTGGACTGCATTGATAGCACTCACGGAAAAGCTCGCCAACCGCCCATCGCACTAATGATTCGATCAAACTAGCGTCCATTAGGTTCGGCCTCGGGCCGCCAGTAACGTGTGAACCGCTGCGCTTGTCGCGTATGGTATAAATAACCACAAGCACCCGCGGAACTATGACGCGCAATGATACGCTAGCCGAAATGCTCGGGGTCTGCTCCAACTGACGGAGTTGCTCGATCACGTTCCCGGCGAAGCTTCCCAATGGGGCATACTGGCCTGATGTAACGTACTGTAGCATACGCAGAAGGACCTCTACAAACCGACCTCCCGCCAGCTCTACCTGCTCTGGTTGGCCCAAACTCCAAGCGGAGCGTACGCGGTCGGCGTTTGAGAGGCATTCATCGACTAGCTCTTCGGGATATCGTGTAAGCAGGGCCTTGCGAACGACGTCAGAGTCAGTCAAGGCACCTCACCCTTCAGGATTTTCTGTTGCTCATCAACCAACGCGCGTAGCAGTTGAAGAGCCTCGTGCTCACCTTTTCCAGTTAGCTCGTAATATCGCGACCTAGTGCGAGGAGTTCCTTTTGGCACGAAGAGATCACGCTTGTTCATGTGGTGGGCAAAATTGGCGGGATCGTACGCTTTGTGGTCCCTGAGTTCTTGTATCAACTGGACTGCGGTCATTCTTTGCCCTAGACCGCGCTCCATAGCAAGGCCCAGCAGTAGAGCTAGCTCACGTGCGGCTGTGGCTAGCGGACGATCAGACTTTAAAGGATACCCGGTTACCGTAATCGCGCCATCGTCGGAGAGATGATATATCAGCTGGAGTTGGTCCGCCGGCAAGCCGGTGTACGCAGCGAGCTTCGCAAGGGGCGCGAAGGTGCCGGACGAGTCGGTGGTCGCTTCCTTTAGCGTAGTATCCTGGGCGTACTGTGGAGATGTGGCGCTCGTTAGAATATGGTCGAGAATTACACGGAAAGCGACGACCTTGTAGCGATCGTCGAGGTTTTCGACGGCAGTGGAGGCCAAGCGAAGCGCTTCCTCGATATTTGGCTGAGTCATTGCGCCGTTTCCTCCTCAGGTGTTAGGCGGGCAGTGATCCGTGCCGAGCCCGTGTCGGTGACGCGCCATTTGTCCCCGTTGCGGACTAGCCATCCGTACGCTTGGGCCCGGGCTAAATACGTCGAAAGTCCTTTGGTGACGCTGGCCTTGACTCGCCCTTGGTCCTCGAGTAAGGTGCGGACCTCCTCCGTGGTCGCGCCGCCTTGACCGAGATGGATATCTAGGTAATAGACAGCTGTTAGGGTAAGTTCGGGGTTGGTAGCAGGCTGGACGCTGCGGCGAAGCTCGTTGAACGAGAGACGGGACATTGCCGTCGTGCTGCTGCCGTCGTTTCCGATAGGGGTTGTAGACGGTTGGCGCGCTGGCGACGCCTGTGGAAGCTCCGCTAATCGCTCTAGCCCTGCTCCAAAGACCTGCTCTAGAATCCCAGTAACGAAGTCCCGATCGCCCGCCAACTCTACTACGAAGCCATCTCGGCCGACCCTGACATACGCCGGGCTACCTGGGCGCTCGGTCAAGGCCACCACCTCCGAATTCTAGGGTAGGCGGGCCCAACACGGAAGTCAAGGGTGCTGACGTGGACGGTGAGCAGCAGCGACAACAGGGCGGAGCGGGCCGGTAGAAGTCCCGTCGGCAGTGGTGCGATTACTCGGGGCGAGTGCGCAGCCCCGAGAGCTTGAGGTGAGTCGGGCGATTCGGCTGCGGCGTACGGGATGGGCCAGCTGTTGCGACTAGCAGTGGACTGGCAGCAGTATGGGTTGCTAGAAGGTCTTATAGGACGGCCCAGGCCAGCGGCGGGGAGGATACTGGCACCTGGGAGCGGGCGTACGCGCAGAAGTGAGGGCAACGCGGAAGGCAGCATGCGTCTGCATGCGATCGCCGGGCCCAGGCGGCAGAGCGGCGGGGCGAGTTTGGGAGGGACGGTCTTCGGCTGGTCGAGCAGGTGCGCCGGGGCGAGCGGAGCGTCGACGAGGCGCTCGCGGAGATCGAGCGGCTCCGGCGGGGAGCGGCGGGCGGCGAGGCGGGCGGAGCGGCGGGCGATTCCGGCGGCTCGGGCGACCACGGGCGCGCGGCGAGACGGGCGATGCGGGTGGTCCGCGGTCCAAGGAAGGGGGAGCGCCCCGGTGATCGAACCGTTGGACGCGCAGAGGGTCGACGAGGACGTCCGGGAGCTGGAGATCCGCACCGCCCGCGCCGACGTGCGGCTGCGCGCGGGCTCCGCCTGGCACCTCGACCTTCCCCCCCGAGGTGGAGGTGAGCCGGCAAGGCCCCGTCCTGCGCATCGAGACGCCCGTGCGCTTCCGCGGCCTTCTCCGCCTCCGGCAGGCGGTGCGGCTGGAGGTGACGGTCCCGCCCGCGCTCGCCCGCTACCACGTCCGCACCACGGGCGACGTGGAGTTGGTCGGGCTGGCCGCCACCGGCCGCGTCGAGCCGAAGGCGGGCGACTTCACGGCCCGCTCCCGCGCGGGAGAGCTGGTGATCCAGAGCGGCGCCGGCGACGTCGAGGTGCGCGACGGCGTGATCGAGCGACTGACACTCCAGTCGGGTGCGGGTGACGTCGAATGCGCCGCGCACTTCACCGGGCGCGCAAGCATCGCCACGGGCGCGGGCGACGTGACGCTTCGGCCGGAGAGCGAGGGCGACGCGGAGATCGAGGTCAAGTCCGGCTTCGGCGATGTCACCCTCCACCTGGACTGGGTGCGTGGCGGCAGCCTCGAGATGCGCACGGGCGCAGGAAGCGTCGAGGGCACGGCGGGGATCCGCTTCACCCGCCGCGGCGGCATCGGCGTCTACTCGGCGGACGTCCTCGGCCCCGGCAGCGGCTTCATCCGCCTCACCACGCTCCTGGCCGCCGTCCCGCCAGGCGTGCTGGGCCGGACCATGGGCGGCGCCTGCGCCCTGAACACCGCCGCGGTGCCGCCGGGCGTGGCGGTGGCGGGCGCCCTCATGATCGCCCTGCCGCTGGCCCTGCTCTGGATTCTCCTGGGCGCGCTGACGCTGGCCACGGGGCTCACCCTGGCCGCGCCTGTGGAGGACGATCTCGCGCGCGCGGTCTCCGGCGGGGCGGGCCCGAGGGAGCTGTGAGGGCCCTGTCGCAGCCGGCGGAGCCGCCGCCCGGGGAGCGGTAGCATATCGGGCAAGGCAGCGCCCCTTTGGACGGCCGGTGACCGCCGTCTTCGGGGGGCGCCTGAAGTGCGCCGGGTTGCGGGATCCGTTCAGGGCCGGGATCCGCTCACGGCTGATGAGGGCGTGCGACTGCGCCCGAAGAAACGGGGGGACCGGAGGTGGCGGGGAGTACGGAGGAGAGCAGGAGCGCCGGGGACGGCAGCAGGGGGACGGCCAAGCGCGTCGGTCCGCGCGGGGGCAAGGCGGACGGGGAAAGCGCCGTGCTGGCGAAGATCGCCGCCATGCCCGAGCCGGATCGCGGCGTGGGCGAGTACTCCACGCCATCATCCGGGCCGGCGGGCCCGCCCTCAAGCCCAGGCTCTGGTACGGGATGCCCACGTACGCCAAGGACGGCAAGACCATCTGCTTCTTCCGCGACGGGCAGCGGTTCAACTCATCGAGGGCCGGGCCGCGAGAGAGGATCGTGAAGCCCGCGCGGCCTAGCTGGAGCGGCGCGCCGCTGAGCTGAGGGCGGAGGCGGAGCGGCTCTGAGGACGGAGCCGGGACGAGAGATGGCCGGACGGGGCCGGGAGCCCTTGTTGCTGGTGCTCGGTGCGGGCGATGTGGTTGCGCTTGGCGCGGGCGCGGACGACGGGGCCCCATTTGCCGTAAGATGGGACCACAAGAGGTGATCGCCGTGGAACGGGTGGGTCTCCGCCATCTGAAGAGCCATCTGAGCCAGTTCGTCGCCCGCGCGGCGAAGGGCGGCGTCTTCCTGGTGACCGATCGCGGGAAGCCGGTGGCGCAACTGGGCCCGGCGGGCGGGGTCGAAGGGGAGCTGCGGGCCCTGGCCGAGCGGATCGGGGCCGAGTGGCAGGGCGGGAAGCCGCGGGGCTTGGCCGAAGCGGTCGCGCCCAGGCTGTCCGGAGCCCGCTCGCTCTCCGAGGCCGTTCGGGAAGAGAGGGCCGAATGATCGCCTACCTCGACTCGAGCGCGCTGGTGAAGCTCTACGTGGTGGAGCCCGGGTCAGATGCGGTCCGCCGTCTGCTGGAGGAAGCCGACGTGGCGGCCACGAGCGCGATCGCCTACGCCGAGATCCGGAGCGCGGTCGCGCGCCGGCACCGGGAGGGCGATCTTTCGGACAGCGCGGTGAGCCGGATCAAGGCCGCCCTGATGGCCGACTGGGAGGCGCTGTTCGTCCTTCCGGCGACGGGTGCCGTGGCCCGGATCGCCGGGGACCTGGCCGAGGAGCATGCGCTGCGCGGGATGGACGCCGTCCATCTGGCGTCGGCCCTGTGGCTCAGCCGCCAGCAGTCCGGCCCGATCACGTTTGCGGCGTGGGATGAGCGGCTGGCGCGCGCCGCGGAAGCGTCGGGTTTCCGCGTTGTGGGCCCTGCATCGGGCGTCTGACCGCGTTCGCGCTGGCGGATGCCACGATCCAGCACATCATGCTGGGCATCCGCGACGACCATACGCACCCTGCTCACGCTCGCCGCGAGGAACCTCACTCTGGCGGTGCTCCTGTTCGTGATAGCGCTTCCCGGGCGCGCGTCCTGGTTCAGCGCGCGTACTTTTGCGCTTCGACGGTGAATCGGAGCGTGGATTCTGATCGGCGGGCATGGCAGTTACACGGCAGTTATGAGATAGCACGCGCTGGATCAGGGAGACGACTGCGGTTCCGATTTGTTTGGACGGCCCCTCCTGCGTACCCGCCCACGTAGGCCCGGGACGTTTCCCGGCAGCCTGGAGGGGTGAATGCACGGCACGGTGCGAATGCTTCGCGAGCCGCCGACCTGCGCCTGCGTCGCCAATAGCATTGTGATTCGGAACGGACGGCCCGGCGGGTGTAGCTATGAGCGAGGGATCGATCACGCCTATCCCGGCAGGCTGCCGAAGGGGGAGGAAGGAATGCAGCCTCTGGTTGCTGTCGCTGCCTTCGGGCTTTGTGCTGCCTTGTTAGGCGGAACGCCTGTGGGGGGCGGCCGTGCGCCTGATCCACCAACGATGACAAATCAGGTGCGGATCGAGTGGGCGCTCTCAGAGCCCTCTCGGGCCACCTTGGTGTCGAAAGGGGCAGAGGCGACGGTGAAGGCAAGGGCACCGGGCGAAGTCCGACTCGTCGCTCGACAGGATGGGCACTCGGCAGAGTACACGGTGCGCGTGGAAAAGCGAAGCAGCACGGAGGTGGCAACAGCGTTCCTCATTCCACTCATCCTCGTGTCACTGATGGGGCTCATGTTGTTGGTGTCGCGCATGACATCACAACCGCCGAGAATGAGGAACCGAGGCGCCGGGCGCTAAATTGCAGAACTGGAACTACGGGCACTTGATTTGATCCAGTCAAGCCCGGGCCGCGCCAGCCATCGGGCCGCCTCCACGCTGCCCGCGGAGAATCCCGGCCCGGGGTGCCATCAGCCTTCCGACGGCTTGGCATAGATGATCCAGACCACGAGCGTCACGGCCAGAACCAAGGGTCCGACCAAGATGGTTAGCGAGCTCATCCTTAATGACAAGTACTCTCGCTCGAGCTCCGCCAACCACCACACAAGCTCTGCCTTGACCGCCGCCACCAAGGTGCGAGCCATCTGATACTGCCGTGCTGCATTCTCCGCCGTGATGGGCCACGGGTAGTTGAAGACGTGCGGATAACGCCCGAGAACGGAGAAGAGGGCGTACGCTCCAAGCGCGCCGCCTCCCAGCAGCGCCACCGTGGCGCGCGCATTGCCCCAGCTGTCCGGGCTCCCGTTCAGTGCGAAGTGCGTCGGACCCAGCCCGGGCAGACGGATCCACGCCAGCATGCCCCATATGATCACAGCAACCGCGCCTGCGGCGGCGAGCGCTTCGCCGGCCCACCCCGCAGGCGAGAGGCGAACGGCGATCGATGGCCGCTTACCCACAGGGCACTCCTCCTTTCGGCCCAACACCTGGCGAGTCGGCGGCGCCGACAGTACCCCCGTGTCAGGCCCTGGTTTCTATCCCGTCCTATGCTCCAAGCTCCTCGAAGCTGGGGCGTCACGCAGGCGGCTCTCTGCCGCGTACCGGCGGGGAGCCCGACCAGCCTTGACCCGGCGCTTTCCCCGCAGCGTGCGGCGACCCGCTCCCGGCCTGGCGCGATGAAGGCGGGGCGCCCCGCACTTCGTCAGCTTGCGCCCCGTGCGCCGGAGCCGCCGATCCGCGCCCAGACCTCCGTCGCCGTGAAGCGGCCGTCGGTGATCAGGGCGGCCTGCTTCACCACCTCCCGCTCGAAGCCGAGCGAGCCCAGCAGGCGCTGCGCGCGCAGGTTGTCGGCGGGCACCTCGCTCTCGATCCGCGCCAGCCCCAGCCAGCGCTCGCCCAGCGCCAGGAGCGCACCGGCCAGGCGCCGTCCGACGCCGCGTCCGCGGAAGCCGGCGTCGACGGCCAGGGCGGTGATCCGGCCGACGTGCGCCAGGCGGCCTCCGAAGACTTTCAGCTGCCCGTAGCCGACAGGCTTGCCGCCCGAGTCGGCGACCAGGACGTGCTCGTCGCTCCCCAGCTCTTCGAGCCACCGTCGGGTCTCGCTCAGCGGCAGGTCGGGCGTCAGCTCGAGGTCGCACTGCACCGCCGGCTGGAGGCGCAGGGCGTGGAGCGCCTCGGCGTCCTCGGGCAGGACCGCGCGCAGTCGCAGGTCCCCAGGCGGCGGGCCGGGCGGTGCCGGGCGGACGCTCTCGTCCCGCGCCGGAGCCTCCGGCGACTCCAGCGCCCTGCCGCGCAGCCGCGCCATGGCGACCAGGTCGACGCGGCGGCCGTCGCGCAGCACCGTCGCCCGCAGGCGGCCCTCTTCCTGGAAGCCGAAGCGGCGGTAGAGGCGGAGCGCCGGCTCGTTGTCCGGGAAGACCTCGAGCTCCAGCCGTTCCAGTGCCAGCCAGCGGTCGGCCAGGTCGACGCAGGCCGCCATGAGGGCGGTGCCGAGGCCCCTTCCTTGGAAGTCGTCGTGCACGGCCATGCCGATGACACCGCTGTGTCGCCGGCGGCCGGCTCCCAGCGTCAGGCCGATGGAGCCGACCACACGCCCGTCCACCTCCGCCACGAAGCGGCGCGTCCGCTCCGGCTCCGCCTCCACGAAGCGCCGGGCGCGGTCCAGACGGCTGGAAGGAAGAGCCAGCGTCCCCCAGACCGCCCGTTCGGTCACCATCGTCTCCCAGAGTGGCCGGAGGTCGTCCGGGCGCACCGGCCGGATGACGAGCACCGCTTTCCCCTCCCTCCGAGGCACAAGCCAAGTCTCCGGCGGACGAACTTCTTCCTGCGCCCGCATGAGCCCTTGGAGGGCTCATGCCGTGATCGCGGGTTCCGCGGGGCGTACAGCCGCCGGCAGGGCTGCCAGGAAACGTAATGGCCCGTCTGGTGCGGAATGGGGGCGTGAGGGAAGACCCGAGCAGCGCCGAAGGAAGAGGGCACCTCGCAGCTCTGAGCTCCGGAAGGGGGAGGCGACTGGACGTGGGGACCGCCCGCGGGCGCCCGGTCGCCCGGAGCGCCGTCGCTGCTTTCCTGCTTCCTCGCCTCGTCCGTGGGCCGCTCCCGCGGAACGCGGGGCCCTGTCGCCATGCCGCCCCCGGGCCGGTGCGCGGCCTGCCTCAAGGAAAATGAAAGATTGCTATCAGGTCATTGACAACGGGAAAACAGAAATGAACAATATGCACTAGCACAGGCGACCGCAGCGGGAGCGGTTGGCCCGCTTCTCGCGCGGCGGGATGAGGGCCCGCAAGGTGGTCGGGCGGGAGAAGCGTTTCCTCCTTCTCTGGATCACCGACCCGGTATGCGCCGCGGGAGCGGGGGCCCGGGCGCCCGGTGAGGCCACCGGCGAGGCACCTGGTGCGACCGGCGGCGAGGCGGAGCGTTCGTTCCGGGTGTTAGCCGAGTTCAGGGTTTTCTGGCCGGACGGCAGCAAGGAGGAAGGAGTGCGGCGATGGCAGCCGGAGAGAGCGCGACGCGGTCGCAGCTGCTGAAGCCCTTGAGGAACCGCCGCTACCGGGCGCTCATTTCGGGATTCGTCCTTTCCGGGTTCGGTACTGCACTCTACGCGCCCGCCCTCAACTGGTACGTCCTCTCCCGCTGGCACAGCGCCTCGCTGTTGGGGCTCTTCGGCGGGGTGGCGCTGGCCGGGTCGCTGGCCGGAGGCCTCTTCAATCTCTGGGCGGGCGATCGCTGGGAGAGAGGCGGGACCATCATCGGTTCCGAGCTCGGGCGCGGGGTGATCGCCCTGGCCCTCGGCGCGGTCGCGGCGGCGGGCGGTCCGGCCTGGTTGCTGGCCGGACTCGCCCTGGCCGTGAACGCGGGCGGGATGGTGAGCGGGCCGAGCTACATGGCCTGGCTGCCGGATCTGGTGAAGGCCGAAGAGCTGAGAGCGGTGAACGCGCTCGACCGCATCCTCATGAACACCGTGGATATGGTGGGCAGAGGGCTGTCGGGTGTGCTCATCGGGCTGGTCGGCGCGGTGGCGCTGATGCTCCTGAACGCAGCCTCGTTTCTGGCGTCTGCGCTGGGCGCCGCTGCCGCCCGGCGCGACGGGCCTTCGCGGGAAGGCACCCGGGCGACGGTCGGCGGCGGACGGCAGGGGTTGAAGGAAGTGGCGTTGGAGATCCTCGCGAACGTTCGTCTCCGGAACACGGTGCTGCTGCTGGCGTGGTTCAACGTTGGCGAAGGCCCGTTCCTGGTGCTTCCTGCGGTGCTGGTCCAGCAGCGGTTCCACGCGGGCTCGTGGGCCATGGGCACGCTGGAGGGAGCCCTGACGATCGGCGCGATCGCCGGCGCCTTCGTGGCCGGAAGCGCGCGCTGGAGATGGGGGCCGGTGGCAGGCGCGATGGTCGGCGCAGCAGCCACGGCGCTGGTGCCGCTTAGCGGGAACCCGTGGCAGGCAGGTGCCCTGTTCGCGCTGTCCCATGCGGCGGCGGCCTGGGCTGGCATCACCTTGATTGCGGAGACGCAGACGCTGACCAGGCCGGAGATCCGGGCGCGGGTGTTCACGCTGCTGGACATGCTGGGCGTCGGCGTCATGCTCCCCGCGTCCGCCGCCCTGGCGGGAATCGTGGCCCAGCAGCACGGCAGAGCCGTACCGTTCGTCGGAAGCGCGCTGGTCTGGCTGTCGGGCGCTCTTGTCTTGTGGCAATGGACCCGCACCGCGGGAGAACCGGTTGCGCACGCGGTGACCGGCGGCCGGTGAACGGCCGGGCAGATGCCGCTTGGCGGCCGCGCACTGTACGGGGGAGGGCTCGGACGGGATGGGGAGCGGCAGGACGACGATCTGGAGGAACGCGCGCTTCCTCCTTCTCTGGCTGACCAACCTGGTCTCCGTCGCGGGGACGGGGGCCTCGGCGCTGGCCGTCAGCTGGTGGGTGCTGCGAGAGACCGGTTCGGCCGCGGTGATGGCGGGCGCGGGCGCGGTCCAGGTGGTCGTCATGGCGCTCCTGGCGGCGCCGGCCGGCGTCGTCGCCGACCGGGTCGACCGGCGGCGCTACCTCGTCGGGCTCGAGACGGCGCGCGGCCTGGTCATGGTCGTGCTGGCGGGGACGCTGCTCGGGGGGCACGCCCCCGTGCCGTGGGTCTACTTCCTGTTGATGCTCGACGCGGCGGGGCTGGCGCTCTTCAACCCTACCATCAGCGCGGTCTGGCCGCAGGTGGTCCCCGCCGAGCAGCTCCCCCAGGCCAACAGCCTCATCTGGACCACGCAGAACCTGGGGCGCGTCGTCGGGCCGGCGGTGGGCGGCTGGCTGGCGGCGTCGTGGGGCGCCTGGTCGGCGGCCGCGGTCGACGCCTTCAGCTACGGCGTCTCGGCGCTCGGGCTGGTGCTTGTAGGAAGCCTCGCGCTGCCGGGCGTGGCGCTCGCGGCCGGGGGCCGGCGCGACGGCGGGGGGGCCGCGGCCAGGGAGGCGGGTGGCGGCGGCGCGGAGGCCCAGCCACCGAGCGCGGCGGAGGGCGGCAGGCGGCCCGGCTTCCTGGAGGACCTGGTCGAGGGACTGCGCTGGACGGCCGGGCGCCGGGAGCTGGTCAGCCTCCTGGTCGTCGCCAGCATGCTCAACCTGGCCTTCAGCGGCGCCTTCGTCCTCCTGCCGGTCCTGGTCGAACGGGTCTTCCACGCGGGGCCGCAGGCGCTGGGCTGGCTGGAGGCGGGCTTCTCCGGCGGGGCGCTGGCCGGCGGGCTCCTCCTCAGCCTGCTCAAGGTGCGCCCGGTGGGCTGGCGGGTCGCCGCCGCGCTGCTGGTCCAGACGGCGCTGATGGGCTTCGTCGGCTGGAGCGCGCACGTCGCGCTGAACGTCGGGCTCCTCTTCGGCATGGGGCTCGTCAACGCGCTGATCAACGTGGCGGTGACGACGCTGCTGCAGTGGATGGTGCCGCAGTCGATGATGGGCCGGGTCTTCGGCCTGCTCTCCACCGTCGCCACGGCGCTGACGCCGCTCGGGCAGGTGCTGGCGGGCTTCCTGGGCGACCGGGTGGCGATCCCGTGGATCTTCAGCGGCGCCGCGATCCTCTCCGTCCTGGTCGGCCTCCTGGCGGTCGCCCGCGCGCCGGAGCTCCTGCACATGGAACGGTGGGCGCCGCGGGCGGGTGCGCAGCAGGCGGGCGAGCCGGCTTCGTCGTGACGAGGGGGGAGAAGGGGTGGAGCTTCCTGGCGCGTGTCCCAACTGCGGCGGGACCTTGGAGATCCGCGAGGTGGTCTGCCGCGCCTGCGACACGGTCATCCGCTCGCACTACGAGCCGGGCCCCTTCGACCGCCTGGACGCGGAGAAGCGGCGCTTCGCGCTCCTGTTCCTGCGCGCGGCCGGCAACCTGCGGGAGATGGAGCGGCTCCTGGGCGTCTCCTACCCCACCGTGCGCAAGAAGCTCGACGAGCTGATCGAGGCGCTGGGCGGGCCGGTCTCGGCGGGCGAGGGGGAGGCGGAGGAGCGCCGGCGCCTATTGGAGCGGGTCCGCCGGGGGGAGCTGAGCGTCGACCAGGCGCTCGCGCGGATCGAACGGCTCCGGCGGGGCGCGGCGGGCGGCGAGGCGGAGGGCGCAGCCGGCGACGGTCCAGGCGGCTCCGGCGACCGCGGGCGCGCGAGCGATACCGGCGATTCCGGCGACTCCTGAGCCGGGGAAGGGAGGGCGCCCCGATGACCGAACATCTCGACGCGCAGAGCATCGACGAGGACGTCCGGGAGCTCGAGATCCGCCTCACCCGCGGCGACGTTCGCCTGCGCGCGGGCCCCGCCTGGCACCTCGACGTCCCCCCCGAGGCGGACGTGAGCCGGCAAGGCCCCGTCCTTCGCATCGAGACGCCCGCGCGCTTCCGCGGCCTTCTCGGCCTCCTGCACGCGGTGGAGATGGAGGTGACGGTCCCGCCCGCGCTCGCCCGCTACGACGTCCGCACCACGGGCGACGTGGAGCTGGTCGGCCTGGCCGCCACCGGCCGCGTCGAGGTGAAGGCCGGCGACGTCACGGCCCGCTCCTGCGCGGGGGAGCTGGCGATCCAGAGCGGCGCCGGCGACGTCTCGGTGGTCGATCACCGCGGCCTCCTCACGATCCAGAGCGGCGCCGGCGACGTCGAGGTGCGCGAAGGCGTGATCGAGCGGCTGACGCTCCAGTCGGGGGCGGGCGACGTCGAATGCGCCGCGCGCCTCACGGGGCGCGCCAGCATCGCCACGGGCGCGGGCGACGTGACGCTCCGGCCGGAGAGTGACGGCGAGGCGGAGATCGAGGTCAAGTCCGGCTTCGGCGACGTCACCCTCCACCTGGACCGGGTCCGCGGCGGCCGCCTTGAGATGCGCACGGGCGCAGGAAGCGTCGAGGGCACGGCGGGGATCCGCTTCACCCGCCGCGGCGGCATCGGCGTCTACTCGGCGGACGTCCTCGGCCCCGGCAGCGGCTTCATCCGCCTCACCGCCGGCGCCGGCCGCATCCGGCTCCACGGCGAGCCGCCGGCAGGGGCCCGCCCGGAGCCCGCCGAAGCACAGGCCGAAACGCAGCCCGGCGGGCCCGCACGACGCTATGCCGACGCCCGCGCCGTCCTGGAGGCCCTGGCGCGGGGCGAGATCACGACGGACGAGGCCGACCGCCTCCTGCGCGAGCTGTAGATCGCGGGAGGTCGAGAGGATCCGGGCCTTCCCGGGTGTCCCGGGCCGGAGGGGGAGAGCGCGCATGGGCGTCCTCAAGCGCCGGAACTTCGCCGTCTTGGCCAGTTGATCTCGCAGGCGGGCAACAACCTCTTCAACATCGCCCTGCCGTGGTACGTCTACACGCGGACGGGCTCGAAGGCGGCGCTCACCCTGGCCGGGCTGGCGGTCACGCTGCCGACGCTGGCCGGGCTCTTCACCGGCGT
>JAILZB010000365.1 GCA_023512725.1 Chloroflexota bacterium | reverse complement strand
CCCATTCGGCCGGGTATTGGCGGTGGCATGGACAACCTGGGCCCCGACCGTGCGGGCGGCCTCCATCAAGGCGGCTAGCCGTTCGATCATCCGTTCCGCCCGGACCGCCTCAACGAGCGCCGGAAAGGGACCATCGGGACCGATAATACCCACCTGACATTCGAAGGCGACAATCGCCGTCTGCTGGGGTTTGACAAGCTCACGGAGATCCAGCGGCATGACGTTCACCTCGCAGGGAGAAGATTACGGCCAGAATCCGTTCGGTCCGGAGTATACGCGCAAGACGCCATGGGCGGCCATTCGGCTGCTCGGCCATGGTCCCCCTCACGCAGGCCAGACGACAACGCGTTTATCCCGCAACGCCTGCATCTCCGCCTCAGAATAACCCAGCTCAGCAAGAATCTCCCGCGTGTGCTCCCCCAGCTCACACCCCGGCCCCGGCGCACCCGGCGTGGCAGAAAGCTTGGCCACCGGCCCATGCCGCCATATCCGTCCAAAACGCCGGTGCTCCACCGGTATCGCGACCCCATCCGCCCGACACCACGCCTCGTAGATCAGAAACTGGGAAAGATGCGGCCCATCCGCACGAACACACGGCACCCCAGCCGGAATCAGCAGCTGCTCCCAGACCGCCGCCTCCCGCGTGCAGAAAACCTCCCCCAGCCGCTCGGCCAGCTCCGCCTCATGGACCAGCCGCTCGGCTGGGGTGGCAAAGCGTGGGTCGGTCGCCCAGGCCGGCCGCCCCAGCGCTGCCACCAGCGCCTGCCATTCCTTCTCCTGCACGCAGGCCAGAAATACCCAGCTATCCCCCGCCGCCGGATACAGCCGGTAGAGCGCGTGCAAGCCGTACAGCTCGGCGTCTGGCTCGCGTCGCGGCGGCTTCCCCGCATAGCGTAGCCAGTCCTCGCTCATCGCGTACGCGTTGGCGCAGATCATGGTCGTCTCGCTGCGCTGGCCTTCGACCCAGCCAGCATCCCGAGCATACAGAGAGAGCAGAATGGCCGTCGCAGCCGCCAATGCGGAGGTCGGGTCGGGGTTGCCCTCGTTCGCGCGGCCAAGCTGGCGCGAATACTCGACAACCTCCGGCAGCGTCAGCTTGGCCTCGGCCGGGGGCGGACAGCCGCGCCCAGCCTGGTGCAAGGCATTGCCCGTGATGGCGCTGGCAATGGGGTGGAAGGCGGGGCGGTAGGCGTAGGGGCCGGTGCTGCCATAGGCACCAGCGTAGTGGTAGAGGAGGCGGGGGTTGAGCTGGCGGGCGGTGGCATAGTCGATGCCCAGCTTCTCGGGCACGCCAGGCCGGAAGTTGTGGATCAGGATATCGGCACGCTCGATCAGTTGGTGGACGATGGCTCGACCCTCTGGCTTCTTCAGATCTACCGCTAGCCCCAGCTTGCCAGCGCTCATCTTGGCCACGCCTTCGCCACGCCCGAAGCCCCGGAAGGGATCGCCGGTGATGGGCTCGACCTTGATCACTCGCGCGCCCAGGTCGGCCAGCGGTGTGGAGGTGAACCCGCCCGCAATCCAGGTCGAAAAGTCGAGGACAAGCAGGTCATCCAGGGCCGCGCGTACCGCACCGCGCGAATCGGGCACGGATAGCGTGACCGGCGGTGCCGGCTGCGACCAGGTGTAGGCTTCGGACGTCCCGTCAAGCGGGACCGGCGCCGGGCCCTGGGGCACAAGCGGGGTATGTTCGAGCTTGGCCAGGGGGCCGAGCTGCTCGGTCGGGCCGACAAGCGGATCGTCCAGCGCGATAACGTCACCGTTATAGCGAATCTGGGGGTGGTCCATGCCCTCCTGGGTGGTCAGGAAGGGCTCGCAGGCGTTGTCGGGATCGGCGAGAAAGATCGCCATCCACTCGTCCAGCGTCTTCTCCGCTAGCCGCTCTAGGAGCAGCCGGTGCAACGCATCCGCATCGGTGGGGGTTAGCCGTCGTGGATCGGCAAACCGCGGCTCATCGAGGAGGTGCGCCAGACCAATCCGTTGCATGAAGGAGCGGAAGAGATGCGGCGCGTTGTTGCCGAATTGGATCCAACGGCCATCCTTCGTCCGCGCGGTCAGGTAGGTGGCGGTGGCGACCACGTCCTCGTCCGGCGCCTCCCAGGCGACGGTGAGGGTAATGGAGCGGCGGGATGCGATGGCTTCCCACTCTTCAGCCACCGGCGCCACCAGAGCCCGAAGGGAGACCGGGCGGGGGCGCAAGACCAACTGGCGGGCGTCTGCGAGCGCCAACTCCTGGAGGTCGCCGACCAGGCGCGCCGGCCCCTTCAGGTCGTGGGAGAAGGGCAGGTCGAGGAGGAGGAAGCGCGTTCCCGGCACCGCGGCGGGCGCGAGGCGGGCGGCCTCCCTCCTCGCCGCCCTTTGCAGGGGAAGCCAGGCCGCCGCCCGCACCTCCAGCGCCGGCGCCAGCGCCCCCGCAGCCGCGCGGAGCCTCGCCAGCCAGAACTCGGCCGAGCCGGCCTCCCCGGGATCCCCGAGATCCAGGAAGAGCAGGCGAAACCCGGCCGCCTGCGCCCACTGGAGCCACGCCAGCGCCCCGGCCAGGTCGGCCGGGCCC
>JAILZB010000364.1 GCA_023512725.1 Chloroflexota bacterium | reverse complement strand
CAGCAGCAGCAGCGCTGGGACGCATCTACACCTTCGGCCCGACCTTCCGTGCCGAAAAATCGAAAACGCGTCGCCATCTTACGGAGTTCTGGATGATCGAACCGGAGATGGCCTTTTACGACAGCGACGACAACATGCGGCTGCAAGAGGAGTTGGTTACGTTCCTCGTGCAGCGAGCCATAGAACGCCGCAGCCGCGAGCTCCAGGAGCTAGGCCGGGACATCTCGAAACTAGAGGCCGTAAGGCCACCCTTCCCCAGGTTGGACTACGGCGAAGCGGTGGAGATCCTGCGGAGCAAGGGGAGCGGGATCGTCTGGGGCGACGATCTCGGGGCTGAAGACGAGACGCTGCTCGTAGAGGACCACACGCTCCCTGTCTTCGTCTGTAACTACCCCAAGCAAGCCAAGGCTTTTTACATGAAGGAGAACCCCCGCGATCCGCGCACTGTGCTGTGCAACGACTGCCTGGCGCCCGAGGGCTACGGCGAGATCATAGGCGGCTCTCAACGCGAGGACGACTACGACAAGTTGCTGGCTCGGATCCGCGAAGAGGGGCTACCCGAAGAAGCTTACGGCTGGTACTTGGACCTTAGGAAATACGGTACGTTCGTGCACTCCGGCTTCGGCCTCGGCCTCGAACGCACCGTAGCCTGGATCTGTGGAACCCCGCACATCCGGGAGTGCATAGCCTTCCCGAGGATGATGCATCGCTTGAGGCCTTGAGACAGTGTCCATAGCTGCGACGTTCCTCGCCCGCTCCCGCTACTACCTCTGTACCGAGTATCCCGCCAAGATCAGAGCGGCAGTTACCGTTCTCCCGCCGGAACGGCTCTGGTGGCGGCCGCACGAGCAGGCCAACAGTGTGGGAAATTTACTTCTCCACCTTGCCGGCAACGTGCGGCAGTGGATCGTCGCTGGAGTGGGCGGCCATCCGGACGTACGACGGCGCGACCTCGAGTTCGCCGCCCGCGGCGGGGCAGAAGCGGAGGAGATGCTCGCGGGACTGGAGGCGACCATCCGCGAAGCCGACAGCGTCATCGTGCAACTGCTGCCTAGCGAGCTGCTGCAGCGTCGTGTCATCCAAGGCCGCGACCTGACTGTATTGGAGGCGATCTATCACGTAGTGGAGCACTTTTCTGGGCACACTGGTCAGATAGTGTGGATCGCCAAGATGTTCGCACCTGAAAAGATCCGTTTCTACGACGATAGCGAGGGAGTGGCCAAGCCCACCTTCTTGGGAGGGCGCTGGGAGGGCCAGTGATTGCCCAAGGTCACGTTCGATCCTCTCGCGATTTCGCTTCGTCCCAGAGAGAATCCAAGGTATCCAGGCCTGCAGCGGCTAGGTCCAGATTGCGCTCCGCGGCTAAGCGCTCCATTTCGGTCCAACGATTCACGAACTTGGCGTTAGCTCTGTCGAGTGCTAGGGCCGCATGGACGCCGCATTTGCGGCAAAGATTTACGACGGCGAATAGAAGATCGCCTAGTTCCGCTTCCAACCGCTCCTGTTCCGGACCATGCCTAACGGCGCCGTGGCCAGAGACTCCACCTGGCGGGAGGTGCGTCATCTGCTGTCTCACCTCTTCCAGTTCCTCGGCCACCTTGTCGGCTGGACCGGATGCGTCGCTCCAGTCGAAGCCGAACGCGGCTGCTCGGTCCTGCAAGCGGTGAGCCCGATGCAAGGCCGGGAGGCCCGCAGGCAGCCCCTCCTCGAGCGATGCCCGCTGCCGCCATGGTTTGAGCTGCTCCCACGGCACCCGTTCGCCGTTAGCGTACAGATGAGGATGCCTGGCCTTCATCTTGGCGATCAGCGCTCCGGCTACCTCGTGCGCGTCGAAGGCGCCCCGCTCCTCGGCGATCACCGAGTGGAAGAGAACCTGGAGGAGGAGATCGCCGAGCTCCTCGCGTATGCGGCCGTCATCGCGCTTCATGAGGGCCTCGTCCAGCTCTGCGGCCTCCTCCACCAGGTAGGGACGCAACGAGTCGTGGGTCTGCGCCGCATCCCACTCGCAGCGCTTTCTGAGATCGCGCATGAAATCCAACGCGTCTTCGAGTGTCGCTTTGCCTTGCATAGCTTTCCTCGGCTCCGGTATACTTCGCCCCCCTCTCGCTAGAACGGTAATGCAGGAAGCGATGCAGCGCGCCTGGGTCGAGGTGGATCTCGACGCGCTCCGTACGAATGCTGCCCTGGTGGCTTCGCGCTGCGGGGTTCCTCTCCTTCCCATGGTCAAGGCCAACGCGTACGGCTTGGGAGCTGTAGCCGTGGCGCGCGCACTGCTCGAGACAAGACCCTGGGGGTTCGGTGTAGCGACGGTGGAGGAGGGTGCCGAGCTGCGGGAGGCTGGGATCGAGCTTCCCATAGTCCTCTTCACCCCGCCACTCCCGGAAAGCTTCCCGCGAATTCGCTCGCTGAACCTGACGCCGGCGTTGGGCGATCCGGCTGTGGTGTCGCGCTGGATCGAGTCGGGCGGCGGAAGCTGGCACCTCGCTATCGATACGGGGATGAACCGGGCCGGGGTCCGTTGTGATCGCGTGCGCGAGCTCGTCGCGCTTCTAGAGCAGTG
>JAILZB010000363.1 GCA_023512725.1 Chloroflexota bacterium | reverse complement strand
GCGAGCTGACCGGCTTCCGCGACCTGATCGCCCAGATTCAGGATGGTCGGCTGACCGTCGAGCAACTCATCACCATGCAACGGCGCCTGCGCGAGGATGACGATCTCTTCGAGAGCGAGACGGCCGACGAGGAGACTGCTGAGGATGACCGCGAGGAGAACGAAGTCGCGGAAGAAAAGCTCCTTCAGGGCGTCGTTGCCGCGTCCCTGCTCGACCTTCAGGCCGAACTCGAACAGGTCAAGCAGCTCCGCGACCTGGCCAAGCGCGTCTACGATGCCGGCACGGAATCGAAGTTCGAGCGCTTACGCGAGGTGCTGATCGATCCCAAGTACGCCGACGAGAAACTCATCATCTTCACCGAGCACCGCGACACGCTCAACTACCTGGCGACCAAGATCCGTGCGCTAGTCGGCCGGGACGAGGCGGTAGTTATTATCCACGGTGGCATGGGGCGCGAGGAGCGGCGGGCGGCGCAGGAGCGCTTCACCCAGGACAAGAAGGTGGAGATCCTTGTGGCCACGGACGCCGCCGGTGAGGGCATCAACCTGCAGCGCGCGCATCTGATGGTCAACTACGACCTGCCCTGGAACCCGAACCGACTGGAGCAGCGCTTCGGCCGCATCCACCGCATCGGCCAGACGGAGGTCTGCCACCTGTGGAACCTCGTTGCTGGCGAGACGCGCGAGGGCGAGGTCTACCAAGCCCTGCTCCGCAAGCTCGAGCAGGAGCGGGCGGCGCTGGGCGGCCAGGTCTTCGATGTTCTGGGCAAGCTCACGTTCAATGACCGGCCGCTGCGCGAGCTGCTGCTGGAAGCGATCCGCTACGGTGACCAGCCGGACGTGCGTGCCCGACTAAGGCAGGTCGTCGACCGGGCGCTGGACCGCGAGCGGCTGCGCGCTTTGCTGGAGGAGCGCGCTCTGGCGCACGAGACGCTGCCCGTGAGCCGCGTGCAGGAGATCCGGGAGGAGATGGAGCGCGCCCAGGCCCACCGCCTCCAACCCCACTTCATCGCGTCCTTCTTCCGGGAGGCGTTCCGGCTGCTGGGCGGCACCGTGCGCGAGCGCGAGCCGAAGCGGTACGAGGTCACGCACGTCCCGGCCCCAATCCGGTATCGCGATCGTCAGATTGGCACCGGTGAGCCGGTGCTCGCCCGCTACGAGCGCATCACCTTCGAGAAGGACCAGATCGCCGTGCCGGGCAAACCGCTGGCCGCGTTCATCTGCCCGGGCCACCCGCTGCTGGACGCCACCATCGATCTCGTACTGGAGCGGTACCGGGATCTGCTCAAGCGCGGCGCCGTGCTCGTGGACCCAAGCGACATGGGCAAGGAGCCGCGGGCGCTGTGCTATCTGGAGCACGCCATCCAGGATGCCCGCACCGACCGTGCCCGTAACCGCCGCATCGTCTCCCGCCGCATGCAGTTCGTGGAGATAGACCGTACTGGTGTCACCCGCACGGCGGGCTCTGCGCCCTACCTAGACTATCGGCCCCTCACTGATGACGAGCAGGCGCTCGTGCAGCCGTTGCTGGACGAACCGTGGTTGCGCGATGGCCTGGAGGACCGCGCGCTGGGGTACGCCGTGTAGCACCTAGTGCCGGGGCACTTCGCGGAGGTGCGTCGGCGCAACGAGCTGCGCATCGCCAAGACGATCGCCGCCGTGCAGGACCGGCTGACGAAGGAGATCACCTACTGGGCCCACCGCGCCCAGTAGCTGCGGGCGCAGGAGCAGGCCGGCAAGACGCCACGCATCAACTCGGAGATGGCGCGCCGCCGCGCCGATGACCTGCAGGCTCGGCTGAAGAAGCGGATGGAGGAGCTCGAGCAGGAACGCCACATCGCCCCGCTCCCGCCCGTGGTGGTTGGCGGCGCCCTGGTGGTGCCCGCCGGCCTGCTCGCCCGGCTCGGCGGCGAGCGCCTGGCCGAGCCGGGGACCTTCGCGCATGACACGGCCCGCGTGGAGCGGCTGGCGATGGACGCGGTGCTGGCGGCCGAGGAGCGCCTCGGTCACGCGCCGCGCGACGTGTCGGCCGAGAAGCGCGGCTACGACATCGAGTCACGCGACGGTGCAACCGGGTCGCTGCGCTTCATCGAGGTCAAGGGGAGGGTGGCAGGTGCCACCACCATCACCGTGACCCGCAACGAGATCCTCACCGCGCTCAACAAGCCGGAGGAGTTTATCCTCGCCGTCGTCGAAGTAGACGGCGACACAGCCCTCTCGCCCCGCTACATCCGCCGTCCCTTCGGGCGCGAGCCGGACTTCGGCGTCACGAGCGTGACCTATGATCTGGCTGAGTTGCTGATGCGCACTGAGGAGCCTGGATGAGCGACGCGACGCTCCCTCCCTTCCTTGCCATCCTGCTCGAACGCTTGGAAGAGCAGGAGGCGATGGACCTGGAGTTCAAGGCTGCGCGCGGCGTCTTGCCGAAGGATATCTGGCCGACGGTCAGTGCCTTCGCCAACACCCGCGGCGGCTGGCTCCTGCTCGGGATCGATGAGAGCGGTAGGACTCCCCAGGTCGAAGGCGTGAGGAATCCGCATCAGATACTCCAGACCTTGCACGATG
>JAILZB010000362.1 GCA_023512725.1 Chloroflexota bacterium | reverse complement strand
GCCTGGTGGTGGATGGAGTCTCGGAGGTGCTGCGGATCGACCGAGCCTGTATTGAGCCGCCCAGCCCGATCGTCGCCGGGGTGGACAGCTCCTTCATCCGTGGGATCGCCAAGCTGGACGGCCGGCTGGTGATCCTGCTCGAGGTCGACCGGATCCTCAGCCGGGAAGAGCACGGCGTCCTCGCGAGCGAGCGTCAGTAGCTCCGCGGCAGGCCGAGCGCCTCCCCGATCAGATTGCGTGCCATCTCGTTGCTCACCGGGCTGAACACCTGAAGGCGAGCATCCCGGAAGTAGCGCTGCATGTCGCTCTCGATCGCCAGGCCGTGGGCGGCCAGGACGCGCATCCCGCGGTCGGTAGCGCGGATCGCAACTTCGGCGGCGAACAGCTTGGCCATAGCTGCCTGAGTGGTTGGCTGCTCACCACGGTCGAGGGCCTCGGCGACCTGGTGGACGAGGAGGCGCGCGGCTTCGAGTTCGGCAGCGGTCTCGGCCAGCGGGTGCTGGATCGCCTGGAAGGCGCCGATCGGCCGCCCGAAGGCGAGGCGGGTCCTGGCGTAGGCGACGGCATCTTCGAGAGCAGCGCGCGCCAGCCCAACGCTGAGAGCGCCCGCGAGCGCTCGCTCGACGTTGAGAGTCCCCAGGAGGGCGTGAAAGCCGCGTCCCCGCTGGCCGAGGAGGGCAGTGGCGGGAGCGGTGGCGTCGTCAAAGAGGCAGAGGCACGTCCCGGCGGCACGCATCCCCGCGAGGTGGACCCGGCTGATCGTGAGGCCCGGCTGGCCAGTGGGAACGATTAGGAGGGAGAGGCCGCGGGCGCGCCGCTCCGATGGGTCGGGCTCATCGGTGCGCGCGAGGAGAATGATGGCGGCGGCGCGGTGCGCCATGGTGGTCCAGAGTTTCTGACCGCGGATGACCCACTGCTCGCCGACAAGCTGGGCGCGGGTCTGGAGGGCAAGGGCATCGGTGCCGCCGCTCGGCTCGCTGATGCCGAAGGCAAGAATGGTGCTTCCCGCCGCGAAGGCGGGGAGCCAGGCCGCCCGCTGCTCTTCGTGGCCGACATCCGCCAGGAGGCGGGCGACCATCGCGCCGAGGGCGTAGGCGACGGCAAGCGAGCCGAAGGCGCGGGCGATCTCCTCCATCAGGATGGTGGCGGAGCGGGTATCGGCCTCGCTACCGCCGTAGGCGCTCGGGATAGTGAGGCCAAGCCAGCCGAGGCGGCCAAGGTCCTGCCAGAGCGTGGGCTCGATCTCGCCGGCCTCGTCCATGGCGCGGATGCGGGGTGGGGGGTAGTCGCGGCGGAAGAACTCGCGGGCGGTGCGTTGGAGGGCCGCTGCCTCGATCCGGGTCGCCATGCCGGGTGCTCCTTCCGGGCTGCTGGCGGCATTATAGGGGGCAGCAGGATGCCGGCTGGACGGGGTCGGCCTGTGCGGGGAGGGAGAGATGAGACCAACGCGCTGGCGCTTGGTGCTGCTGGTGGCAGGTGTTACGCTTCTGCTGGTGGGAGGAGGGCTCGTGGCACGCTGGCTGCTGCTGCCGGGGCCACCGCTCGCAGAAGCGCGCGCGGCGCTCGCCTCGGACGACCGTGTGTTGGTTCGGCGGCTTGCCTGGTGGGAGTTCCGGCCGGCGGTCGCCGCCCCCCGGGCAGGGCTGGTGTTCTACCCGGGTGCCTTCGTCGACCCGGTGGCGTATGCGCCAGCGGCTCGCGAGCTCGCGCAGCGTCAGTTCCTGGTGGCGGTAGTGCCGATGCCCCTGGGGGTCGCGCTGCTTGGGAGTGAGCGGGCAATGGGAGTGATGGCAGCGACGCCGGAGGTGTCGCGCTGGGCGGTCGGTGGGCACTCGCTGGGGGGTGTAGCGGCGGCGGCCTTTGCGCGACGTCACCCGGAACTGGTACAAGGGCTGGTGCTCTGGGCCTCCTACCCCAACGGGCCGGATGACCTCTCCAGCCAGCCGATCGCGGTCGTTTCGGTCTTTGGCGAGCTTGACCCCCTCACGTCGCCAGCGCGGGCCCGCGCAGCGGCCCGCCAGCTTCCGCCAGAGACGCGCTTCGTGGAGATCGCGGGCGGCAACCATAGCCAGTTCGGCTGGTACGCCGACCAGCCGCGGGACGTTCCGGCGCGGATCAGCCGCGCGGAGCAGCAGGCCCAGGTGATCGCCGCGACGGCAGAACTGCTCGAACGGGTTGCCGGGAGCTGAGGGGGTAGGGAGGGCGCTTCAGCCTGGAACTCCGCGTGGTCAGGTCTGGGCACGTTCACGCGCCGGAGCGGCCGCGCGCGGAGGTGCGGCCGGTCGAGGAGCGGAGTGGCAGTCGCTCACCGTGCGTCCCCATCTTCGTTGCGCTCGTGGCTGTGGCGATGGCGGGAGAGGTGGAGCGGGCTGCGCAACGATCCGAGCGGACAAAAGATGGAAGCAGCTGCTCGCAGTTGCGCACCCTTTTCTCGGGACGGAGTGCTGTCAGTGGTGTCAGAGCCACCACTTCTCGAGACGTAGCGACTGTTATCCTGTCGCCAGAATGGGCGGGAGAGTGTGCTTCACCGAGGGCCGGGAGCAGTACGTGGAGGCGGGGGAAGGGG
>JAILZB010000361.1 GCA_023512725.1 Chloroflexota bacterium | reverse complement strand
AGATCGGTGCCGCCGCGATGGGCGCGGTTCCTTACCACTATGGAGTTTTCAAGGGCGAAGGCCCGCTCGAACTCGAGCGGGCCTTTCGTTTGCCCTGGCCAGCATGATCGTCGCGCCCAAGGTTGCCAGGTTCCGCAAGGAGTTCCCGGCGGCAGTTAAGGCGAAGTAGTCCTTGTGGTCTCAGGGACCCCCCAGGAGAACAGGCGATGACGCAGATGGCCTTTCAGGACTACTACCCCGACGACCTGGCGTGGTGCTACGGATGCGGCCGGCTCAACCCGCACGGCCACCGGCTCAAGAGCTACTGGGACGGGGACGAGACGGTGGCGGTCTTCCACCCGCAGCCGTACCACATTGCCATCCCCGGGTACGTCTACGGGGGTCTCATCGCATCCCTCATCGACTGCCACGGGACGGGCACCGCTGCCGCCGCGGCCTACCGCGCGGCTGGGCGGGAGATGGGCAGCACGCCGGCACTGCGCTTTGTCACCGCGTCCCTGCACGTCGACTACACCCGCCCCACCCCGCTGGGTGTGCCGCTTGAGGTCGGGGCGCGGGTGAAGGCGATCGAGGGGCGGAAGGTGATTGTCGTCGCTACCGTCTCCGCCGCGGGCGAGGTCACCGCCCAGGGCGAGGTGGTGGCGGTGCAGATGCCCGAGCACATGGGGCCAATGAGCGACGCCGTCCCGCCCCAGATCCTCTAGGGCCTCGTCACGGCACACTCCGAGGGGCCTAGGCCTTTCTCGCCCTGGGTATATCTTCCGGGTGGACCCGCAACCCCGGCACCCCCGGCCTCGGGCGTGGCGACACGATACGCGGCATGGATATCTCAGCGCCTCCTGACGCTCCACTAGCCGACATCTACCGGCAGGCCCGTGCCCTGGCCTCCGCCGACTCCGCCCGGCCGGAAGCGGCGTTGAGCCTATGTGAGGCCATCGCGGCCGCCTTCCCCGAGGAAGCCCGAGCAGGAGTGGGCGGAGCTTTGGGGCCGGAGAAGCGGCGCCGCGATCAGGTACGGCGGGCAGCGATCGCCGCCCTGCGGCACCAGGCTATGTTGCTGCGGCGGGACTGGGTGGCGGGGAATAGTCCGTCCGCCGAGGGTGCCCCCGGGGCGCAGGCGCTCCTGGTGCAGGCTACCGTGCTGGCGGAGGCCGCCATCGCCCTGCACCGGGAGGGCGAGGGCGGGCGGAAGGAGACGGAATACATCGTCCGCTTCCTGCGGACCACCGCGGCGATCGCCGCCACGCCGCCGGTCGAGCCCGAGTCTGGTCCGACCCCTTCCCCGGAGATCGTGGTGGTGGGACTCCCGCCTCAGCCGCTGCCGGAGGCCCCGGCTCCGCCACACAAACTTCCGGCTCCCCCGCAGGCGCTTCCAGCCCTCGAGGAGCCCCTGGCCAGCGCCATGGAGCCGTCGGCCTCGGGAGGCTTGGCGCCGCCCTCCCCGCTCCGCCCGACCAGAGCTGTACGTCGCCCGCAGCCTCGCCTGGTGGGAGCCCTGGCGGCCATTGCCGTGATCGGTTTCGCCGCCGGTGTGGTGACTGTCCCCCGCCTGCGGAGCACCCCCCGGCAGGCGGACAAGCCGGTCTCGCTCTCCTCGCCAGCGGCGGCCATCTCGCCCCGCCCAGGCAGGATACCGGAAGTCCCTCCTGCTCTCCTCGCGACCCCGGAGGCGAACGCCCCTTCCGCGGTTCCGCCGGCTCCGTCCCCCGCAGCGCCACCCCTTCCTGGGACTGTGAGCACGTCGCCACATCCCGCCCCTCTGCAGCCCGCGGCATTGCCACAGCGGACTCCCCCGCCTGCGCGTCCCACGGTGGCGCTGCTGTTACGCTCGCAGCCCAGCGGAGCGCAGGTCTACATCGGGACGACGCTCAAGGGGACGACGCCGCTGCGCCTGTACGCGCCTCCTGGCACGGTCCTGACGGTGACACTACGCCGCGGATCGCGGATCTGGCGGGGGACGGTCCGGCTGGGGGATCGTCCCACCCAGGCCGTCACAGTCAGCCTCCCTGCCCCGGCAGCACAGGTGGCGTCACGTCCGGTTCCCTCTCCGCCTCGCCCGGAGGCCACGCGCGCACCCTCTGCCGCCCTCGCCGTACCGTCCCCTGCCGGCCCGCCGACAGCTACACGCCAAGCACACCTCGATGCGTTGATGGCCAGGGGGCTGGAGCTCTACCGCGCGGGGTGGTACGGGCCCGCCATGGGGCAGTTCAAGCAGGCTGCGGCCGTAGTGCCCACACCCCGGGCCTACCTCTGGATCGGCCGTGCCGCCTTCAAGGCGGGGCGCTTTGCCGAGGCCCGCCGTGCCCTGGAGCGGGTGGTGGAGCTGGCGCCGGGTACCGAGGCTGCGCGGGAGGCCCAGAGGCTGCTGAACCGCCTGCGGTCCGCAGGGTTCGGAGGCCAGTCGTGAACGAGAGAGACGTGCAGGAGGCCATCGCCCGCCTCAACCGCCTGGAGCGCCTGGTGGATGCCTACGCCCACCTGCTCACCGCGTCGGAGCTGGACAGGTCTCTGCCGGGGCTCGTCCCCCTCCTGGCTTCTGTGGACGGCGGAGTGGATGCTGGCGCCGCGCTGAAGGAGATGCTAC
>JAILZB010000360.1 GCA_023512725.1 Chloroflexota bacterium | reverse complement strand
ACCCGGCCCAACGTCAAGATCGACCGTGCCTCTAGCCGAACCATCCGTAACCGTGATGGTAACAGTCTCAGCTTTGATGCCAGCTGTATACCGTAACGTCGCAGAACCATTCGCGTCTGTCGTCACTTTGGTACGCGAGAGACTACCCGCCGATGCACTCACCGAGAGCGTGACATTGGCCATGTACGCACCCGCATCTTCAATGGCGCGAATGATGATATCAACTTCGTCGTTGGCCGACACTGGGTCGTAAACCGAAACGAACGTCTTGCCAATCGGCGCGACCAAGTCGATGAGGCGCGTCGCGATCTCGTCGGGCGTGGCCTCGTACGATCCGGCCACCGGCGCGCTGACCGGTTATGTCCCCAAGGGCGCGACGGCGGCGGTCACGGCAGCGCTGGTGGCTGGGATCTTCGACCATTACTTCTTCAATCTCTACTTTCCCCAGACGATAGCCCTCTTCTGGCTGACGATGGGCCTGGCGATGTCGGCACGTCGGCTAGGGCTGAGCGTGAGTGAGGAGCGTGGCACCCCCCTCGTTCCAACGGCGGAAGGGCCGAGCCGGCCACCTGTGCTCTTGTCGCGGTGAGCAGCCGCCGGGAGGACTCGCGAGCGGGCAGGGGAGCGGGTCAGGCTTGAGCGCTCGCGATGGGAGCGCTGGTCGGGAGGGGTGAGCCGCGTGGCCCCGGCTCGATGGTGATCGCGATGGTATCCCCCGGCTGGACACGCTCGCTGAGGAGCACCGGTTGGCTCGGGTCGCGGAAGACGCCAGCACTGCGCGGCTGGGAGCTCCGCACGATCCAGACCTGATAGACCTGCTCCTGGCCAAGCGGGGGCAGGCTCCCCGGCACGAGGACCGGCAGGTCCTGGCGAGAAGGCATCAGGACCGCCCCCGCGGTGGTGCTGCCCTCGCTCGGCACAAGGGTGACGACGCGCTCGCTCGCGGCGAGGGTGCGCAGGATGCGCTCCCGCAGGGCGAGTTCGTGCTGGAGGGACAGGTTCCAGCCGGTGAGCGCAAGGATGATCGCAGCGGCGGCGGCCGCCGCCCAGAGGGCAGGCCGGCGGTACCAGGCGAGGACGACCGGCTGAGGCGGCTGCTCGGCGCGCGCGGCAGCTAGGATCCGGTTGCGGAGGCCAGGAGGAGCCGGCACTGGCTCGACCGTCTCAGCAAGCAGGTCGAGGTCGGCGAGGGCGGCAGCCAGAGCCTGGCGGGAGTTGGGGTCCCGCTCCAGGCGCTGACGAAAGTGCTCCATCTCCGGCGGCTCCAGGGCGCCCAGCGCATACGCGATGGCCTCTTCTTCCAGCGCGTTCTCGGTTGAAAGGTGGTTCTCAGCCACGGACTTTTTCCGGCAGCCGTGCTCGCTGTACCGGAGGGGGTAACCATCGCTGTAGAGGGATACGCCTTCCCAAGCGAGCGTGGATCACTTTGCGGCGCTGCCTCCCTAATCGTACAGGGTTGCGCGCAGTTTTGCTGGCCGTGGCGGGCTGCTCTTTCCGGGCGAGCGGCTCAGACGGCGGTGGGCAGCGGAAGGTCGACCCGGGTGGGCGCACCCTGGAGTTCGCCCCGTTCGGCCTTGCGCTGGATCAGGCGGTAGATCCGCTCGTAGAGGGTATCGACGGGCCGGAGCCGCGCCGTGTACTTCTGGTACAGCACGCGCGATTCCTGCATCGACCAGCGCTCGTTGTAATGGACGAACTGGCGGCCGGTGTAGAGGATGTAGGGGCGGAGCTTGCCCGGCGGGAGGAGGCTGCCGTCTTCGTCGAGCGGGATCAGGCCGGGCCAGCCCTTCTCGGGATTCGGCCAGTTGATGGTCGCTGGCAGGGGGGTCAGCAGGTTGGCCGTCTGGTAGCGGCTGACGCTACGCACCCAATCGGCCATTTCCATAATGGACTCTTCGGTATCGCCGGGCAGCCCGATGATCGTCATCGCCACGACGGTGAAGCCTCGCCGGTTCAGCTCGGTGAGGTCGCGATGGACCTGGCCAGGCTCCTGGCGCTTGCGGATCAGCTTGAGCGCTTCGGCGTTGGAGGACTCGACCCCAAGGTAGAGCATCTCCATGCCCGCCTCGAGGAAAGCTTCCATCATCTCGGGGCTCTGCCCGATCTCCGCGCGGTTCTGGCTGATCAGAAACATCCCCTTGGTGTGGTCCTTCCAGGAACGAATGCGGGCCAGCCGCTCCTGGTAGAACTTGGTCGCGCGCAGTGGGGGAGCATGGAGATCGTCGGAGACGAAGACGGCAAAGCGCCCGTTGAGGGGTGAGCGAAAGATCAGGCCACGGTCAGCGAGGTCCTGGAGCTGCTGGATCCGCGCCAGCTCGACCTCACGGCTGACCATCCGGTAGCCCTTGAACTGCTGGATCACCTCACAGAAGGAGCAATTTTCGGTGCAGCCGCGCACGGTCTCGAGGACGCCAGCCGCCATCGGGTTCTTGGGCGTGAGGTCCTTGATCGAGTCGTAGTCTGGGAGCTTGACAAAGTCGGCGGGGATGGCCGGGCGGTGGGGTCGGGTCTCGACCAGGTGCCCATCCTCGAGGAACGCCAGGCCACCGATCTTGCGCAGCTCGCGCCAGAGGTCGGGGCCTTCGTAGG
>JAILZB010000359.1 GCA_023512725.1 Chloroflexota bacterium | reverse complement strand
GATCCCCTCATCCAATTTCGTGGCCGGTTTGTCCCACTTTCAAACAGGCAGGACAAGAGACCGAGCTGGTCAGCAACGTGCGGCGCCGTCTCTGGAGCACCCAGCGGCGGCCGAAGAAGGTGCGCCGCTACTTCCGCCATCCGAGCGTCCGCTACGCCGCTTGAGATGTCGAACATTTACCGTTCGCCGCAATAGGCGCAGGTAAGTTCCCGCTCCGGTGACACCCGTAGGAAACGCTCCGGAAGGTTGCCCCGCCAGGAGCCCTTCGGACCGCTTCCACGCGCACCGTGGCATGATAGCATGACTGCAGGAAGGAGGGGGGCGATGCCTGTGACGGGCGGTACTGAGCTCAAGGTCGTCGGGAAGAGTGGGCAGATCTCTCTGGGCAAGACCTACGCCGGCAAGGCCATGCGTCTTGAGCGGCGTGAGGATGGCAGCATCCTCCTCACGGCCGTGGCGCTGGTGCCGGAGAGTCAGCTTTGGACGCTGGACGCCCCGCATCGTTCCCGTATCGAACGGGGCCTTGCCTGGGCTGCAGAGACCGCGCCCACCGAGACCGATGTTGGCGTTCTCCTGAAGCGACGGGTGAGGCGTCGCGGGCACACGCGTGGCCGCCGCCGGTAGTCGCGTTCGTCTGGACCTCAACAGCCCGGAGTTCCAAGACGTCTTGTTTCGCTTCGAGTCGGCCGAGTTGAAGCAGGTCGTGGCGTCGCTTCGCCGGCTTGACTGGAACACGCTGTATCAACAGACCGGCTTCCGTTGGGAGGCGATAGAGCACCTCAAGGCGCCCAACGGCGCCAGGGTGTATTCGCTGCGCTTGAGCCAAAAGGTTCGCGCCGTGGCCTATCGAGATGGCGACTTCCTCCGGCTGATCTCGCTCCACCCGGATCACGACTCCGCGTACGAACGCTGAGCCCCGAGCCGCCCCACGGGCAGGCTGGATTGGAGTCCACCAGGATCAGCCGGTTGCCGTTGGCGTCGTAGGTGTAGCTGATGGTCTGGCCGCCGGCGCTCGTCTGGGTGAGGCGGTTGGCCGCATCGTAGGTGTAGGTGTGGACCTGCCCCTTGCGGTCGGTCAGCTGGGTGCGGTTGCCGACCGGGTCGTACTGGTAGGCGGTGGTCTGATTCAACGCATCGCGGACCTGGGTGAGGCGGTTCGCGGCGTCGTAGGTGAAGGCGGTGCTGTGGCCGCGGGCGGTGGTGAGCTGGGTGAGGTTGCTGACGGCGTCGTACTGGTAGGTCGTCTGACCGCCGAGCGGATCGGTGATCCGGGTCAGGCGGTCGCGCGTGTCATAGGTGAAGGTGGTGAGCTGGGTCTTGGCGTCGTAGGTGCGGAGGCGGTTGCCTCCCTCGTCGTATTCATGCCGAAGTAGCCGAGGGGGTCGGTGCGGCGGGTGACGAGGCGGCTGGCGTCATACTCGGTGGTCCAGGTGCGGCCGTTCCCGTCGGTCTTGGTGACCTGGTCGTCGGCGGCGTTGTAGGTGAAGGCGGTCGGGCCGCCGGCGGGCGGGGTGATGGTCTGGACCTGGCGGCGGGCGGTGTAGGCATACGCGGTGGTGAAGCCCCGGGGGTCGATGGCCTGGCTGACCCCACCCCACGCGGTGTAGACGTACTGGGTGAGGCTCTCGTCGGCGGTGCCGACGGCGCGGCGGACGTGGGTGAGGGTGTGCCGGCTGTCGTAGGTGTAGGTCGTCCGGATGCCGCGGGGGTTGATGAGGCTGAGCTGGTTGTCGTGGGTATCCCAGGTGGCGGTGGTGGTGAGGTTGAGGCTGCCGACGGCCCGGACGACCTGGGTGACCTTGTTGCGGGTGGTGTACTGGTAGGTCGTGCGGTTCCCGCGAGCGTCGGTGACCTGGGTGACGTTGCGCCGGGAGTCCTAGGTGTACTGGGTGACGTGCCCGAGCGCGTCGGTGACGCGGAGCACGTTCCCCTGGTAGTCCTCGTCCGGGGTGGTGTCCATCACGTAGGTCGTGGCGTGCCCGCGGGCGTTCGTGACCACGGTCGTGCCGACCCCGGAGCCCTGGATCGTGTAGCCGTAGGTCGTGGCCATGCCGTCGGGCGCGGTGACGCGGATGACGCGTCCGAAGTGGCCCAGGGTCTGCCACTGGAGGCTGGTCGTGTGGCCGCGGGCGTTCGTGACGCCGACGAGATTGCGCGAGAACGGGTGGTAGGCGTAGCTGGTCGTGCGGCCCGCGCCGTTGGTGACGGAGGCGAGCAGGCCCTGCGCGTTGTACGTGTAGGTGGCGGTGCGGCCCTAAGGGTCGGTGACGGTGCGCACCCGGTAGTGCCAGCGGGTGGCTTGGCACTGGCCCTGCGGGCCCTCCTGGACGCAGACCTCGTAGGAGCGCTCGTAGGTGTAGCTGGTGGTGCGGTGCACCGGGTCGCGGACGCTGGCGATGTAGGCGTGGATCTGGTCGGGAAAGGTGGTCCAGAGGTACGTCGTGACGTTGTTGTTGGCGTCGCGAGCTTCCTCGATGAGGCCAGGGACGATCTCGTGGGGGGCATAGCCGGTGCCGACAGCGGGGTTGGCGCGATAGCGGCGGGTGGATCCCTTCGGCAGATAGAGCAGGTAGAGGCCGGTCCGCGCGCACTC
>JAILZB010000358.1 GCA_023512725.1 Chloroflexota bacterium | reverse complement strand
GCCGGGGTTTTCGTGAAACTGACGGATTCCGATTTGGCTTAGCCGAGGCGGAAATCCGCCGGCAGCGGTGTGGTGTGACAGGCACGCCGGGCGAGATGGCTTCGCCCGGCCTTTGCCGGCCATGGTGAAGGACGTGGAGTTCGCGTGGGTGGCGGCGGTCTGGGCCGCGCTCGCGGGCGGAAGCGGGTAGAGGCTGCATAGGCCCCGGTGGTCAAGGGAACGGAGATCCGCACGAGATCCTCGCCAAGAAGCCCTGCCCGAGCGGTCGGGCCGGCCGCACAGGCGCGTGGCCCCTCCCCGGAGGAACCGCCCCAGGCACGTAGGGGCGAGCAGAGGGAGGGGCCACGCCGCTAGCTTACCGATCGGCACCGGCGGGTGGAAGGGCACCGAGCGGAAAGCTTCAGCTCTCCGCAGGCCGTCCTTCGGCGGCCCGTCGGAACGCGCGCAGCGAGCCGTGCCTACGGTGGATCTCCCGGAGAAGCCGTCGCGAGTTCGGGTGCTGCAAGAAGAGACGGTAAAGCGCAGCGTCGTCCAGGGTGGAGAGATCCTCCGGCAGTCCGGCGAGGCGCCGGTCTGCGGGGTCGGGAAGGCCTGCTGCGCGGCGCGCCGCGGGAAGCGAGCCGAAGTAACGGTAGACGGCGTAGAGCAGGCCGGGGTCTACGCGGCGGACGGTCGAGGCGTCCAGCGTGAGTCCTGTCCGCGCGAGGCCGCGCAGCGCCTTGATGACGCCTTCCTCCGTCCAGGCGCGCTTTCGGGCCGGGTGGGCGACCAAGCCCCGGCCCGAGCCGGAGCGGCCTTCGATGTCGCGGCGGAGGCGCGGGTCCCGTCCCTGCTCGACCCGTCGCCGGTAGAGGCCCGAGCTCCTCTCGTCCTCCATCCGGGCCTCGGAAGGTCTGTCGTGCGAGTCGGCGGTCCGGCGTCTGGCCGGGACGTCGCCTCGGGCGACGCCCGCGGCCTCGCGGGCGGCCCCAAGGCTGCCGAAACGCCGGACGGCCGCCGAGACGAGGCCGGGAGGACCGTTCCGGTGTAGCTCGTCCGTCGTGAGGGGATGACCGGAGGCGGCGAGTTCCCTGAGGACCCGGATCACATCCTCGTGGGTCCACTTGAGCCCTGCGCCGACCTGTTTCCTGAGGGCGGCGACGGAGCCGAAGCGCTCGCGGATCGCGCGCCTCAGCCCGGCCGGTCTCGGCTTCGTGCTCCGCCAGAGGACGTAGAGGTCCGAGGGTGGAAGCTCGGCGAACGGGCGGCTGGGCCGGGGGGCGGCGAGGCCCGCGGCCTCCCGCGCGGCGGAGAGGCTTCCGAAGAGCTTGCGCGCGGCCGCGGCGAGACCCGAGTTGCCCGTCCTGCGGAGCTCGCCGGCCGTCGGAGGCCGGCCGGAGGCGGCGAACTCGCGGAGAGAGGAGACCACCCGCTCCCGGGTCCAGTAGGCCGTGGGCAGGGCCGCCTTCCGGAGGGCGGCGACGGAGCCGAAACGCTTCCGGATGGCGCCTGCAAGCCCTTCGGGACGGGGCCGGCCCGTTCTCCAGAGCTTGTAGAGCTCCTCGGCCGAGAGCCGATCGTAGTCCGGCAGGGGCTTCTGGACGCCCGCGGCCTCGCACGCGGCGCGGAAGGAGCCGAAGAGGCGCATGGCCGCGGCGGCGAGGCCGGAGTGGCCGGCGGCGCGGAGGGTGCTCACGCCGAGGGGCTGCCCGGCGGCCGCAAGGTCCCGAAGGGCCGAGACGACCTTCTCGGGCGTCCACGTGACTGCTACGCCGGCGGCCTCCTTGAGAGCGTGCACGGAGCCGAAGCGGCGCAGGATCGCCTTCCGGAGGGCGCGCGAGCGGCTCTCGGGGTTCTGCCAGAGCTCGTAGAGCTCCCGCGGTGAGAGCCTCTCGAGCTCATCCTCCGCGACGTCCGCCGGGGGGTTGGCGAGCCCCGCTGCGTCGAGGAGGGCGGCCCAGCCGCCGAAGAGGCGGTAGGCGCGCATGTAGAGGCGCGGGTTCGCCCGCTGGAGGGCCGTCGCCGAGGCGTCGGGATGCGAGGAGGCCCACCGCCGGAATTCGTCCAAGACCGCCTCGCGGGTGACGCGAGGACGGCGAGGGACGGAGGCCGGATCGACCCCGGCGGCCTGGACCGCGTTGGACCAGGAGCCGAAGAGGCTCCGGGCGGCGTAGTAGAGCTTCGGCTCGTCGCGGAGGACGGTGCCGGCCCCCAGACCCGATCCGGCCGACTGCCGGCTGCGCAAGCGCTCGACGATCTTCTCCCGCGACCAGCGCTCCCGCGGGGTCCCACCCCGACCCGTCACGTGCGACCCAACCCTCCGTCGACCCAGCGATAGTTGGCGGCGGTCCTCCCCCCGTCCTGCCGGGACGTGACCGCGGCGTGCCCGCTTCACGTGCCGCGTCGAGGCCCCTCCGGCCGTTTACATGTTGGTTACAGTTGCCTCCTCACTCCTGGTACCTTCGAAGGAGCCTGACTACAATATGAGCCGATGCCAACGGTACCCAACGGCGTCAAGCCGGTGGTGTCGGAGGCGAGCTCTTTGGCAAGCGGGCTCTGTCAGGCGCCCGGTCCCGGGCGGGACCGGAGCGTGGGCCGTCCGCCGGCCGAAGGG
>JAILZB010000357.1 GCA_023512725.1 Chloroflexota bacterium | reverse complement strand
TTGCTTTTTACCTCCATCGGGTAGAATACCCCAGAGGCGAAACGTTACCAAATCCCAGTATCACGCTTGACAGAGTAATCATCATATCACAAGTTAGTCGGCGCGGATCGTCTCGCTGACCAAGCCGCAGATAGGGTCGTAGCCATGGGGGCGGATCCACTCGCCGACGCCAGCGATCACCGGCACGATGAACTCCCGCAGCTGGTTGGCGGCAGCAGTCCTGAGGTTCACCACGTAGGGCTGGAGCGCTCGGAGAAGCAGGCGCGGGTTGCCTTGACGCGCTCGAAGCTGATTGAGCAACGCCCGGACGCGCTCCTGCTCGTCGGGGCTCCCGTAGCTGGTGATCACCACCGCTTCGGTGTTGTCGGGGATCATCCGGAAGCGTTGGGCCACCTGGGGGTAATCAAAGCTCGCGCGCAACTGCTGGATCCCCGGTTGGTCGGTTCCGCTGGGGATCAGCTGAAGAAGCTGCTGAAAATAGTGCCGCGCGGTCGTGGGGGCATCAGCGTCTCCTGCGCCCTCTCGCACCAGGCTCAGGGTCAGCTCGGTCGCTGTACGGTACACCCCGGGGGGCAGGCGTCCCGCCTTCGGCTGGACCACGATGACCCGACCAAGGTGAGGAAGCATGCCCTCACGGTTGCAGCGGCCGGCTGCCTGGATCACGCTATCCAGCGGCCCGAGCGCTCGCACGACCAGCGGAAAGTCGAGGTCTACCCCTGCTTCCACCACCTGGGTGGCAACCAGTCGGCAGGGGTCACCGGCCTTCAACCGTCGCCTCACCTCGGCAAGGACCGCTCGGCGGTGGGCGCCGCAGAGAAGGGTCGAGAGATGCAGGGCGGTAGGGTCGCTCAGGGTCTGCAGCAGCGCGAGGGCGTCACCCCGGTAGCGCCCAAGGAACGGGTGCCCGTCGGCCGTGTCGCTCAGGGTCTGCAGCAGCGCGAGGGCGTCACCCTTGGTGTTGACGATGGCCAGCGCCTGAGGTGACTCCCGGAGCCAGCTTGCCACATCGTCCCATTCCACCGGCTCGAGCCGCCAGTCGTACTCGACACGGCGGAGGAGCTGAAACCAGGGCTCGGGAGCGGGAGCGATTTCAGTAGCCGGGAGGTCGCGGAAGAGGGGGATCACTTCGAAGGCGGGCTGGGTGGCTGTCGAGAGCACTACCGTTGCCCCGTAGTGGCGCACCAACTCGCGCAGGGCATCGAGGATCGGCGTGAGCAACTCGACCGGCAAGGCCTGCGCCTCGTCCAGGATGATGACACTGCGCGCCAGCCGGTGCAGCTTGCGTGTCGCCGCGCGGCGGTTACTGAAGAGGCTCTCGAACAGCTGCACGGTCGTGGTCACGATGAGGGGGGCATCCCAATTCTCGCTGGCGAGCCGCGCCCAGACGGCAGTCGCTGCGAAGTCCTCCTCATCCTCCTGCACCTCAACGTTGCTGTGATGCTCGAGCACGATGCGGGGGTCGAGCGAGTCGAAGATCGCACGGTACTCAGCCGCCGTCTGCTCGGTGATGCTCAAGTAGGGCAAGGCCACCACCACCCGGCGGAGGCCATGGCGGACGGCATGCCGGAGCGCGAACGCCAGCGCAGAGCGCGTTTTCCCTCCCCCGGTCGGCACCGTGAGGCGGAAGAGCCCTGGCTCGCGCTCAGCCGCTTGGAGGCAGGTCTGGTACACCTCGCGGCGGACCCGGTTCACCGGAGAGTTGGGCGTGGCCAGGCTGGCCATCAGCTGCTGCTGGGCAGCGGTCAGCTGACGCTCGAGTGCTGCCAAGTCGGTTGCGCTGCCACGCGCCTGGGCAGCGATGGGGTCACGGTGTGCTTCGGTGTCCAGCGAATCGGCGTCGACGAGGGCCGAGAAGATCATGCGCAGAAAGAATTCGAGCGTCTGGCGGCTCTCAGTGACCCAGGGGGGAAGTGCGGGTGGGGAGAGGGGCGCCAACTCCGGCAGCTGCTGGCGAGCGAGCGCGAGGGCCTGCTGGCTGGCGGGTCCACGGGCAACCCGATGGCAGAAGTCGCGGACCTCGCCCTGGCTGGGCAACCCGCCATGGTGCCCCTGGATGACAAACGCAAGGGCCTCCAGCTGGCAGTCCAGCGCCTGTTTGACCCCTGCGCCTTTATGGTCTGGTGGCCGGAACCGGCGCGGCTGGCGCTGCTGCTGGCGGGCGGCCTCCTCTTCCGCTTCGGACTGCACGAGATAGTGCTGCCAGTCGGGATGGAACTTGCCCAGGTCGTGCCAGAGACCGGCACGTTCGGCCACCTCACCCCCACCAAAGGGGTCGGCGAACTGCCGGGCGAGGGCAGCCACGGCCCGTAGATGGGCAACCAGCTCCTGGCGCTGCCCCTGGGCGTTGCGGGAATGGGCCCACCAAGCGGCCATTAGCCCTCCAGTTCGTTTAGGAAAGGTTAGGACAATCATAACAGATTCTGCCGGAGCGGGCGGGTTGGCAGCAGACTATTAGACTTCTGTTAGAGGAATTGACACGGCTTATATCAAGCCTGTACAGTAGAAAGGAGTCTCGAGGAGTCGAGCGTGGTGGTCGAGAAAGCGCAGTACATTATCTCCGTCGCCGCGCGGATGGTCGAGCTCCATCCGCAGACGCTGCGGAAG
>JAILZB010000356.1 GCA_023512725.1 Chloroflexota bacterium | reverse complement strand
ACCCTGACCCTCGCCACCGCCGCGGCAACCGGTACGCTCCTGGCCGCTCCGATCCACAACGAGCCGGCCAAGGCGCCCATGGCGACGAAGAAGGTGTCCCGAATGGCGAAACGCCCCTCCGGCCCTCGAACCTCTTCCCGCCGCCGCGCGCACCTGAAGAGCCGCATGCGAAAGGGAACCACCAGAAGGCGCACCACCTCGGCATCGGTGCCAAGCCGGCGATAGCTTCCCCATTCCGGCGACCGGGAGGCCGTCCCCGGCGCCGGACGATCTCTGCTGGCGCAGCTCAAGACGATCCCTTACCCACCATGATTGAGAGCCTGTCGTTCGTGATGCCGATGTACAATGAGATCGCGAACATCCAGCGCGCCATTGACGACGCCCTCCGGATGGGGACAACGACGTTGCGCGATTTCGAGATTATTATCGTCGATGACGCAAGCACTGACGGTTCCGGAGAGCTGGTAGAGCAGATCGCACGCAGAGAGCCGCGCCTGCGCATCCTTCACCATCTGCGAAATCGGAAACTGGGCGCCTCCTTGCGCACCGGTGACCTGCTCCCCGAAATATGAGCCAGGAGGAATGTTAGTCCCTACCAGAGAAAGGTAGGGATAAGATGAAAGTCCGACAATTTACCGACGAGCAGATTGTCACCCTTCTGCAGGCAGCCGAGAAGGGCGACACCTCGATCGCTGCTCTCTGCAGGCACCACGGCATCACCGAGACCACCTTCTACCGCTGGCGTCGCCAGTTCGGCGGCCTCCCGGTCAAGGAGGTGGCGCGCCTGCGGGAACTGGAGCGGGAGAACGCCCGCCTCAAGCGGCTCCTGGCCGAACGCGACCTGGAGGTGGACGTGCTCAAGGAGGCGCTCCGAAAAAACTGGTAGCCGCTCCCCAGCGCCGGGCGTGTCTTACCCTGATGCAGCAGCGCGGGCTCTCCCAGCGCCGTGCCTGCACGCTGTTGGGGCTGGCCCGCTCGACGGCACGCTACCAGAGGCGCTCTCGGCAGGGGGAGGGCGAGCTGGTGGAGCGGCTGCGCACCTTGGCCACGAAGTACCCGCGCTTCGGCTATCGGCGCGTGGGAGTGCTGCTGCGCCGCGACGGTAAACCGGTCAACCATAAGCGGGTCTACCGGCTGTGGCGGCGAGAAGGGCTGGCGGTGCCCCCGCGGGCACCGAAGAAGCGCGGCCTCCGGCCCAAGCAGGAGCGTCCGCTTCCGGCGACGCAGCCGGATCAGGTCTGGACGGTGGACTTCCTTCAAGACCGGACGGTGAAGGGTCAGAAGCTGCGGCTGTTGACGGTGACCGACGAGTTCACGCGGGAGTCGCTGGCGATCGAGATCGCGCCACGCATGTCGGCGGCGGTGGTGGCCGCTACGCTGGCGCGGGTGATCGGGGAGCGGGGAGCGGCACCGTTGTATCTGCGCAGTGACAACGGGCCGGAGTTCATCGCCGGAGCGCTGCGAGGCTTTCTGCAGCAGCAGGAGGTAGCCACGGCGTATATCGAGCCGGGGAGCCCCTGGCAGAACGGATACGCGGAGAGTTTCCATAGTCGGTTCCGCGACGAGTTCCTGAACGCCGAAGTCTTTGTGTCGGTCGTCGATGCCCAGGTGCGATCGGGGATCTGGCGCCGTTGGTATAACGAGGAGCGACCCCACAGCAGCTTGGGATATCAGACGCCGCGAGAGTTCGCCGCCAACTGGCGAAAGGCACAGAGCGAAAAGGCGGGGGCTAACAAGCATCTTGGCACATAAGACGGGGGCAGACCACCGGCTTCGCGGCAGCCAAGAAGGAATGGATCCTCTACACCGACTCGGACCTGCCGATCGCCATGGACGATGCCCGGTGTGTTCTCCCCCTCTCAGAAGGGGCAGACATCTTGATCGGCTACCGCATCTCACGCCACGAAGGGTGGAAGCGAGAATTGATGTCGTGGGGCTACAACCGCTTGATCCGGTGGCTGTTCGGCCTCCGCGTTCGAGACGTCAACTTCGCCTTCAAGGTGTTTCGTCGCAGCGTGCTGGACGCGATCCACCTGAAGTCGGAAGGCTCAATCATCGACGCGGAGATCCTGAACGAAGCGATGCGGGCGGGGTTCACAATCCGGGAGGTCGGAATGCCGTACTACCCGCGGCAGGCTGGGGTCTCCACCCTCGCCGGCCCACGGGTCGTGGCAGGAATTCTGGCCGAGATGGCCCGGTACTGGTGGAATGGCTACCGCTCTCCCTCCGCCAAAGCGTTGCCTTATCGTCAACGCGGATGACTTTGGGCTGGGCGTCGGGATCAACGCCGGTATCGCTCGGGCAGCCATCGAAGGGATCGTGACCAGCGTCAGTCTGATGGCCAACGGAGCGGCGATCACAGAAGCGGTGGCGATCGCGCGGAAGTGGCGGCGGATCAGTACCGGCGCGCACCTTGCCCTGGTGGGTGGGAGGCCCGTAAGCTCGCCGGCAAGCCTTCCCAGCCTGGTCGATCGCGAAGGCCGTTTTCCCCCTTCGTATCGAGCGCTTCTCCAGCGGTGGCTCCGGGGCGGGATCCGGTCTGAGGAAGTCTATCGGGAGTGGTCGGCGCAGGTGGTGTTTCTGCGCCGACAGGGGCTTGAGCTCACGCATTTAGACAGC
>JAILZB010000036.1 GCA_023512725.1 Chloroflexota bacterium | reverse complement strand
ATCACCAACAGCGGCCCGATCACGAAGGTCGGCACCGAGACCCCAACGATCGCGAAGAACATGGCGAGGTAGTCGGCCAGCTTGTTCTGGTTGAGGGCCGAAATGATGCCGAGCGTGATCCCGACCGTCAGCGCCAGCCCCATCGCCAGCAGGCCGAGCTGAAGCGAGACGGGAAAGAAGTCGCGGATGATGTCGGTCACGTCGCGGCCGACGAGCTTGTAGGAGGGCCCCAGGTCGAAGCGCGTAATCGCCGCGACGAGGTAGTCCCAGTACTGCTGGTAGAGCGGGCGGTCGAGGCCGTACTTGGCGTTGAGCGCGCTGATGACCGCCGGCGTCAGGTTGCGTTCATTGGTATCCCAGGGGCTGCCAGGAGTGAGCCGCATTAGGAGAAAGGTGAGGGTGTAGATCGCGAGCAAGGTTGGGATCACCCCGAGCAGCCGCCGGAGGACGTACGTCGTCAGCGTGGCCTCCTTGGCGGGATCCCCCGGGGAGAGCGAGCAACGCTCCCCCCGGGGTGCCGCCGCAGTGAGTTAGCGCTCGATGCTGACCTGGCGCAGAAGCGCACCGCCCGCGATTCGGCTGAGGGCGTAGTTCTTGACGTACGGCTTCACCAGCACCCGCTGGGCGCCGTAGAACAGCGGGATGACCGCCATCTCCTCGGCCATGATCCGGTCGGCCTGCTCGTACATCTGCTGGCGCCGCTGCGGGTCAGTCACGCTCGCCGCCTGGTTCACCAGCCGGTCGAACTGTTCGTTCTTCCAGTTGGTCGTCTGCTGAGCCTTGTCGGCCCGGGATTCGAAGAGGGTGTTGTACCAGTTGTAGGGGTCTTCGTAGTCCGAACCCCAGGAGCAGCGGTAGGAGTCGTACGTTGTGTTGCCCCGCCGGAAGCTGATGAAGGAGGGGAAGTCCATCGAGTCGAGCTTGACGTTCAGCCCCAGCGCTTCCTTCCAACGTGCCTGGAGGTACTCGGCGATTGCCTTATTGGCCGCCGAAGCGTTGTAGATATAGGTGAACTCTGGGAAGCCCTGGCCGTTCGGGTAGCCCGCCTGCGCCAGCAGGTTCTTCGCCTCTTGGAGGTTCTCGCGCGGCCAGGCGCTCGGCACACGGCCGACGATCCCAGGTGGCACCACGCTGTCGGCTGGCTTGAGTGGCTGCTTCAACACCTGGTTGATCAGCTTATCGCGCTCGAGGGCCAGGCTGAGCGCTTTGCGCACCCGTATATCGCCGAAGTACGGCTTGAGGTGATTGACGCAGACCCACGTCGAGCGCGACTGGTCGAAGATCTTCACCTCGCGGCTCAGCACCGGGTCGCGCATCACCCGGTCGACCTCAGAGGGCGGCATGTCGCGCTTGCCAGTGGTGTCGATCTCCCCCGCCTCGTAAGCACGCAGGATCTGCCCTTCCTGGTCCGGTCCGTCGGGGAAGACCCGCATGATCACCTGGTTGAGCATCGGCTTGGGGCCCCAGTACTCTTCGTTTCGCACGAGCAGCAGCCGCTGGTCGGGCACCCACTCCTGGAGCTTGAATGGCCCGCTGGTGACGATGTTCGCCGCCTCGGTCCATTTGCTGCCGTACTTCTCGATCAGGTCCTGGCGGACGGGGTAGGCCGTCCAGGTGCTCATGATGGCCAGGAAGTAGGCAGCCGGCTCACGGGTCTCGATCTCGACCGTCCGCTCGTCCCGCGCACGGACGGCGATCTGGTCGACCGTGCCCTTGCCATCGAGCGATTCCTTCCCGCCCTTGATGATGTCGATCGTCGTGGCGTATTCCGAGCCGGTCTTCGGGTTCAGCACGCGTTTCAGGGCGTACTCGACATCCTTCGCCGTGATCGGCTTGCCATCGCTCCACTTTGCGTTCGCCCGCAGCGTGAAGGTGTACCGGGTAGCATCTGAAGAGACGTCCTAGCGCTCGGCCAGCCCGGGCTGGATCTTGCCGTCGTCCGCCTGGAACACCAGCCCATCGAACAGCTTCGTCAGCACGTCGATCGAGACGTTATCGGTGGCGAGCCCGGGATCGATCGTCTTGATCGACTCGATCGGGTAACGCAGGACCTGCTGCTGGGCCGGGGGCTGACTTGGCTGCTGGCTGCCGCCCGTGGTCGTCGTGCCGGGCTGCTGAGGCGCGCACCCGACCAGAATGACGGCCGCAACTCCGAGCGTCGCGAGGCTGCGGAAGAATGGTACCGAGACCCACGCCTCATGCGCTTTCCTCCTTCGAACTGCCGCCGCTGAACCTCACCATCGAGCGCCCGCGGCGTGAGCGCCCGACTGCAGGCAAAGCCAAGGCGCCGTACCAGGGCAACCCGGCCGGCCGCTGCCGGGTCACGCGTGGCAGCATAGCACGCGCCGGGAAACTGATGTAAATATTCCATGTATTTTGCCTTGCACAACATATGTCGATCCTTTTGGGGGAGACCCCATCGGGCTATACTCACGCGCGTGGCGTGGTCCCGCTTCCTCTGGCCTCTGGTCTTGCTGGCGACTGCCTGTCAGCCGCCAGTGGCCAATGCCTTGACGGCCTGGCAGAGCTCGACTTCTGCCCTCGCGGGCGACCCGAACGCGGTGATCCTCGACCAGCTCACCGCTGCGCGCCGGCTGGCCCGGACCGCTGGCCTCCCCGACTTCCGCGACGGGGTTGAGCGGCTCGCCGCTGCCTGGGAGCAGCCGACTGTACCGGGCGGCGTGGAACTGCTCATCGAGCCGACCCGCTTTGGCGAGGCGCTCAGACCGGTCAGTTCACCCTTGCGGGTGGTCCGGCTTTGGCCCCAGCTCCACGAGGGCGAAGTAACCTACCTTCTCCGGATCGATAGCACCCGCTACTTCCACACCATCTCCGGGCCGGCCGAGCTCGCCCTCTACCTCTACGCTGCCTCGCTCCGGCGCGAGTGGTACGAGGCAAAACGGGCGCGTGGCCTCCACGGCCAGGCCTTGCTCGATGCCCTCATCACCGACCCTCAGGGACTGCTGGCCGCTCAGTACTCTTCCTGGGAGCGCGTCATCGACCAGGGCTATCTCCCGCTGCGCCGGGCCGGGCTGCTGCCAGCGCTCCCCCACCTGGAGGTGCTGGCAGAAGGGCGGGCTTCCTGCCCGCGAACGAGCGCCCCGGAACGCTGCTGGCAGGAGCGGGTGCGTAGCGTCCTCACCTTGCGGGGGCCGTAGCCTATCTACGCGAGGTCGCGCAGCTCGCGTTCCAGGAGCTGGCGGTAGGGGTCATCCCCCGCCGGTTCGGCGGCTGGCTCGGGGCGCGCGGGGTGGCGGCGGGCAAAGCGGTGCAGGGCAGCCGCGACGATCCCAGCGCCCACCAGCAATCCCACCGCGGGCATCACCCAGGCGGTGAGGCTTCCACCGGCCTTTGGTGGGGCGACCAGGATCGCCTCCCCGTATCGCTCGAGGAAGTAGGCCCGGACCTGCTCAGGGCTCTCCCCTGCCGCCAGCTTCTCCCGGATCAGGTCCTTCATCTGGTTCGCGAGCGTACTGTCCGATGCTTCGAGGGAGGTCTCGCAGACCGGGCACTTCAGCTCGCGGTAGAGTGTCAGGGCTTGGCGGGTCGGGTCGTCGGCGGAGGCGGGCAGCGCGAGGCCCCCGAGCATGAGCAAAAGACCAAGAGCAGCGATCGGGCGCCACATCTTACCCTCCCACTCCTCGGGGCACGAGGGCGAGCAGCCGGCTGGTCAGCAGGGCGAGCAGATAGCCGCGGTCGGTGAGGAAGAGGGCGCCCACCACTATGAGCGTGGCGCCCGCCAGCAGATGGAGCGGCAGGCTCAGCCGGCGGACCGCTCGCCAGGCCCCAAAGAGACGGCTGAGGCCAAGGCCAGCGGCCACAAACGGTACGCCGAGCCCCACGGAATAGGCGAGCAGGAGCAACCCTGCCTGGCCGACCGTTTCACGGGTGCCCGCGTAGAACAGGACCGCTGCCAGCACCGGCCCAACGCAGGGCGTCCAGCCGAAGCCGAAGGCCATGCCCAGCAACACTGGCTCGGCCGGGCCCAGCGCCTCGCGCGCCAGCTGCAGCCGCCATTCCTGCTGGAGCATGCGCGGCCCCAGCCCAACGAGCACCAGCCCGAGCAGCACCAGCACCCCACCAGCCAGGCGGGAGAGCAGCGGCCGCAGGCCGTCCAGGGTCGTGCCCACCAGCCCGGCTGCCATACCCAGGGCGACAAAGACGAAAGAGAAGCCGAGGACGAAGAGCAAGCTGGTGGCAAGCACCCGGCCAAGGGGGGCCGGGCGGTCGAGCGAGGCACCGGCAAGGTACGCCACGTAGCCCGGAACGAGCGGGGCCACGCAGGGCGAGAAGAACGAGATTACCCCTGCCAGGAAGGCCACTGCCCAGCCGAGCGAGGGAAGGCTTTCACTCATCTGACCAGCTCATCCAGCCAGGCAGTCAGCTGCCGCTCGTTCAGGGGACCGATCCACTTGCGCACCAGCCGGCCATCGCGGTCGATGAAATACGTCTCCGGGACCCCGCTCACGCCGTAATCGATCGCGATCGTCCCGCGCGCGTCGCGCCCGTTGGGGTAGCTGATGCCAAAGCGCTCGAGGAAGGCTCGGGCGTCGCTCTCGCTATCCCAGATATTCACTCCTACTACCACCACCCCTCGCTCGGCATACTGGCGGGCAGCTCGCTCCAGGACCGGGGCCTCGTCGAGGCAGGGCCCGCACCAGGACGCCCAGAAGTTCAGCAGCACCACCTTGCCGCGCAGGTCCGCCAGGCGAAGTTCGCCTCCATCGAGCCGGGAGAGGGTGAACGGTCGGGCGGGGCGCAGCTCAACCGGCACTGCCCCGCTCGGCTTGCCGGCCACCAGCAGCCCGTATCCCAGCAAGGCCAGCAACGCCAGCGCCACCACCACCACAAAGCCAACGCTCAGGAGCCGCAGCGGGGTCCAGAGGGGAAGCGGGCGCTCGCCCGCTGGGGTGCGCTCGAGTGTACTGGTCACCAGAGGCGTCCTCGCGCTCGGCCAGCACCGCAACCTGGCCTCGCTGCAATTCTAGCTGACTGCCCCCGCTGACTGCTGCTCCCCGCTGAGGCGCTGGAAGAATTCGTACTGCTCCCCGTCGTGCCCGAGGAAGGTGGCAAGCTGCACCCGCCCGAAGGGGGGGAGCTCCACCGTAACCGGCTCGCCGACCGGCCGGGCACCCAGGGTCTGCAGGAGGTGGGTTGTCGCCGCCAGCGAATCCGTCTCCAGTGAGACCGCGAGGATCCCGATGTTCGGTGGCACCGCCCGGTCGGCGAGCGAGCGGCCCTCGAGGCCAAAATAGTGCGAGAACTCCAGCCGGCCATTGGGCGAGTACTCCGGCTTGTAGAAGTTCAGGTTGCGGATCGTCACCTCCTCGCCCGTGCCGAAGAAGTGCCCCATCCCCGTAAGGGTGACATCGAACAGCACCCGAAAGCCCAGCCCTTCGAGAAAGCGTTGGCTCGCCGCGACGTCGGAGACGTGCATCGCCACTGACTGCACTTCGCTCGCCTCCGTCTCGAGCGGGCCGATCGTGCGGTCGAGATTGCCCTGGACTTCGAAAACATCGAGCAGGATGCCATCGGGGTCGTAGGCCTGGGAGTCCCACGCGGCCAGGTCCTCGTTCACCTGCCAGAAGAAGGGCTCCGACTTCTTGGTTGCCCCTGCCGCCAGCAGGCGTGGCCAGCCGGTGACGATCTCGCGATAGCGGAAGTTGACAGCATAGTGCCCGAAGTCCTGGGGTCGCTCGTAGCTGCCCCAGATCCGCTCGCCGGGGCGGTCGAACTGCACCAGCCGCACCAGGCCGCTGGGCTTGCCGGGGAGCCCCAGCACGCGCGCCTCGCCCGTGAGGCCAGCCGGCATACGCCAGGCCGCCTCGAACGCCGGCCCCTGGACCCGCATTCGCCCCTGCTCGACCAGGCCAAACGCCTCCTGGTAGAAACGGACTGAGCGTTCCAGGTCCGTAACCCCCAGGGTCACGAACTTCACTTCGCTGATCACGACGCCCCTCCTGCCTGCTGACTGACTCTCCCGCGCTGCGGGGATTGTAGCCCTCGCGGGCAGAGCGGTCTCGGCAGTGATCCGCCCGGCACGCGATCCCGTAGATGGCAAGAGAACGGATGCCGCCAGTCAGTCGGCGGGAAGGAGGGAAGCTGCAGGAGGAGCGAAAACACCACCCAGGCCGGCGCGCCACTTGCGCGTCGCGGCCTCGAGAAAGGATGGAGGATGCGAGTACGTTATCTTCTTGGCTTGGCCGCCTTCGTCGCTGCCGCAGTTGCCGGGCTGCGGCTGGTCGCTGTTGGGGCTGATGCCTCTAGTCACCGCGAAGCGCCCCTGATCTCCCAAGACCCGGCTGTCGACAACGTCGATACCTACGTCTTCCGCACCTCCGATGCCCCGGGCACGGTCACCTTCGTGGCCACCTGGTACCCCTTCATGGAGCCGACCGGCGGGCCAAACTTCTACCGCTTCGACCCGAGCGCTCGCTACAACATCAATATCGACCGCGATGGCGACGGCATTGAGGACATCATCTACCGCTGGGAGTTTAGCAATCAGACGGTCAACGGCGGGACCTTCCTCTACAACACCGGCCCGATGACCGCCATCAACTCGAGCGCCTACAACCTGCGGCAGTACTACACCGTCACCGAGATCATCTCCGGCGGCCCCACCACCGTGCTGTTCGCCAACCAGCTGATGATCCCGGAGAATGTCGGCCCACGCTCGAACCCGAACTACGCTCAGCTCCGCAACCAGGCTATCCGGGTGGGGACCTTCGGGGGAGATACCATCCGCGAGTTCACCGGGCCGCGCGATGACCCCTTCTTCGTCGATGTCGGCTCGATCTTCGACCTCGGTGGGCTGCGGCCGCTCAACCAGTTCCACCTGATCAAGCTCCCCAACTTCAAGGGGATCGATAGCACTGCTGGCTTCAACGTACTGGCGAACGTCATCCAGGTCCCCATCACCCGCGTGGTCACGCCGGGCTGCAACCTGAACAACGTCACCGATACCAAGTGCACCATCGGGGTGTGGGCGACCGCCGAGCGACGAGCAGTCCGGACCTTCAACCCGAACGGCACCATCAGCGATAGCGGCGGTTACGTCCAGGTCTCGCGCCTGGGGATGCCGTTGGTCAACGAAGTGGTCATCGACCTGGCGCGCAAGGACCTGTTCAACGCCTCGCGGCCGTTCCAGGACGTCACCCTCTTCGGTGACCGGGTGCTGACCTCGGAGCTGGCCAGCCTGATGCCCGTGCTCTATCCCGGCGCGGTGGTCAGCACACCGGTCACGAACCGGAACGACCTGCTGGCGATCTTCGCTACCGGGCTGAACCTGCCAGCGCTCGGCATCACAGGTGGCTACAACAACCAGCAGCAGCTGTCCCCGACCAAGCCATCCGAGCAGATCCGGATCAACCTGGCCGTGCCGCCCTCGGCACCGGTCGGTCAGGGCAAGCGGCTCGGCATCCTCGACGGTGACCTGGCGGGCTTCCCCAACGGCCGCCGACTGGAGGATGACGTGGTGGACATCGAACTGCGGGCCGTCGCCGGGGTCTTCTACAAGCTCGTCAATCCCTCGGCGCCGGACTACAACGTCTTCCCGAACAACGCCCTCACCGACGGCGTTGACCGGAACGACAAGGAGTTCCTGACCACCTTCCCCTATCTTGCCGACCCCTGGGACGGCTACTATCGCATCCATCAGAACCAGTACCAGACGCAGGCAGCCTCGAGCTTCCTCAACGCCGCTGGCTGGTAGGTACCCCGCCGCTCACCGGTCCTCCGGGCCGGTGAGCGGTACCCTCCTCCTCTACCGACGCTCTCGGTCGGGCCGGAGCTAGCTCCGACCTGGCCGAGAGCGCCGACCGCTCCCCTCTCGCGCCCACGCAGGGGCGCACGGGCGAGCAGCAGGGAGATGATCGCATGGCGTGGCTGAACCACCCGGGACGCCGGCTTGGCCTGCTGGGTGGGGTCGTCCTTCTCCTCAGCCTGGCTTGGGCCAGCGAGAGCTTCGGCTGGCTCCTTGCGCGGCAACCGGTGCTGCGCGAGGAACCGACCCTCGCCCTCCAGACAGCACGCCTCGACAGTGCCATTGGCGCCCGCCAGGAGCACCTCCGCCGGAACCCCAACGATGCCCTCGTCCTGAGCGAACTCGGGGCCCTCTACCTGACCAAAGCTCGCCTCACCCTCGACCCGAGCTGGTACGACCGCGCCGAGCGCGTCCTCGACCAGGCGCTCCGCCAGCGACCGGAGTTCGCCCCCGCCCTGACCGCACGAGGTGAGCTGGCGCTTGCCCGCCACCGCTTTGACGAGGCGCGCACCATCGGCGAGCAGGCTGTCCGGCTCGCTCCCTACTCGATCGGTGGCTACGCCGTCCTCGCCGATGCCCTGATCGAACTCGGGGCCTATGCCGAGGCCGTACCGGTGGTCCAGCAGATGGTCGACCTCAAGCCGACGCTCGCCAGCTACGCGCGGGTCTCCTACCTGCGCGAGCTGCACGGCGACCTCCCCGGTGCCATTGCGGCCATGGAGCTGGCAGTTGAGGCCGGGGCGGCGGGTACGGAGCCGCGCTCCTGGGCGCTCGCCCAACTTGGCCACCTGCACTTCCTCAGCGGCGACTTGGCGCGCGCCGCGGCCGTCTATCGCCGGGCCGAAGCCGAGACCCCGGGCTACCACGCGGCGCGCGCTGGGCTGGCGCGCCTTGCCGCGGCTGAGGGACGCTACGCTGAAGCGAGTGCGCTCCTTGAGCCGGTCACGCTCCAAACGCCGCTCCCGGAGTATCTCATCCTCCTCGGGGATATCTACGCCGCGGCCGGACGGAGCGAGGAAGCCCAGCAGCAGTACCGTCTCGTGCGTGCCGTTAGCGCGCTGTTCCAGTCGAGTGGCGTCGATGTCGATCTGGAGCTTGCCCTCTTCGACCTTGACCAGAACGAGAATGTCGCTGCCGCCTACGAGACCCTCAGCCGCCTGGCCAGCGTCCGACCAAGTATCAAGGTGCTCGATGCGCTCGCCTGGGCACTCTATCGGCTTGGCGAACCAGAAACCGGGCTCGAATACGCTCGCCAGGCGCTCCGGCTGGGTACGCCCGACCCCTTGCTGCTCTACCATGCGGGTAAGCTCGCCGCAGCTGCCGGTCGCCCTGAGGAGGCACGGGGGTACTTCGCCCGAGCGCTGGCGCTCAATCCGCGCTTTTCACTCCGCTGGGCCACGGACCTCCACCGCTCGTACCAGGAGGTCGGTGGCACCCTCCCGGAGAGCGCGCGATGATGCCCCGCTCCCTGCTGGGGGGCATGGTTGCGGCCCTCGTGCTGCTCGCTGGCTCAGCGGCCGCTATGCAGGCCCACCCCCTTGGGAACTTCACCGTCAACCGCCTCTCGCTACTCGAACTCGAGCCCGGGCGGGTCGTGATTACCCACATTCTCGATATGGCGGAGATCCCCACCCTGCAGACCCGTCAGGCGTTCGACCGCAACCGCGATAACGAACTCAGCGCCGATGAGCTTGCCTCCGGGCGCGACCAGCTTGCCGAGTACATCCGCCAGCACCTCCGCCTCAAGGTGGGGGACCAGCTGCTGCCGCTAAGCCTGCGCTCCACGGAACTCAGCTTTCCGCCCGGCCAGGGTGGCCTGCTCACGCTCCGCCTGGAGAGTGAGTTCGTCGCTGAGCTTCCCGCGCGGGGCGGCCGCCAGCAGGGTACCTATGCTGACCTCGCGTTCGCGGACCGCCTGGGCTACGTGGATGTACTGGTGCGAGCGCGGGACGGCGTGGGCCTCCTTGCGACCACCGCCTCCCGGGATGACCCAACCGACTGGCTGCGGAGCTATCCGGACGATGCCCTCACTTCGCCGCGGACCGTCAGCCAGGTGGAGTTCACCTTCGAAGGGGGAGCCACCTCGCTGGTCGAGCCAGTGCTGGCGCCAGTCCGGCGGACCACTGCTGCTGCCCAAGATGCCTTCGCCGCCCTCATCGCGACTGAGACGCTCACGCCCGCATTCGTGCTCCTTGCCCTGCTCACTGCCCTCGGGTTGGGAGCGGTCCACGCGCTCTCGCCCGGTCACGGCAAGACGGTCGTGGGGGCCTATCTTGTTGGCTCGCGGGGCACGGCCTGGCACGCCCTCTTTCTCGGCGCGACCGTCACCCTCACCCACACCGTTGGCGTCTTCGTCCTCGGCTTCGTGACCCTCTTCCTAAGCACCTTTATCCTCCCTGAGCGGCTGTACCCCTGGCTCGAACTCATCTCCGGGGTGCTGGTGGTCGTGATCGGGCTCAGCTTGATCCGCCAGCGGCTTGCTTTTGCCTTTCCCCGCTTGTTCGGCCGCCAGGGGCGCGGGCAGCCGGTTCACGCCCTGACCGAGGAGGATGACCCCGAGCACGCGCGGCTCCACGCCGCGGGGATTGCCCACCACCACCACTCGGGCGGGTGGCACGTGCACTCTCACGGCGGGGCTCCCCACAGTCACCTGCCACCGGGCGCCGATGGGGAGCGGGTCTCCTGGCGCTCGCTCCTCGCCTTAGGCATCTCCGGTGGGCTGATGCCCTGCCCCTCTGCCCTGGTCGTGATGCTCAGTGCGATCGCACTAGGGCGGGTGGCGTTCGGGATCCTCCTCATCGTGTTCTTCTCGCTTGGCCTCGCTGGCGTGCTGACGGGCCTTGGCCTGTTGCTCGTGTACGCTCGGCGCTGGTTCAACCGGCTGCCAGGTGGTCGGTCCTGGGCAGTGCTCCGGCTACTCCCGCTCGTGAGTGCTGCCGTGGTGCTCCTGCTAGGGCTTGCGATCACGCTCAACGCCCTCGGCACCACCCGCCTGATCTAGATGAGGCCCAGTTCAGTAGAATAGGACTGCGTCCGGCAGTCAGGCAGGAGGCTGGGCATGGGGAAGGACCAGCTGGCCTTGCCCCGGGCACGTCCGGCGAGCGCACTGGTGAGCGAGCAGGGAGGACCGATCTCACCCGAGAGGCAGGACGCCGAGCTGATTGCCCGCTTCCAGAGCCGCGACCTCGCCGCCCTGGAACAGTTCTACGACCGCCATCAGGCGGTCGCCTTCGGCCTTGCCCTGCGCATCCTCGGGGACCGCGGCGCGGCCGAAGAGGTCGTCCAGGAGGCGTTCCTGGCTGCCTGGCGGCGGGCGGACACCTTCAATCCCGCTCGTGGCTCGGCCCGGGGGTGGCTGCTGGGGATCGTCCGCAATCGGGCAATCGACCTGCTGCGTCAGCGTGCTGGTGCCCCGCCGACGGTGCCGATCGAGGCGGCCTTCCAGGCCGCTGCACGGACAGACGTCTTCGCCGAAGTCAGCCAGACGCTCGACGCCGAGGCCATCCGGCGCGCGCTGGAGCGCCTCCCCAGTGAGCAACGGGAGACGATCGAGTACACCTATTTCAAAGGGATGAGCTGCAGCGAGGTCGCGGCCCAGATGAACGTGCCCGTTGGCACCGTCAAGGGCCGCTTGCGCCTCACGCTGAAGAAGCTCCGCGCCTCGCTCGCACCCATGCCGGACTAACCGGCCTCAGCTCACGCTGACCGGGTGGCCGACGATCCCGTTGTAGAGGTAGCCCTGCTCGTTGAAAGGCACGCGTTCCGGCTGGACGTTCCCTTTCTCGTCGGTCGCGCGCAAGCGCAGCTCGTACTGGCCGGGGGTCGCATTCCAGGGGAACTCGAACTGCACCCACTGGCCATAGTCGTTCGGGCCGCTGCTCAGGGTTGCTCGCTGCCAGGTGCGGCCATCGAGCGAGTACTCCACCTGGATAATCTTGCCCACCCCCGACCAGGCCCGGCCGCGGATGGTCTGCTGGCCCGCCCGGAGCTGCGCTGGCCAGGCTAGTTCCAGCGCACTCTTAACGTTCTGGGTGGTGACCAGCGGCCCCTTGGCTGGGGGCACGGGCTGGTAGTCCGGCCCAATGAGGATGTAGCTCTCCGTATTCCAGGGTGAGTAGAGCGGCTCTTCCGATACCTCCAGGCTCCCCACCCACTTGATGGAAGAGACGCCGATCCAGCCGGGCACCAGCACCCGCGCGGGGAAGCCGTGGTCAGGCGGCAGCGGCTGGCCGTTCATCTGGAGGGCGACGATGGTATCGCTGTCGGTCGCTTTCTCGATTGGCATCGGTCGCCGAACTTTCAGGTCATCCAGCCCTTCGGGCATCACATCGCGCGCGGTCCGCTTGAGCCCGGCCCGGTCGAGAACGTCGCGCAGCCGCGGCCCCCGGAATTCCGCTACTCCGATCGCGCCGAGCTTCCAGGGCGTCCCCGACGCGCGCCGACCGCCGATCGTCTCGAAGAACGAGCGGCCGTTGCCCGCGCACTCCACGTACTTGGTCACCGTCACCTGCGGGAGCTTCTGCAAATCGTCGTAGGTCAACGTCAGCGGCCGCTCGACCCCGCTCCCCTTGATCTCCAACCGCCAGCTCGTCACATCAATGACGGCGGTCTTGCTGTGGTCCCGAATGAAGAACAGCTCGTTCGGCGTGGTATAGCCCCGGCCAGCCATCCGCTCCCAGCGCATTTCGACATTCACGCCATGACTGATGAAGAGGTCGGGTGGCGTCGGCTTGACGTGCGGACGGTCAGCTGAGGTCGTCGGGATGGGGGTTGGCGCGGGGGCTGCCCCCCCGGTGCTGGGAGGAGCGGGCGGGGGCGCTGGCGCGGGGGGAGCGCAGGCAGCGAGTGCGGCCCCTACCCCGGCGCCAGCCAGCAGCTCTAGCAGGCGCCGTCGCGAGAGGTCACGCCGACGGCCTTCCCGGCTTAGCCATTCCTCGAAGCGTTCGCGGAAGTAGTCTTCTTCGCGAAGGAGTGCGCTGGCCATCTTCCCTCCGTGTCGGCTCCTCCAGCGGCAGATAACTACAACATATCGTAGCATAGCCTTCCCGAGGGGAAGTTGCTCTTGCCAGGGCTTTGCCCAAAACCGGTCTGGGAGGGAGTAGGCTTGAAATCCCCAAGCTTAATGCGCTTTTACCCTGCTCGGCCTCGATAGGGGAGGGCATCCCGGCCTGGGGCACGGCCGGCTTTTGACCTACCGGGGACGCGGAATCACGAGCCTCCCCCGGGAAATCTCGAAGGCCCCGACTCAAGCCAAGCGCAGCCTCACGGCTAAAGAGAGCCGGCGCACCCTCGTTTTTGCCCTTGGCTTTGACGACGGCAAGCGCTCTTTCCAGATCATGGTGCTGAACCAGGCTTTATCGCCAGGGGTTCCCATGGCCGGACCCGTGACGACGGCCGTAAGCGCAAGGCGGCGGCTGAAGTCTGGATTTGCCTTTCCGGAGCAAGGCCTGGCTCAGGGTCCAGGGCAAGCACATGCCGGTCGATATCAACTTCGGGGTTGAACCCATAAAGCTTCTGGGTCAGCAGTTCGTCCTGGTCGGTAGTCGGGTTGCGGCCCTGGGAGACGGGAGAGCTGGGAGCTGCTTACCGCCCTGAACGTTCAGACCGTCGAAGAGGCGTGGAAAGTGGTTGAGGCCTATCGGAAGCGGTGGGAGGTGGAGGAATTCTTTCGGCTATTCAAGGCCAGCCTTGGGGGATTCAGGAGTTCCAGGCGAGCAAGCTGGTGGCTATACGGGAACTTATAGCAGCGATGGTTGGGCTTGCCTTCCTGTGGGAAGATACGGTGTGAGGAGCGCCCTTTCAAAGACCTTTTATCTTGGCTTCGGGGCAAGTTTGGGATTTCGAGTGAGCGGGACGGATCTCATTTGCTCATGCGAGGGTTTATCCGGCTGCTCACCTACGAAGTTGCCGCCGAGCTGCTGAGAGAGGTCCTCCCTACCGAACAGAGAGGGTATGGATAACCTCCTAGCCCTTGGATCATGAGGCTACTGTCCTAGCGGGCCGAGGCTACGCCAGCAGGGCGGGGTGCCACCCGGCTGGGTGGGCGGCGGCTCGGGAGGAGCGGCGTCAGGGCGATGAGGACGATCAGCCCCAGGGCAGCAGCGCGAAAGACGAGTTGCAGCCCTGCCGCCGGGGTGGCAGCGAGCGAGACGACCACCAGCGCCAGCGTCGTGCCGAGCACGTTGCCGAGCACGTTGCAGGCCCCGCGCATCCCGGCGATGGCCGTCGCTTTCTCCGGGAGGAGGTCCATCCCGATACTGTTGGCAGCCGGGAGGACACAGCCCATCCCGATCCCTGCCAACGCCAGCACGCCAGCGAGGAGCACCTGCTCGGGGATGACCACCAGGTCCAGGCTCAGCCCGCGGGGGGGAAGAGCCAGCAGAAATGTACTCGCCGCTACCAGGGTAAAGCCGATGATGAGCGGCCAGCGAAAGCCCAGCCGCGGGAGGAGGAACGAGACAAGCGCTGAGCAGGCAATCGTAACAAGCGCTCGCGGGGTGAGCAGCAGCCCGACCTCGCTCGGCGTGAAGCCGTAGCTTCGGGTGAGAAAGAGCGGGATCACGCCAAAGATGGCAAAGACAAACGCCGCGATCCCAAAGCTGAGCACGTTCGCAACCAGAAAGAGCCGCTGGCGGATGAGCGCGACTTCGAGGATCGGCTGGGGGGCACGCTGCTCCCACCAGAGGAGGATCCCAAAAAGGAACACCCCCAGCACGACCAGCCCGGCCGACCGGGGCTCCTGCCACGCCGTCGGGGCACCAGTGGCGAAGGTGAGGCCCGTCATCAGGGCCAGCGTGCCCCCACCCAGCAGCAGCGCACCCGGGAAGTCGATGGCGCTGGCCGAGAGGGTCCGTCGTTCGCTCGTGAGCAGCCAGCCGCCGAGCAGAAGCGCCGCGAGGCAGACCGGGACGCTGATCAGGAAGACAGCACGCCAGCCAGCGAGTGAAACGAGCAGTCCACCGACGTTCGGTCCGATGATCCCCCCCAGGGGATAGAAGCTCGTGAGCAGCCCGATCATGCGCGCGCGGTGGGTGGGAAACCGCTCGGCGACGATGCCAGCGGCCAGCGGCATGAACGCCCCTCCTCCCACTCCCTCCAGCACCCGACAAGCGACCAGCTGCTCGACCGATTGCGACAGGGCACAGCCAAGCGAACCACTGAGGAAGAGGGTGACTGCCCCCAGAAAGGCCCAGCGCTGGCCGACCAGGTCGACGACGCGACCGACCAACGGCAGGGTGATCCCCAGCATCAGGGAGTAGGCCGTGATCACCCATCCGACCCATGCGACATTGGTTTGGAATTCGTCGACGATCGCAGGAAAGGCGACGATAACGGCCGTTCCATCGATGGCTGCCAGCACTGAGGTGGAGGCAGCGACGGCAAACAGGAGCAGGTCGCGCTGGCGGTTCAGAATTGCCAGGTCTGCAGACCCTTCGTGTGAAAGCTAAAGTCGACGATCCGGCCGCCGGCCGCTTCGAGCGCTTCGGCCACTCGGTGGCGCTGCTCGTAGGGACAGTAGAACAGGAGGTATCCCCCACCACCGGCACCCAGGATCTTACCGCCCAGGGCACCCGCACCCCGCCCGATCTCGTACAGCTCCTCGATGGCGGGGGTGGAGATCCCACTCGCGAGCTGGCGCTTGTTCAGCCAGGTCTCGTGCAGGAGGGCGCCGATCTCATCCAGCTTGCCGCGCAGGAGCGCGTTCTTCATCTCGGTCGTCAGCGCCTTGAGGCGGTGGAGCGAGGCCATCACTGCCGCCTCTTCTCGCTCATAGTTCTCGATCTGGCGCGCCAGGATATTGCCCGACAGATGGGTCTGGCCGGTGTAGCAGAGGAGCAACCGGCACTCGAGTTCGTTCATGATCTCATCGGAGACCCGCAGCGGGTTGACCACGACCTTATCGGCGTAGAACTCGATCAGGTTGAAGCCGCCGAAGGCGCAGGCATACTGGTCCTGCAGGCCACCTTTGATCTTGAGGTCCCGACGCTCGATCTCGACCGCCTGCTCGGCCACCTCGTAGATCGAGAGCGGCATGCGCAGAAACTCCTTCAAGACGCCGATCAGGGCGACGATCATCGCGGAACTGCTGCCGAGCCCGCTGCCCGGCGGAGCATCCGAGCGCAGGAAGAGGTCCAGCCCCCGCCGACCACCCATGTAGCGGATCACGGCCTTGACAAGGTCTAGTTCGCCGTCGAAGAACAGGTCGTCGTCGACGTGGTAGCGCGCCACGATATCGTAGTCGAGCGACTGGATCGTCAGGACGTTATCATCACGAGGGGTCAGCGAAGCGTGGGCATAGCTATCGATGGTGGCCACCAGGACCAGCCCGCCGTAGCGCTCAGGATAGGGAGGAACGTCCGTCCCTCCCCCGCAGAAGCTGATCCGGAGTGGCGCTTTCGCCCGATAATGCATCGATGGTGCCCCGCTACCACCGTTCGCGTGTTGCGGTGGCTACCCCGGCGGGAGTATGGCAGGAGTATACTGAGGGAGCCCAGGCCATTCAACCGCCTGAGTGGCCCCCTGGCAACGGCCAGGGCGCAGGCGCCCTGAGAGGAAGCGATGCACGGTGAGCTGCCCGGTGAATGGAAGACTGACCATCCGCTCGTCCGCGAGTTCATGGCGACCATCGCGCCGATCTTCGCCAGCAGTGCCCCGCTCGAAGAGCGGCTCGCCCGCGCGCGGCCGATCTTCGAGCGGCTGCTCCTGACCGATGGCTGGCTCGAAGAGCGCTTCCAGCGCAGCGACCCCCAGGGGGGGATGGGCAGTGGCATTGGCAACTGGCTGCTCTACCGCGCGGAGGACGAGGGCCTAGCACTCTTTTCGCTCGTGGTCGACCCTGGGCAATCGACCCCAGTCCACGACCACCTCCGCTGGGGGCTGATCGGGCTCTACCGCGGCCATCAGCTCGAGCGCTTCTATCGCCGGGTCGATGACGGGGCACGGCTGGTGCTCGTCCAGGAACGCGAGTGCAGCCGCGGCGCCATCTACGAGCTTATCCCCCCCGAAGGGGATATCCACAGCGTCACGACGATCTCGGATGAGCCGTCCATTTCGATCCACCTGCTCGGGGGCGATATCGGCTGTCTCTGGCGCCACCGCTACGACCTGGAGCACGGCATCGCGGTGCCGTTCCGCTCTGGCTACTCGAACGCGCCGTGCCGGGACGCAGCGCCGGGGAGCTGAGCTGCTGGCCCAGTCCGCACGCGCTTCCCGGCTACCCCGCTCGGGGAACGGCTTCGGCAGCGGGCTTCCTCATTCCGAGCTCGCGGGTCGCCCCGCTCCGCGCCGGGGAACCGGGGGCACCCCGGGCCATGGTGGCCGCAGGGGCACTAGCCAGCTGCTGACCCTCCTCCTACCATACCCACCGTGCACATTACGATCGATCTCTCGGCAGCGGCACGTCGCCACGCCGGGCTCGGGCGCTACGCTCAGGAACTGACCGCCGCCCTATTGGCCCTTCCCTCCGGGGATGCCTACTGTGCCCTGGTGCACTCGGTGGGACCGGCCGAGCGGCTGCCACCACCACTGGATACGCTTCCCGTGCGGCGGGTCCCGCTGAATGCCAAGCCCTGGCGCCTGGGGGTGCTGCTCGCCTCCTTCGCCCGGCTGCCGCTCGACCACGTGGTCGGCCCCTGCGACCTGTTTCATGCTACCGAGCACCTGCTGCCGCCGCTGCGCTGGGCCCGGAGCGTCCTCACCGTCCACGACCTGATCTTCCGCTTCTTTCCTGAGCACCACCTGCCGCTCAACCGCTGGTACCTGACGCTGATGATGCCGCGCTTTCTCCGGGCGGCCGATGCCATCATCGCCGTGTCTGAGCAGACCCGGCGGGACCTGAGCGCGCTCTACGGCGTCGCCCCGGAGCGGGTCTGGGTGATTCCCGAAGGGGTGAACCCCCGCTTCCGCCCACCGGACCACCCTGCTGCCGTCACGGCCCTCCGCGAGCGCCTTGGCTTGCCCGAGCGCTTCATCCTCTACCTTGGCACGATCGAGCCGCGGAAAAATCTGCTTACCTTGCTCGAGGCCTACCGGGCGCTGGTTGCGGCGGGCGAGACGGCCGACTTGGTGATCGCCGGGCGGCGCGGCTGGTTGTTCGCTCCGGTGTTCGCGCGGGTGCGGGAACTTGGCCTGGAGCAGCGAGTGCACTTCACGGGGTGGGTCGCCGAGGAAGACCTCCCGTTCCTGCTGGCAGCAGCCCAGGTCTTTGCCTTCCCTTCGGAATACGAGGGCTTCGGACTGCCGCCGCTGGAGGCGATGGCGGTCGGCACGCCGGTGGTTGCTGCCAATGCGGCGGCGCTCCCTGAGGTGGTGGGCGATGCTGGCCTGCTCGTCCCTCCACGGGACGTGGCGGCACTGGCCGCCGCGCTCCAGCGGGTGCTGAGCGATGAGGAGTTGGCCCGGACGTTGCGTGCCCGTGGGCTGGCCCGGGCCCGCCGCTTCTCCTGGGAGAAAGCCGCGCTGGAGACGCTTGCCGTCTACCGAGCTGTGGTTGGAGGATGTCGATGAGCCTGCTGAACCGCCTCTCGCTGGGTGTCCACGCGACAACAGTCTCCCCTCGTGCGGCGATCGCCTTGGGGCGGGAGGCCGAGCGCCGGGGCTGGTATGGCCTTGCCATCGGCGATTCGGTGCTGGACTCGTTTGCGGCCCTCGCGGCGGTAGCCGCCGTCACCGAACGGCTCCAGCTCCGCAACGGCGTCGCGATCCTGGGGCGGACCCCCGTCCAGACGGCGACGGCGGCCGCGACGCTTGACGAGCTGGCCCCCGGGCGCTACCGCCTCGGCCTGGGCACCGGCTCACGCGAACGGACCGAGGGGTGGCACCGGGTGGACTACCAGCGTATCGTCGGGCGGTTCGCCGATTTCGTGCGCGCCGTGCGAGCCGCCTGGGTCACCACCCCCGGCCAGCCAGCCCACTACCAGGGCCCGTTCTATCAGTTCCACGGCTATGCCCGCTTGCGCCCTCCGCAGACGCCGCTGCTCCCCATTGACCTGGCCGCCAATGGCCCTCAGCTCCTGCGGCTGGCCGGCGCTCTGGGCGATGGCGTGATGTTCAACGACCTGCATAGCGGGCCCTATCTCACCGCGGTCGCCGTGCCCGCGGTTGCAGCGGGGGAGCAACGCAGCGGTCGTCCGCCAGGAAGCGTGCGCCGAATCGGTGCGTTTCTCGTCTCCCTTGCCGGCAGCCGAGCGGCCGCGATCGCCCGCGCCCGACCGGGTGTGCTCGCCTATCTCCGCATCAGCCACAATCGGGCCGTGCTCGACCATTACGGCCGTGTGGAGGTGCGTCAGGCCCTGGAAGCTGCGCTCGCCCGCCAGGACCCCGCTGGTCTCGCCGCCGCTCTTCCCGATGACGTTGTTGAGCTGTTTGCGCTCTGCGGCGATGCCACTACCGTACGCGAGCGCCTGCGCGCCTATGAGGGGCTCCTCGATGAAGCGGTGCTGAACATCCCCGAGTGGCGTGACCCAGCGGCAGCGGCCACCGCCGCCTACCAGGAGCTGATTGAAGCGCTTGCCCCAGCCTGAGCGGCTATCCTGAGCTGAAGCTCGGTGGCTCGGCTCCCGTGAGCGTGGACGGGCCATCCGGCAAGGCCGGCGGGACCATCATATCGCTCCGGACGGAGCGGTGGAACTGGCTGACGTGCTCATGCAGCCGCTCGAGGCCCCGCAGCGCCTCCTCCAGCCAGTCGCGCGCCTGAGCCGGCAGGTCGGGGATCGCGGTAACTAACTCGAGTATCCCAAACGGGAGGGCAATGTCGTTATTCAGCTGGTGCGCCAGCTGCCGTCCTGCGGGGAGCAGTGCTGCCCGTTCGAGCTCCGCTGGCACTGCCTGACGATCGTCCTTCTCCCAGAGAAAGAGAGTGAGCTCATCCTGCTCCGGGAGGGCGCAGAGGGTGAGCGGACGCCTCGTGAACGGGAGGTCAAGGATGGTCACCTCGCCACTCGCGAGCACTCGCCGGCAGCGGCGGCGGAGCCAGGCGGCTGCCGGCGCAGGAAGGAGCTGCCAGAGGGTGTGTCCGCTCCTGGGCCGCTCACTGAGCCCTAGCCGCTGCTCGGCTCCCGGGGTGGACTGGCGCACCTGCCCCTGGCGGTCGACCACGAGCCAGCCATCGCTAATCCGCTCGAGCAGGCGGCGGAAGGTCTCCCGCTGGCGGTGGAGGGTCCGGGCCAGCCGCTGGCGCTCGATCTCCAGCGTCACCAGCAGTCCCACCTGCTCGAGGAGCCGGTAGTCGTCAGCGCTCCACCGGCGAGGCTGATGGTCGATGACGCAGAACGCGCCGATCGGCTGGCCTTCTGCCTGCAGCGGCACCCCGAGATAGGCGATCACCTGGAGGTCGACGATCGCCAGGTTATCGTGGACGAGCGGGTGCTGGCGGGCATCGCCGATCAGGAGCGCCTGGCCGCGGGCAACCACGTGCTGACAGAAGGAGTGCGACAGGGGAGTCTGGCGCCAGCTGGCCCAGGGTTCGGGAAGGCCATACGCACTCTTGAAAAACTGGCGGTCGGCCGCCACGAGGGAGACCAGCGCCACCGGTGCAGTGAGCAGGCGTGCCGCCAGGGCGGTCAGCACGTCCAAGGAAGCCTCGGGCGGCGTATCAAGGAGGCCACACCGCCGCAAGGCAGCAAGCCGCGCCTCGCGATGGAGGATCGCCGTGTCGGCAAGCGGCATGCGGCTCCCCGGAACCGTCGTATTCTTACCTACTTATCGGCCTTATCGGCCGATAGGTTATTGTAGCGTAGTCTGCCGCTTTGGTGCTCCTAGCGATCGGTCGCTCAGAGGACGAGCGGGTGGTGGAGGTCGTAGACGAGTTGGCGGCCCATCGTCTCGAGATAGCGCTCGCGTGGTTCGGCCAGCCGGTAGAAGCGCAGGCTATCCTCGTTCGGCTCGATCACGGCCCGCAAGCGGTACTTGAGGCGCTCATACTGAGCGGGGGTAACCAGGCATTCGAAGACCGACTTTTGGACCCGCTGGCCGTAGGCCTGGCAGATCTCGGCCACCTTGCGGAGCCGCCGCCGGCCGGCTGCAGTCTCGGTCGCCACGTCGTAGGTGACGAGCACCTCCATGGCCACTAGCTCCGCAGCAGAAAGGGGGGATAGTGGGCGAGGTCACCCCGCAGATGACGAGCCAGGAGCCGTGCCTGCACGTACGGGACCAATCCGAAGGCCAGCGGCTCCTTCAACACGCGATGCTCGACCTCCTCAGCCTTTCGCTCCTGGTAAGCCGTCAGCACCACTCGCCGGCCTTCATCGTTGAGATAGACCGCTCCGCCAGGCAACTGCTCAAAGTGCTGGGGACGCACCTGCCGGCGATTGATCAGGGCGAGGGCCAGGCGGTCGACGGCTGGTCGGAGTTCCTCCATCAAGTCAAGGGCCAGCGCTGGACGCCCAGGGCGAAGGGAGTGGAGAAAGCCAACCTGAGGGTCGAGGCCCACTGTTTCTAGAGCAGCCGTGCAATCTGCGCGGAGCAGGGCATAGAGCAACGAGAGCAGGGCGTTCGCCCGGTCACGCGGGGGGCGTCGGGAGCGCCCGTCTGGTGCCATGCGTTCATCCCCAACCTTCACCATGGAACTGAGGACCCCGAAATACATCCGCGCTGCCTCCCCCTCGACGCCGCGGATGGCGTTCAGGTCGGAGGCCTCACGGAGGCGGAGCAGAACCTCCGCCAGCGCCTGGGCGGCGAGGGCCAGGCGCTCACGCTGGGCAGCAGCTGCGTCGCGCGCCGCCCGCAGCACGAGCGCGCGGCTGTTCTGGACTTTGGCCGCCACAAACTGGCGGGCGATCCGTGCCGTCCAGCTCTCCTGAGAGAGGGCAAGGTGCTGGGCGCGTCGCAGCAAGACATTCCCCCGCGTTGGTCCTTCAAGCCGGCCCAGGAAGCGGCCCGTCCGGCTCAGCCAAACGATGCTGCGGCTCTCCTGGGCGCAGCGCCCAATCAGGGCAGGCGTCAGCATCACCCGCCCGAAGACCACAATACTTTGCAGCCGGATGAGGGGTGCGCGGAGACGTACCTCACCCTCGACCTCAACCCGGACCGTCTCCTGGTCGAGGGAGAGCAGGGCACCCTCAGTCTGGATGAAGAGCGTGTTCAGCAGCTCACGCATCAGCCCTCAGGACGAAACAGCTCGCGCTGGAACGCCCGGAGGCGTTCCGGCTCACCGACCGCCATCGGCAGACACTGATCCCGCTGGGCACAGGTGCGGCAGCGCGCATCGTTCGGTGCTGGGGGGAGCGTTCCGCTGGCAAGCAACGTGCGGACCTGCTGAATGGCCGCTTCCGTCTCGGCCCGGAGGGCGGCATCGAGGGCCACCTCAACCCGCCGTCGGGTCGAGTGGATGAAGACCGCACCGAAGGGAACCGGCTGGCCGAACATCTCTTCCAGGCAGAGCGCCTGGGCGCAGAGTTGCAGCTGCGCGTGGCGGGCGCTCGAGCGGTCGACTTTGTGCTCCACCGGGTAGGGCCCCGTGGGGCGGAACTCGACGACATCGGCGACCCCCACAATCCGCAGGCGCTCACTCCAGATCGGCAGTCCCCGTGCCACTCGCACGCCATCCTCGACCACTACCTGGCCCCTGTGCACCCGCTCGTGGGCAAGCACGCCCCGCACAGTGAACACGTTCTCCTCGAACAGCTCCTCGACGTGGATGAGGGCACACTGGCGCGGGCAGTAGCTCCAGTGAGCGAGCGCCGAGATGAGGATCTCTTCCTCGTCCATGGCTCAGCTGACTAAGGTCGTGAGGCTTACCCCCTCGGGGAGACCCGTATCATCGACTGCCACGCGGTAGTCCGTGAACGCGCGCGGCACCTCGACCCCGTCCCGCCGCGTGACCTGCACGCGCTCGAACAGACGATGGGCGTGCGCATTCCCGGTCGGGCGGTCGTGGCTGAAGACGTACAGCCCCCGGCAGGCCTGCAGCCCACGCGAGGCCGAACGGTCGAACTCCCACATGTTGACGAGCGCTTCCCAGAAGAGCGCGAGGTCTTCGTCGGTTGCCCCCGTCAGACGGGCATAGTGGGGAGAGACAAAGCCGTACGCCCGATAGAGCCCATAGGTGATGAGCGGCTTGCGCCCCATCTCCGTTTGCTTGCCGGTGGTCTTCCCCTCCTCGGTGACCTGGACCTGGGCATCTTCCTCGCGGGTGATGGCTACCCGGGTGATCGAGAGGTCGAGGGTCGTGATCGGGTCGATCGAGCGGGCAAAGGTCAGTTGCACCGGCCCCCGGACCTGCCCACAGTTCACCCCGACTGTCATCACCGCGCCGAACAGGCGGATGTCGTAGAAGTTCGCGCACATCCACTTGCGCGCCTTCTCGACGTCCTCAGCGGCTTGTTTGGTGCCCGTAGGCTTAAGCCCTTCGGCGGTGTAGGCACGCCGGTGCTTGGTGATCAGCGCCTCTCCCTGCTGGACGTAGATCTTGTAGCGCTCTTGGGTGCCTCGCGTGAAATCGACGTAATCGCGCACCTTCCGCTTGAGGCAGACGTCGGTGACCAGCCCTTGCATCGTCTCGGGATCGATCCGCGGCAGGTTGCCAGCGTCGGGGTCACCATTCGGGTTCCCGTCCTGGACGTCAAAGAGCAGCACGAACTCGTGGCGCTTGCTGATATCGGTGTGGTGGGCCATGCTCTCGTTCTCTCCCCTGGTTCCTTAGCCTTCGTCCTCGTCGTCTTCGGTGGACACCTTCATCTCCGCCACCACTTCGCCCCGCTTGCTCGCAGTGGCGGCTTGGGCTGCCGCACGGTTCGCCGCGTGCTGGTGGTAGT
>JAILZB010000355.1 GCA_023512725.1 Chloroflexota bacterium | reverse complement strand
GCGCTGGCCTTGCTGACCTCGCGGATGCGTTTCTGCTCGACTTCCTGCCGCAGCCGGGCGAGCAGCTCGGCCAGGGGCATGGCGCCCAGGTCGCCGTCGAGGCGGTCGCGGACGGCGACGCTGCCGGCGAGGACGCTAGGAGACCGTACGCACCTCGGGTTTGCCCGGGCCGCCAGCACCGAGCGGGGTGATCGCGATCTCGTGCTCCGACCCGTCGCAGGGAACGGCGAGCGTGAGCGCGCCGGAGGGCTCGGCTACGGCCGGGTCGCCCGAGTCGACCACGATGTCCACACCGGTTGCGTTCCGCGTCTCCCACTCGATGAAGACCGTTCCCGTGGCGGCCCCGTCCTCGCACTCGACGTCCTCGACCTCGACGGCCAGTTCCAGAGCCTCGCCGACACCGTCCTCTCCGGCCGGGTGACGCACCTGTGGGGTCGTCTGGACGCCCTGCCCGCGATCGTCGAGGCGGCTGCGGCCGCCGACCGCTACATCGGCGCGCACGACGTCCAGTGCGCCGTCATGACCCGACCCGCCCTGCAGGCGATCGGTGCACTCGCCGTCGCGATGGAGTCCGGCGCCGTCGAATGGAAGACGCGCTTCCGTCGCAGCGACGAGCAGAAGGCCGTCGAAGAACTCGGCCTCGACGCCACCGTCGACGGTGTATCCGCCACGACCGCCGCCACCGTGCGGCTCGTGACCGAGCACCTGCGCGCCCACGACGCCGCGCAGACCGCCGCCACCCTGCTGGCGGACCTTCGGATTCCGGTGGACATGAACGGCTCCCGTGCCGTCCAGGTCGACAGCCTCAACATGATCGTCGGCCGGGTGGCCCGCGTGTGCGCCCTCCTCGTCGCGCGTGACGCGCTGGCCCGCGAACTGTTCGCGCTGTCCCCGAACGCGCCGCGGATCCGCACTCTCTCGGACGCCGTCGCGGTGGCCGGGGCCGCAGAGGCGATCACCACCCGAGCCCTGCTACCCAGACCGCGCAGGCGGGTCAGGAGTTCGCGGCTCTCAGCATCCATGCGGTGCCAACCGTCGAAAAGCCAAAAACCCGATATTCCCGCCAAGCGGCGCAATAGCTCCGTTGGACCACCCTCCATATTGCCCAATAACGGCTCGAGCGTCGCGTAGGGCAAACCCTGGCGGGCGGGTAAGTAGAGCCCGCCCTGCCGCTCTAACCGCCGCAACAGGGCAGTTTTGCCGGTAGCAGCCCCACCTCGTACCCAAGCCCACTCTCCAGGCTCGAGGGTGGAAAGTTTCTCGAGTTCGCGCTCCCGCCCAACAAAGCTTTGGCGCAGGCGGCCCCGGGCGGCCTCGCCGGAGAGGGCCAGCTCCACCCCTAGTTCCTGGGCCTCGCGCTTGATCGTCTCGGCCCAGGGGTTATTCCCCGCCAGCAACAGCGGATAAAACCGTGGAAGCTCCTCGGGCTCGAGCGGCGCGGCCCCAGGGAGTCGGTAGGCGGCTTCGGCTTTTTCCGCAGCGGCGACAAACTGCCCCAAGGCGGCTTCGCGCTCGGCTAACTCCAGCAAGGCCAGGCGCACCTCGTGGGCCAGGGCTTCGCGGGTGGTGTAGATCCAGTCTTCCAGCTCCGCTCCCGAGTCCCCCTCGGCTCCCTCGAGAAAGGCCCCTTGATACAGCTCTATCGCCCCTCTAAGCTTCCCTGAACGCAAACAGTTGCGCAGTTCCACAGCATCGCACTCGAGGGCAGTCCAGGCCCGTTCCTCATCGGCGGAGATAACTCCCAAGCCGCGCAGCTTGTGCAGCACTACCTTGAGGCTATTCATGGGGTCGGCAGCCTCGGGCCAGATCAGTTCGGCCAGGTAGCGCCGAGGTTTAGGACCTTCCAGCGCCAGATACGCCAGCAGCAACAGGGGTTTGATCGCCCCTTTGCGGAAGTTGGAGCCGGAAAGCTCGAGCCCCCCCAGCGTACGCAAACGCATAGCTTATTGTATGCCCTAGCTGGAGAGCGCTCTTCGTTGGATGAAGATCCCGAAGACGGGCCTATACGAACCCGCCTAAAGCTTCTCAGTTGCTCGTATCAGCACCTCAGCAGGGGCAGTAAGAGTGCAGAAGCAATCGCTATACACAATGCGGGCTTAGGCCTTCCCCGCTGAGCCGAAGAGTTCCATCCGGGCCTTGACGATCTGCTTTAGCTCCTCACGGGCAGGGCCCAAGAACTTACGCGGATCGAATTCCTTGGGGTTGTCCTTGAGGATTTGCCGTATCTTGGCGACGAAGCCCAGCCGTAAATCGGTGTCGGTGTTGATCTTGGCGATTCCCGCTTTAATTCCTTTTTGGATATCCTCGGGATGGATACCTGCCGCCTCGCCAATCTCGCCGCCTGCGGCCCGGAAGGCATCTACCAGCGACTGGGGTACGCTGCTGGCCCCGTGCATCACCAAAGGGTTGGGGATGGCCGCAGCAATCGCCTTGATGCGCTCGTGATCGATGAAGGGGCGGCCCTTGCCCTTGTAGGCTCCGTGGCTAGTGCCGATGGCAACGGCCAGGTAGTCGGCACCGGTAGCGTCCATGAACATCTTGGCCTCCTCGGGGTTGGTGAGGAAGGCCTCCTCGGCACTCACCGCTACATTGCGCCAGTGCCAGCCCCAGGTATGGATAA
>JAILZB010000354.1 GCA_023512725.1 Chloroflexota bacterium | reverse complement strand
CCCGCAATCAGAGCCAGCAGCGCCGACAACGCGAGCGTGCCGAAGAGACCGGCTGTGTACGCCGCAGGCAGTCTCTCATCGCCCGAGCGCTGGTGGCCCGGCAAGCTGCCGGCGGCGCTCACCGCCGCTCCCCAGCGCTGGCCCCTCGGCTGTCTCGTCGCGCTGCGGCGGTAGTCACGGACCACGACCACGTGCCGGCCAGCGCGGTCGTAGCCGACGACGACCGGCACCCGCAGCTCCCGCGCCGCGCGGTGCAACCGTCGCTTTGCATCGAGCGTCGCAGCACTGGCGCCGAGGCCATCCACGATCACGGCCGCCTCGCGCACGAGCGCCGCGACGGTGGCGTCGGTGATGCCGCGCGGTTCGACGGTGACGGTGGCATAGGGGTTGATCGCGCGCACGTGTTCGGCCGCGGCCTCGGCCTTGTTGCGGCCGAGCTGGTCGAGGCGCACGCTTGCATGGCCCAGGTCGCTCAGCTCGTACGTTCCGGCATCGGCGATGAGCAGGCGCTCAGCGCCAAGGCGGACGAGCGGCTCGACCACGGCGCCACCAAGTGCGCCACAGCCGGCGATCAGAAGCGGGTGGGTACGCAGGCGCTGCTGGAGGGCCTCATCGATCAAGCCGCGGTTCCGCGCGACAAGCTGCCGGTAGAATTCGTCGTGCGGTGGCAGGGTGAATGCTCCTGAGGGGGCCGGGTCGTGACGCGTGGGCTCGTGCGACGGCAGGTGCTGCACGGTCACGGGACGCTCCTCGTGGTGAGTATGGGGAGTCAGTCTATCATGCCGGCGTCACCATCTCCGCCCGCTTCCCGCCAGGGGTGTGGCGGAATTCTGTACACCGGGGAGCGGCAGATAACGCGAGACCCGATAGCGTCAGCGAACACATGCACCGGCGACGTGGGCGCGCCCACGTCGCCGGTGCGAAGGCGGCGCGTCGTGGACCGCCCTCGATCGGGGTACACGGCTGGGAGCCGGTCCCGCCGTCCGTGCGGCAGCCACCCCGCTCACACGCCTCACCGGCTTGGCGATCGCCTTAGACACGCTCCGCGCTGCTGGCCGCAGTGACCAGGCGCGGGGTGCTCACGGTCCAACGCCGCCTCTCCCCGCGAAGCCTGCGACTGCTCAGCCCCCTTCCAGACCCCGGACAGGCCCTGGGGGACGGGAACCGGTGCACGTTGACACCACCCGTGCCCTTCGGTAGCGTTAAGTCGATTCCTGGTGCACGCGGGAGCTCGGGGAGCCGGGCTGAGAGGGTGGCCACTCTGCCACCGACCGCTCGAACCTGATCCGGGTAATGCCGGCGTAGGGAAAACCGATGTCCGTCGCGTTCCGGCCGCCGCTGCAGGTCGGCGCCGATCCCGAACCGCCCCTCCCTCTGCTGCTCGTTGATGCGGTGTCCCACACCTACCGGCTGCGCGGGCGCGCGCTGCCCGTGCTCGACCACGTTTCGCTCTCGCTGGCGCGCGACGGCTTCGCCGCCATCGTCGGCCCATCTGGTTCGGGCAAGAGCACGCTGCTTGGCCTGATCGCCGGATTGGAGCAGCCGACCACCGGTCGCATCCTTGTCGGTGGCTCGGCCGACCGCCTCGGCCGCGTCGGCTATATGCCCCAGCGCGACCTGCTGCAGCCCTGGCGCGACGCCCTCGCCAATGCGACCGTCGCGCTCGAGCTGCGCGGGGTCCGCCGCGATGCCGCGCGCCGGCAAGCGCAGGCGCTGTTCGAGCAGTTCGGCCTGCGCGGCTTCGAGCGGGCCCGGCCGGACGAGCTCTCGGGCGGCATGCGCCAGCGGGTCGCGCTCGCCCGCACCGTGCTGGCGGCGGGTGACCTCGTCCTGCTCGACGAGCCGTTCGGCGCGCTCGACGCGCTCACCCGCGCGCAGATGCAGGACTGGCTGCTGCACACCTGGCCGCAGCTGGGCAAGGCGGGGCTGCTCGTCACCCACGATGTGGACGAGGCACTGCTGTTGGCCGACGCCGTATACGTGCTCTCGCCGCGCCCCGGTCGCATCATCACCCGCGTGCGCGTGCCCTTCGCCCGGCCGCGCCCGCGTGACCTCGTCATCGCACCCACCTTCGCCGAGCTGAAGCTGCGGCTGCTGGCCGCGCTCGGCCTCGCCCATGCCCCCAGCGCAGCCGCGGCGCAGGCTTTGAACGAAGGCGCAGGAATGGAGCCGGGCCGATGACTGCCACCGTGCACCGCACGTTACCGCCGCTGCTGCTCGCCCTCGCCGTGCTGCTCGTCTGGGAGCTGTACGTGCGCCTGGCGGCGGTGCCAGCGACGATCCTGCCAGCGCCAACCCGCATCGTCGCAGCAAGCCTACGCGAGGCGCGCGTGATCGCCTGGCACGCCGGCCAGACGCTCGGCGAGACGGTCGCCGGCTTCGCGCTGGCCGTCGTCGTCGCCGTGCTCTGCGCCGCCGCGATCGACGTCTTCCAGGCCGTGCGCCGCGCCCTGCTGCCGCTGCTCATCACCTCGCAGACGATCCCAATCATCGCGCTGGCGCCGCTGCTCGTGCTCTGGTTCGGCTACGGCGCGCTGCCCAAGGTGCTGGTGGTGGCGCTGGTCTGCTTCTTCCCAATGGTCATCGCCACCGCCCATGGCCTCAGCGCGACGGACCCGGAGC
>JAILZB010000353.1 GCA_023512725.1 Chloroflexota bacterium | reverse complement strand
CTGCGTCGGCACCGTGGCCACCACCGCCCGCTCCAGGGAGTAATCCGGCGCCCGACGCACCAGATCCAGCATCTCACCGGGCGAAAAGTCTGTCACCACGTACTTCTGCAGCTCCCGCACCAGGGCGGGCAGGCGCCCGTCAGGCTTGTCGAGGACTCTCTCAACCACTACCGCCAGAGCCTGCGGCGCCGACCCGAAGAACCGTCCGGCTTCCCGGATGATATCCCGTGGCCCGGGCACGGGCAGCCCCACGGGCGGGTTCCCGTAGACGATTTCGCAGGTGCCTGGAAGGGGGGGCAACCACTCGGCCGGGTACTTGCCGCTGTCGACGAAGTGCACCCGGAAGCTCGACACGCCATAGCCGGCCGGGTCGAGACCGCCGATAGCCTTCTGGAAAGCGAGAGCTGGGCCGGGCGCCGGCCGTAGCCCGCCGAGCGTGGGAACTCTGTCCGACTGCACAAAGAGGTGGAAGTCGAAGTCGGAGTAGCCGGGAACAGAATCCCCCTTGACAGCCGACCCCTTCACGAGAGCGGCTTCGACCGGGTCAGGACCGAGGGCGGCGAAAGCCGCGTCCAGGAGCACCCGGGCGGCGCGCTCTCTCACGGCCGCCGGCATCGGGTCGTCACGTCCCCGGCGAGGGAGCGCGCCAGGGTGGTCGACGGGGCCTGAAAGCATCATCGAGGTTCTCCCCTTCCAGCCGGGCTCTGCCATGACACACCACCGGGTCACGTCACGCCAGTGACCGGTGACAAGCCTTCCGGCAAGCGGTACTTGACCACCTTGGTGCGCGACTGCTAAACTCTTGACAAACCAAGAAGACCCCTGCTATGAGGGGTCTTTTCGTATATGGCGCCCCCCAGGGGTTGGCAGTGGAAGTCGTGGGTCGGTGCGATACGATCAAGGGCGCCTCCCTCCTTCACAGCTTGTGCGGCGCCCGGACCGGCCGTTCGCCCCCCTGACTCGAAAGATGGTAGGAGACGTAACGTGAGGCACCGGAACCTTTCGTCGAGTCTTCTGGTAGAAGCAGCTCTCAGGCGGGGCGAAGGCATCCTGACGGACCGTGGGGCCCTGGCCGTGACCACGGGCAAGTACACCGGGCGCTCCCCGAAAGACCGCTACATCGTGGACAACCCTCGCCTGCGTGACCTTATAGACTGGGGTCCCGTCAACCAGCCCCTCGAACGGCACGCGTTCGACCGGCTCCACGCCCGGGACTTCGACGTCGCCATCGTCAATGCCGGGGCGTACACGCACACCTCCATCGCCCTCCGGGACGCCTTGAAGGGGATCGCCCGACCCTTCTTCGAGGTCCATCTCTCGGACCCGGCGGCCCGGGAGCCGTTCCGGCGGGTGAACTATTTGGCCGACATCGCCCTCGGCTCCTTCGTCGGCCAGGGGAAGCGGGGCTACCACCTCGCCCTCGAGGCGGCGGCCCGCTGGCTGGCCGAGCGCGACCGGACGACGGGAGCAGCGTCGTGAGCAGGGCCGAGCGACCGGAGACCATCGCGGCCGCGCGGCCCCGGGACGACGTGCCGGAACCGCCCGACCTGCGCCGTCTCCGGCGGCGGATCGACGCCCTCGACCGGCGGATCGTCGCCCTCCTCAACGAACGGGCCGCCCTCGCCGTCGCCGTCGGTCGCGCGAAGCGGGCGGCCGGCTGGGCGGCGATCCGGGACCTCGAGCGGGAGCGGAGCTGGCGCAACCTCTTCTCCGCGTATCCCCTGGTGCGATAGACCTGGATCACCTTCTCCTTCCATTCCCCTTCCGCCTCGTCGCTCATTCTCAGGAGAACCTCCTCGAGGGCCGCCTCGTCCGGCTCCGGCAGCAGCGAGCGCAGGGCGTCCTCGGGGCTCAGCTTGGGCACCGTGCGGTCGGCCCAGATCTTGCCGAACTTGTGGTGGAAGGCCTCGTCGGTCATCACCAGCTGCAGCATCTTCTTGCCGACCGGATCGTTGATCTGGTTGTAGAAGGTGGCGAAGGCGCCCATGGCCAGGCCCTCGACCAGCATCTGCATGCCGATGATCTTCTTGTAGACCTCGGGCGCGCCGATGATCTCGACCAGCAGCGTCTTCAGGGCCGGGCCGCACTCGACCGGCTTGCCCCAGCGCGCCTTGATGTACTTGGCGAAGGCCGTGACGTGACGGGCTTCCTCGCGGGTCTGGTTGGCGGCGTATTCCTGCGCGCCCTGATCCTTCAGCACGTGGCACAGGCTGGCCGACAGGTTCAGCGCTCCCTGCTCGCCGTGCAGGATCGACGAGAAGCTGCGCAGCACCGACTGGTTGATGAAGCGGATGCGCGTCTTGGGATCGGACAGGTGGTTGGAGACATAGTCCGTCGACAGAGCGATCACGAGATCCTCGGGCACCAGGGCCTGGTTCTCCATGTCGAAGGGGACGTCGAAGTCGATATAGGTCTTGTCCAGCGGATCCCAGAAATGGTCGTGGGTCGCGGAAATGATCTTGTCGAACGCCGTGGAGCGGTTGTTGTAGCGGTCGAGCTCGAGCATCTCCTCGAAATCGTCCGGCGCCACCGCGTCGTACATGGCGTCCTTGGTGATGTTCTTGTCCGTCACGGCGTTACCTCTCCTGTCGGCTTGGGCGAGGTCCGTCTTGCGCGGGCCTTCGGCGATCTGAACAGTGTCAACTC
>JAILZB010000352.1 GCA_023512725.1 Chloroflexota bacterium | reverse complement strand
GTCTGAAGGTGCGCGAGAACTACGAGTGTCCTGCTGCGACGCTGCTTCTGGGTGCGCACCGGGCGCTGGAGGCGCTGGTGCTGACGCGCGAAGAGCTGGCGTTTAAGCGGATGATCGATGCCAAATGGGCCGAGCTGGCCTACGCCGGTCTCTGGTTCGACCCGCTGAAGGAGGATCTGGAGGGATTCATCGAGCGCACCTCGGCGCGCACGACGGGCACGGTGCGCTTGCGGTTGTTCAAGGGCGGCTGGACGGTGATCGGGCGGAGCAGCCCATGGGCGCTTTACTCCGAGGAGATGGCTTCCTTCGATTCAAAGCGTTTCGACCAACGGGAGTCGACGGGCACGGTGAAGACGCACGGGCTGCAGGCGCTTATGTATCGCGCCCTCCGTGCTCGCTGCTCCCCTCTCTCCCTGGGGGAGAAGGGAGGGTGAGGGCCTACCCGCTTCCGGCAATTCACCGACCCTTCTGCCGAGCACCGAGCACGGGAGCGGAGCAACCATGAAGCTGTGGGGCGGGCGGTTTACGAAGGAGGCAGATCGCGCGATTGAAGCGTTCACGGCGTCGCTGCCGTTCGATCAGCGGATGGCGGCCCAAGACATCCGCGGCAGCATCGCGCACGCGCGGATGCTGGGCCACACCGGGATTGTAACGCCAGAGGAAGCGGCGACGCTCGTGCGGGGGCTGGAGGAGGTGGCGGCGGAGCTGACCTCCGGTGCGCGCCCGCCCGTGCCGGGAGAGGCGGAGGACATTCACTCGATGGTGGAGCAGCGCCTGCGGGAGAAGATCGGTCCGCTGGCGGGGAAGCTGCACACAGCGCGCAGCCGCAACGATCAGGTCGCCACCGACCTCGTTGCTGATGCATTCCAGCGTCTGGTCCTGCTCCGCCGCCGGCAGCGCCAGCAGGGCCAGGCCGAAGATCAGCAGAGCCATCAACGAACCGCGGTGCATCCGAACCCTACCTGTGGAGGGCGGGCCTACGCCGTGAGCGTATGACGAAGCTGGCGCAGCGCGGCGGCCAGGATCCGCGAGACGCTGCGCTGGGAGATGCCGATGGTCTCGGCGGCCTTCTGCTGGCTGACGCCCCGGAAGAAGATGTGGAACAGCACCCGACGCTGGAGCAGGCTCAGCCGCTCGATGGCGTCGTACAGCACGATCAGGTCCTCGATGGGGAGCTGGAACGACTGGTAGAACCGGTGCCGGATGAGCCTCCGGTTGATCCGGTACTCCTCTTCGTCCTCCTCCGCGTCCAGGGACATGGTCCGGACGGACTCGCGGGTGCGGAGGATCTCGAGCAGGCCGTCGTCGGTGATGTTGAGCGCCGTGGCCAGCTCGTGCAGGGTGGGGTACCGCCGGTGCCGGTCGAGGTACTCGTCCACCGCCCGGTCGATCAGGCGGTTGATCTTGCGCAGCCATCTCGGCTGGCGAATGGTCCCGAGGTTGCTGCGCACGTAGTGGTGCATCTCCCCCGCAATGAGCGGGTTGGCATAGGTCTCGAAGCGCACGCCCCGCGAAGGGTCGAAGGTCTCGATGGCCGACAGCAGGCCCAGATACCCGACCTGGACCAGGTCTTCCCTGGGAATGCCCTGGGCCGCAAAGCGCGACGCGATGTACTGGATCAGCGGCGTGCAGGCGTGCACCATCTGTTCCCGCGCCGCAGCGTCCCGGGTCTGCGCGTAGCGCACGGCGAGCTCATGGGCATCTCCGGCCAGGGTCATCAGATGGCGCCTCCGCTACTACTTCAGTACCCGGGTGGCGCGCGGCGTAGACCTTGCCTACTGGTCCTTCCACGCCCGCAGGCGGTTGAACTGGCTCCAGACCTGTTGGCCGATCTTCGACCGCGGATCCCACGTGAAGGTGGTGTTGCGGTCGAACTGGATGCGCTTGGCCAGGATGGCGCCGTTGGTGAGTTGTGCCTGGTCGAGCTCGAACCCGCCGTTGGGGATCACGAAGGTACCGGAGATCAGCCCGGCCTGGTTGAAGTGGACCGCGGCGCAACTGGAGACTCCGCCGAAACAGTCACCCGCATCGCCGATCGGCTTGGACGACAGCACGTTGACCGTGAAGCGGTCGCCGCCGATCGGGCTGGGCGTCGCGCCGGTGGTCGTGGACCCAAAGATGCTGAGCTGTTCGGTCTTCAGGGCCTGTCGGGCCAGGTCGGCCGGATCCGTGGCGGGCTCGAGCAGCCACAGGTCGACCTTTCCGCTGCCGGTGATCACCAGACGCGCGCACTTACCGACCCAGATCCGCCGCATCCGCACGGTCACGGTGGTGTTGGAATCGGAACCGGAGTCGATGACCAGCGTGGCGCGGTCGTTGACATCGGCCGGGCACGAGTCCGTCCCCGTGGAGGCCAGCACCACATCGCCGTAGTTGACGATAACCTGCTTGACCAGCTCCCCTCCAGCCTCGCGGGCCGCCCGGTCCGCCGCTAATGCCCGCTCGCCGAACACTTCTGCCAGGGTCCCAAGGGCTGCCCGCCGGCACAGGTCCATCTGCCAGAGCCGGTCTTGGGCATGCACGTAACCCTGAGCGAAGAAGAGATCATCCTCGCTCTGAGCATAGATGTGGGGTATTCCCCAACGGTCTCGCACGACCTCCACATGCGCCTGCAGCCCAGGCACGGTCAGGTGACCGCTGATGGGCGGGGC
>JAILZB010000351.1 GCA_023512725.1 Chloroflexota bacterium | reverse complement strand
GCACGCGGAGTGGTACCTGCGGCTGCGAGCGCACGAGGAGCTCCGGAGGTTCGGCCGCCGCCGCTTCCCCCTCAGCGTCGTCAGCCTGTGGTGCTCGGACGAGCCGCCATTCCGCCGTCTCGCCGGCACGCTGCGCGCCCGGCTCCGAATCGGCGACCTCGCAGCCCCCTTCGGCAATCTGCATATCGTGTGCCTGCTCCCGGGAACGAGCGCCATCGGGGCGATGGGTATGGTCGCACGGGCGCTCGCCGAAGCGGGAGTGCAGGCGCAGGTCGGCATCGCGCAGGCGCGCGACGCCGACGACACCCTCCCGGACCTGCTGGAACGGGCGCGAGAGGGACGAACGAGTTTCGGCCCGGCCACACCGAAGGTCAGCCTCATCCGCCGAGCGGCCAGCGACTCGCGAGCGAAGCGTGCGGGCTAGCGGCTGGCGACGTCGCCGCGGAGCCAGCGCGCGGCCTCCTCCAAAAAGTCGCCGACCCGACTGGCCGGCGCCCGCGTCGTTTCGGGCCGCACTTGGTCGGCCGGCAGATGGGCGTAACCGAGCGGCAGAGTGACCACGAACGTGGTCCCCTCCCCCTCCACGCTGTGGGCGGCGATGTGGCCGCCGTGCAGGCGAACAAGTTCGCTGACCAGGGCAAGACCAATGCCGCTGCCCTCGACGCTGCGGCCTTGCGCGCCCTCGACCCGATGGAAGCGCTCAAAGAGCTTGGGCATCTCCTCTACGGGCACGCCGATCCCGGTGTCGCTCACGCGGACCTGGACCGAACGGCCGTCGCGCGCGGGCTCCACGCTCAAGGTGATCTGGCCTTCGAGCGTGAACTTGAAGGCGTTTGACAGCAGGTTCAGCAGAACCTTCTCCCACATCTCCGGATCGATATAGACCGGATGCGGCAAGGGCTTGGCCTGGATGTCCAGACGCAGGCCCGCCTTCTCGATGACCGAGCGGAAGGAGGAGGCGATCTCGGCGCTGTAGGTCGCCAGATCGACAGGCGCATAGTGGGCCCGGACCCGGCCCGCCTCGATCCGCGAGATGTCGAGGATGGCGTTGATGACGCCCAGCAGCGACTGGCCGGAATCGGAGATGATCGCCAGCCGGCGCTTCTGCTCGGGATCCAGGTCGCCGGCGGCCATGATCTGGGCCATGCCCAGCACGCCGTTCAGGGGCGTGCGGATCTCATGGCTCATGGTGGCCAGGAAGTCGGTCTTGGCGCGGTTGGCGGCGTGGGCGCTCAACGCCAGGGCCTGGGTCTTGGCCTGCAGGCGCTGGTTCTCGCGCAGCTCGCGCTCGAGGTCGGCGTTGAGGGCGTCGCTGGCCAGGCGGGCGCGGACCTCGCGATGCACGACGCCGCGCATCAGGGTCGACATGCCCATGGCGGCGAAGGTCCCGGCCAGGCCGATGAAGACATATTGATTGATGGTGTCGGCCGGCGCCCGGCTGGCCATCCAGATCAGCCCGGCCACGGCCAGGCCGACGCTGACGAAGGCCACGCGCCGGGTCGGGGCCGAGGTCGCGAACACCAGGGCCATCAGCACGAAATAGACCAGCTTCTGCGGCTAGAAGTGGATGAGCTGGTAGGCGACGACATTGGCCAGGAACAGGGCGTTCATGCCGAACACCAGCGCCTCCAGGCGGCGTCCGGTGATCTGGGCCTGGTGGTCGCGGGGCTTGCCCAGGATCAGCCAGGCGCTCAGGCCATAGCCCGCCGCGGCGATCGACAGGCCGTCGAGCACCAGCAGGGCGGGCCCCATTTCATAAAACGGATGCGAGGCGCTGATCAGGCAATAGTAGATCGCGGCGGCGATAAGGTAGCCGCGCGCGATGGGAACATAGGCCCGCATGAGCGCCGCCGAAGCACGCTGGCGCTCCTGGGTAAATGGCGATGTCAAACCCTACCCCTGAACTGAAATGGCCCCACCCGTTCGGAGTATAGCGCGCGAATAGTTAAGTCTTGATTTGAACGGTCAGGTGGAGTTCAGACCCCGCTCAGCGACAGGCCCGGCGCGTCGGGTTCGCGTCCGCCGCCGTCGTTCAGCGGGCGCTGCATCCAGACCAGATCGACCCAGCGGCCGAACTTGTAGCCCATCGACGGGAAGACGCCCTGTTTCTCGAAGCCCATGGCCGTGTGCAGGCCGATCGAGGCGGCGTTGCCGCTGTCGCCGATGACGGCGACCAACTGGCGCAGGCCCAGGGCCTCGCACGCGGCGATCAGGGCGGTCAGCAGCGCCTTGCCCACGCCCTTGCCCACCGCGTCGGGCGAGACATAGACGCTGTCCTCGACGGTGTAGCGATAGGCGGCGCGCAGCCGGAACGGACCGGCATAGGCGTAGCCCAGCACTACCCCGTCCTGCTCGGCGACCAGATAGGGCAGGCCGCGGTCCAGGAAGTACGCCCGGGCCAGGAGGCGCCGCTCCCGCTCGGCGAGCCGATCCTCGATGTCGGGCGGGAAGACGAACGCTCCGCCGGCCGTCCGGACGGCGTAGGCGACGGCGACCGCGTAGTCGGCCTCGTGGCTGATCGAGCAGGCGATCGGCCCGAGACCGAGCTGCTCGGCCCGCCGCGCCGCCCGCCCGTGGAGGCGGACCGCCGGCTGGCCGGTCGGGAGCCGTTCGATCTCGATCTCTCGCCAGCCGACGCCCCGGACGCCGAGCCCGAGGACC
>JAILZB010000350.1 GCA_023512725.1 Chloroflexota bacterium | reverse complement strand
CGTCGGGGCTGCCCGTGATGAAGAACCCCTCGTTGTTCACGTAGCGCGCCTTCCAGCGGAAGCCTCCCACCACCAAGAGGATGTCGTCCCAGGAGACGTAGTCGGGCTTAGGCAGGCCCGCAGCCCGGGCCTCCGCCGCCGTGCGGAGCTTCACCGGGTGGCCAACCGTGCGGAATGTGTCGTAGATCTTCTGATGGCAGGTTGCGCACGCTTCGGACCCTACGTACCCTGCACCGAAGTAGCCCGGTGGCCGAGGCGCTGCAGCGGGGGCCTGCGGGCGGGCGAAGAGCAGCAGGCCGACGATCGCCCCCGTCAGAGCTACGACGAGGAGGATGAAGCCCCGGCCAGGGGGAGGAGAGTCATCCAGTTCCGGGGCGGGCCGTCATGCACTCGCTGGTCTCCGCACCACACGCTCCCTCCTTCCGCCGCTGGAGAGGCCCAGCAGAGAGCAATGGTGGCTTACTAGCTGGGTAAGTGTATGCGCGGTATGCGCGCTCCCGCATGATCCATCTAACCCATTCCTGATTAGATCGTACTAGGAAGATCGGGTAGGCCTGACGCGGAAGGGTCAGGCGGCTCGCTTCCCCAGCAGTTCCAGGATGCGCAGCAGTTGCCGCCCTTCCTCCTTCGCCCGCTCCAGGATGGCCTGATACTCCTTGGCCTGCGCCTGGGCCCCGGCGAAGGTGCGCTTGTAGTCTTCCAGGAGGTAGGCCGTGCGCTCCCGCTCGCGGCGGAGGGCGTCTCGGGCAATCAGCCGCTCGCGGCGACGCCGTTCGCGCTCCCGCCGCAGCATGTCGTGGTGCTGCTCAAGAGCCAGTTTGGTCCTGACGCGTGCATCTCGCAGGCTGTGCCGGCCCCCGCGCAGCAGGTCGATCTTGTCAAGCATCGCCGCCACCTCCGCACTCTCAGCCTATGTCCCCCCGCGCGAAGCGCCCATCGGATGGCGCATCCATCGCTTGTGGACCCTTTGGGTGGCGGTCTCTGGTTCGAAAGCGCTATTCCCGCGGCAAGTAGCGGCGGATCGGATGGCTATGCGCTCGGGGGAGCCTCAGGCGGCGCGCCGGCGGTCAGCGTAAGCGCGGCGGAGGCGGTTCGGCAGGGGGGCGGCATGCGCTTACCGCCGCCGCAGGCGGGCACGTTGCGCCTCCCGCTGCAGGCGCCGTTCCGCCAGATACCGCTGCCGCTCGGCGCTGTAGGCCTTTGCCAGGAGTTCCTCGATGGTCATGGTGATGGCTCCCGTCCGTCGCGGCGCGCCGCCACCTTGACCGTAGGGTCCGCCGCCGCCATCTTCCATCGGGCGGAGGGCCCATCCGAAGCCATCCTTTCGGGTGCGCTCTGGGAGACGCCCCCAGGAGACTCCTTTTGAGGAGAGGTCTATCGCTTGAGTCTCAGAGGATCCGGCGCTGCAGCGCCTGGACCACGGCTTCCAGGCGGCTGTGCGCCTGGAGGGCCACCATGATCTGCTGGATGTGGTTGCGCACAGTGGCCGGGCTGATCCCCAGCGTGCGGGCGATGCTGCGGGTGCTGGCTCCGCAGGCCAGGAGCTTGAGGATTGTCGTCTGCCGCGGCGAGAGGACCACCGGGGCGGCGGGGCGGCCGTCGGGGTCGCCGGAGGAGAGGGCGATGGCCCCCTGGAGAACCTGCTGCACGAACGAGCGACGGTGCTGCTCCTCGGTGACGTCCCGCAGGAGGTGGACGACGCAGGGGGCGGCGTTGGGCGGGATGATGGAGGAGACCGCGATCCACAGGGGCGTCCCGCCGCGCCGATCCACCTGCAGCTCCATCGACCCAAGCGGCTCGCGCCGCTGCATGGCCACCAGGGCTGGGCAGAGAGTGTTGCAGACGGGGCGCCCCCTGGCATCGCGTCCGGCGATGACCTGCGCGCAGCTGCGGCCGACCACTTCGCCGGCCGACTCGTTCTTGGTCTGCACCCGGGCCGCGAAGCCGCCGAACTGGCCTTGCGGCGTCAGGCTGGAGCCCGCGCCATAGGACAGGCCGCGCTTGATGCGGATCTCCTGGTTCAGGCGCGAGCTGAAGCCGACGCCCAGCACGGTGTTGGCCACCAGGCCCGAATAGTAGCGGGGGTCGGCGCGGGTGATCGCCGGCTTGGCCAGCGCCACCGAGGCCTGGCCCGTGCCCGGCAGGTCGATGATCAGATCACGCGGCGTGTAGCCGCTGGGCGCGGCCGGCTTGGCGGGCGGCGCGCCGGTGGGCTTGGCCCAGCCGCCGAACGCCGTCTCGGCCAGGGCGAAGCCCGCTTCCGGCGTCAGGTTGCCGGTCAGCACCAGGATGGCGTTATCGGGACGCCAGGCGGCGGCGTGGGTCTTGACCAGGTCCTCGCGCTTGATCTTCGGCAGCGAGCCCGGCGTGCCGCCGGCCACGTGGCCATAGGCCGAGCCGGCATAGAGGATGGTCGGGGTGGCGAAGCCGGTCAGGCCGCCGGGGCGCTGGAAAGACACCGACAGGCTGTCGAGGGTCTCGGCCCGCACGCGGTCCAGCTCATCGGCCTTGAAGGTCGGATTCTGGGCGACGTCGGCCATGATCGCCATGGCGGCCGGAGCCTTGTCGGCGATGACGCTGAGGGTCAGGGACGAGGACTCCCAAGCCGAGCCGGCCGACAGATTGGCGCCGAGCGCCTCGGTCTGGCGGGCGATGTCGACCGCGCCGCGGGTCTTGG
>JAILZB010000349.1 GCA_023512725.1 Chloroflexota bacterium | reverse complement strand
GGTCGAGTCGGCCGACGTCGGGGTCGAGGTTGGTTTTGGTCGAGAGTGCGAGCAGAGCATCGGCGAGCTGCACATCGGTCGCTGGATCGGCGGCGTCGCCGGCCCCAGACCGAACCGCCGGGCGGCCAGCAGTGGGAGCAGCGTGGACAGCACGCCGCCGTGGAAGAAGAACAGCGCCATCATGATCATTCCCGGACCCAGCACGAGGCCGATCTCCAGACGATCGGAGGCCTGCACGAGCGTTGTCGCGGCCGCCTCGCTCCGCGATGACGAAGGATCCGGCAGGCGTCCGGCGCCCAGGAACGCCAAGACGCCCGCCGCGGCGGTGATGGCCATCGCATACCGCCAGGACAACAGGCCCGCCACCGCTCCGCCCACGGCGGGCCCCAGGGCGCTGCCGGTGAGCGCCGCGAGCTGGTTGTAGCTGAAGAGCCGCGCTTTCGTCTGCGGCGTGGCGACCTTCGAGATCCAGAACTGCGTGGTAATGAAGAACACCGCCGAACCCGCGCCCATGAGCACCCGGCCGGCCAGTACCGCCGGAAAGAAGGGGGCCAGCGCGACAACCACGGATCCCACCGCCAGGATGACGCCACCGAGGCCGAGGGCGCGCTGCAGCGGCGAGCGCGCGATGAGCCGGCCCGCCGGAACGTTGATCAGCAGCCGCACACCGTGATAGACCGACAGCGCCAAGGCCACGGTGCCCGCGGAGACACCGAACTCCTGTTGAATCTGCGGCACAAGCGTGCCGAAGAAGGTGACCCCGGTCTCGATGGCCACCAGCACGACCAGGAGCGGCACAATGGCGGCCGCGCCTGCCGGTGTGAGGGGACGCGGGAGCGCGGTAGCGGTCGGCGCCACTCCGGGCGTGCGGCCGCTCTTACGAGCGCGGGTTGACCGGAGAGAACCCCGGGCCGCGGTCGGGCCGCGGCACGGGCAGGCCCGGGATGGGCGGGCCCTGGTAGGGGTTCAACCGGTAGAACTCCGGCGGCGTCCCGGGCCGGCCAGGGCCGAACTGCTGCCCCGGACCCGGCTGGAGCTGGTAGAGCTGGCCGTTGTGGTAGAAGAGGATGATCGGCTGGCACTCGCCGTTCTCCGTTCCAGGCTGCTGGCCCGGCATCTGCTGGCCGGGGCCGGGGATCGGGATGAACTCGCGCAGCGTCGGCGGCTGCCCCGGACCCGGTTGCGCGGGCGTCATCGGGAGCGGCTGCGGCACCTGCGGGATGAACGGCTCGGGCAACTGGACCGGCTGCACCGCGACCGGCGCGGGCGCCGCAGCCGCCGCAGCGCGCCCGGCCGAGAAGCCGGCGGCGTAGGCGGCACCTCCGACGAGCGCGGCTGCGAACGCCACCAGCAGGACCACGGATCCTCGTGCCATCGCCGTCGCCTCCCAACCCTCGTGCCGCGTGCGGGTACCCCTAGGATAGCACAGCCGCGCGTCAGGCCACACCCAGCACCTTGACGATCACCCGCTTGCGGCGCTGCCCGTCGAACTCCGCGTAGAACACCTGCTGCCACGGTCCCAGGTCGAGGTCGCCGCCGGTGACCGCCACGTCGACGAGTGCTACGCGCTCGTCCGGCGCGCCGCGCCCTACACCGGCCTGGACCGGCACGCCGCCGAGACCTTCAGCGGGCTGCTGGAACGGCTGCGGGGGGAGCGCACCATCGTCCTGACCACCCACAGCATCGAGCAGGGGCTTCCCCTGGCCGACCGCATCGTCATCCTGGTGGACGGCGTGGTGGCCTACGAGGGCCGGGAGGGGCTGGACGACCGGCACGCCGTGGGCCAGCTCTACACCCAGGTGGTGAGGAGCGGAGCATGGGTGCACTGAGCGCTGTGCGCCTGCTGGTCTGGAAGGACCTCCTCCTGGAACTGCGCACCAAGGAGATCCTCACGGCCATGGCGGTCTTCGCCCTCCTGGCAGCGGTGGTCTTCAACTTCGCCTTCTCTCCCTCGCCGGCCCAGGCGGCGGCCCTGCTGCCGGGAATGCTCTGGGTGACGCTGGCCTTCGCCGCTACGCTGGGCCTCTCCCGCTCCTTCGTCCTGGAGCGTGAGCAGCAGTGCCTGGAGGCGCTGCGCCTCTTTGACGTTTACGTCACCGGCAACCCCGAGTCCTGGTTCGTGTTCAACTGGGCTCTTGTGGCCTACGCCTTCGTCGCGGCGGGGCTCCTCAACGCGATGATCTTCTTCAGCCTGTCGCGGCCCGAAATGGCCGTGAGGTCTATTGCACTCGGCTTGATGTTGGATTTCGGCGTGGGGTTTGTATCGAGCAGGTTGCTAGGGTACCAGTGGGCGGTTGCTGGGTTGGTTGCGGGGTCGGTTGTGTTCGCTGTCACCGGGTCGATTCAGATGTTCCAGGTCATGCGCCGGCTGGACTATTACTACTATGCCTCCGTGTAGACCGGCGCCTGCCACGACGAGGGGTTGAGCATTGTACGACTGGGCTCTAATCACTGAATCTCTCCTGAGGCTGGGGCTGGCGTACGCGGGCATCTTCGTGCTTCTGCCGCGGCTCCTGTTCAGCCAGGCTTCGCGCGAGGGATTTCTTGACTCGTTCTGGGCTAACCTCGTGCGAATGGTATGTCTCACGCAGGTTGCCGTCTACGTGCTGGCGGCGCTGCGCCTTTATGAAGTAATCTCCCTGTCGGTGCTGTACGCTCTGCTGATACTATGGCGATTTCGG
>JAILZB010000348.1 GCA_023512725.1 Chloroflexota bacterium | reverse complement strand
CGCCACCATCGCTGTCGAGGCGGCAAGCCAGCTTGCGCCGGTGCTGAAGACCCGCCTGGCCGACACACTCGACCTTGCCCCGACGAAGGTCGTCGTCCGTGAGCAGCCCGCCACCGAGAGTGTCAGCGGCCAGGAGAACGATGAGGCGGCCATCTGGCTAGACGTGGCCCCCCGGCGCGTTGCCCAGGCGGTGGCTCTCTCGGAAGCGGAGCAGGCGGGCGCCTTCCTCTACGACGAGTGGGACTACGCGCAGGGCCGGTACCAGCCTCGCTGGTGTGCCCTCCGCGAGCGGGTCGTCCCGCCGGGGCCACCCGACTACGTCGAGGGAGTGCTCCAGCAGCACCGCCAGCTGGTCACCCTAATCAAGCGGCAGTTCGACGCCCTTCGACCAGAGTACCGCCGCCTGCACAAACAGCCTGACGGCGAAGAGATCGACCTGGACAGCGTGGTCGAAGCCTATGCCGACTGGCGCGCGGGCACCACTCCCTCGGAAGCGCTCTACCTGGCCCGCCAGGCCAACCGCCGCGACATCGCGGTCGCCTTCCTCGTCGACCTCTCCGGCTCGGTCGGGGGGTGGGTGGACGAGCGGCGGATCGTTGACCTGGAACGCGAGGCCCTGGTCTTGATCTGCGAGGCCCTCCAGCTCCTCAACGACCGCTACGCCATCTACGGCTTCTCCAGCGCCACCCGCAAGCAGTGCGACCTGTTCCTCATCAAGGAGTTCCATGAGCCCTACGGCCCCGAGGTGCGGTTGCGCATCGGGGGAATCACCCCCCACAGCTACACCCGGATGGGGCCACCCATCCGCCACCTGGCGCGCAAACTCAACGCGCTCGATGCGCGCGTTCGGCTGCTCTTTCTCCTCTCGGACGGCAAGCCGAACGATTTCGATGGCTACACCGGTCGCTATGCCATCGAGGATACGCGCCAGGCCCTCACCGAAGCACGGCTGCGGGGCATCCGCACCTTCTGTCTGACGATCGACAGCCAGGCGCGCGACTATCTGCCCCTGCTCTTTGGGGAGGGGGGCTATACCATGCTCGACCAGATCGAGCGGTTACCACTCCGGCTGCCCGACCTCTACCGGCGGCTGACCATCCGATGAGCTTCCGTTACTGTCCACGCTGCGGAGGGCCCCTGGTCGAGCGCCAGCCACCCGGCGATAACCGCCTGCGGCAGGTCTGCACCGGCTGCGGCGATGTGCTCTACCAGAACCCGAAGGTCGTGGTCGGGGCGCTGGTCGTCAAAGATGGCGCCGTCCTCCTCACCCGGCGCGCCATCGAGCCACAACGCGGGCGCTGGGCCCTGCCCGGCGGCTACCTCGAACTGGGCGAGACGCTGGAAGAAGGCGCCCGCCGCGAAGTGGCAGAAGAGACCGGCCTCGCTATCACCCTCACGGGGTTGTTCAACGTCTACACCCGCGTCGAAGCGGGGATCGTCCACGTCCTCTACCTTGCAGAAGCGCCAGCCACCAGCGAAGCCCACCCCGGGGAGGAGACGAGCGAACTCCGCTACTTCGCTCCGGCCGATATCCCCTGGGAGGAGTTGGCCTTCTCCAGCCATCGCTGGGCCCTGGAAGAATGGCTGCAGCGCGGTGGGTAGGGGAGGGGCACACCGCCAGCGCCTGCCGTGGGAACGTTGCTGAGCAAGCACGGATCGCTCAAGATGGATGGAGAGGAGAGCCATGTTCCAAGCGAACCAGCTACCGGGTGGCCCGGAGCCACCGCCGCTCGCCGAGATCCAGCGGCGCGTGTTGCGCTTTCTGCGCGAGGAAGCCGGCTTCGCCCAGGTGTTCACAGTCAATCGAGCTGGCTTCCCCGTCGGCCGCACGATGGTCGCCCCGATCAACGACGACTGGTCGGTCGACCTGGTCCAGCGCAAGGTGCACCGGCGGATCGCCCACTGGCGGCGCCATCCCCACACCGAGATCGTCTGGGTCGGGCCGCCCCATCGCTCGAACCGGAACCTCCGACCACACGTCTACGACTGGTGCGTCCAGGTGCCGCGCGTGGTGTTCCTGCGCGGCCGGGCGGAATTCCTCTCTCCAGAGGACCTTGTCGCCTGCTACGAGCGCCAGACCGCGCTCAACCGGGCCGAGGGACGTGACCTCGCCCCCCGCCGCGACCGTGAGAACATCCTAGCCGAGCTGATCGGCGTCCGGATCCGGCCGCTGCAGGTCCGGGCCGAAGGCTTCGGGCCGGGACCGGAAAGTTATACCTGGCGCGTGGAGGTGCCATGACCGTCAAAGCCCTCGTGGGGTACGACCTGATGCCAGGCATCACCCCAGAAGAGTACGACCGCTGGCTCTGGGAAGTGCACGTCCCCGATATCCTGGCCAATCCGTACATCGAGAAGATCGTCTTCAACACGGTCATCGAGGCGGTGCCCACGACCAGCGGGGGTGCAGCGAGCGTCACCCAGGCAGTACGCCTCTACCGGATTGCCGAGATGCACTACCGCGACCTCGAGCACTACCGCAAGTACCGTGAGTGGTTCGAGCAGCATCCCATTCCCGAAGAGCGTGGCCCCAAAGGCCGTAGCGACTTCAAGTTCTACCTGCTCTGCACCGTCCAGGAGGCGACCCGCGCCCCCCCCCCCCCCGCCCCCCCCACCCCGCCCGCCGGGGGGGGGGCCGGGGCGCCCCCCGGCGGGGCCCCCCCGGGGGCCGGCGGGCCCCCGCCCCCCCCCACC
>JAILZB010000347.1 GCA_023512725.1 Chloroflexota bacterium | reverse complement strand
GGGGGGGGGGGGGGGCCGGGGTCAGCCAGGCTAGGAGAGCAACCGGTTGGGCAAGGGCAGCTTTGTCGCCGCGGGCGAGGGCAGCAAGCTGCTCGTCGGGAACAGCATCGAGAGTCAGGCAGGTTGCCAACGCAGCAGTCAGGTGAAGGTGGCTGGCGAGGGACAGGTCGGTCCCGCCCTCGCGGGTAGGAGCGGGCACGAGCGTTCCGACCCGCCGCGTGAGGTCGAGCAGGCCATCGAGGTAGGCGAAGAGGTCGGAGGAGGAGGCCAGCGTATGCTCGGTGGCGAACATCTCGGCGAGCATAAGCAAGCGACGGCGGACCTCCTCCCGCTCCAAGGGCGCTGGCCGCGGCAGGTAGCCTTCGGGGTCGACCGGGAGGGGGCCGACGGGGTAGAAGGCGGCCAGCCGGGGTGGCGCGCCCTCGGGCAGGCCAAAGGTAAGGGCGGCGAAAGGCGAACGCCGCTGGAGCACGGGGCGGCCAGTCTCCTCGTCGTCGGGGCCGGCGGCGGCCAGGCGGTCGGCCGCGGCCACCAGCCGGCTGATCCGGTCGTCCGGCCGGTGGTGGGCCAGGATCGCCGCCGAGGCGGCCCGGAAGGGGGCAGGGGCGCGCTCGGCGACGAAGGCGGCTGCCAGGGCGGCATGGTCACCCGTGGTCGCGGCGAAGTCGCCGGACCGCTGGGCGAGGATCCCGATATCGTGCAGGAGCGCTGCAACGGTCACCGCCGGCAGCAGGGCAGTGGGGTGGTCGAGCACGAGACCCTTTGCGTTCCGTCGTGGGAAGCCCGAGCGCCAGGGGCAGTATATCATGATGGGCGCGAGGACTTGCCGCCGGGGGCGCGCGCCGGTCCGGCCCGTCCTGGTGGTCACTGCGGCGGCGGGCTGGGGCTCTCCCCACGGTGGTCAACGTTGCCCGGCGGCATCTTGGTTGATCGGCGCAGGGTCTCGGCGTACAATGTCCAGAGGGGTACTCAGCCGGACCCCGCTGGGCGAGGACGCTGAGCAGAACCCGAGGAGGCCGGACCGATGATCGAGATGGTGATCGAGAGCATCCGGGTGAGCCTGCTCAACTATCAGCGGGTGGTGATCTTGAAGGAGCGCGACTCGGACCGGTACTTGCCGATCTGGATCGGCCCCGCCGAGGCAGACGCGATCGCCATCAAGCTGCAAGATGTGTCAGTTGCTCGCCCGTTGACCCATGACCTGCTGCTGAACACCATCGGGGAGCTCGGTGGCCGGGTCGTGTCTATCGTCGTCAGCGACCTGAACAACGACACGTTCTACGCTCGCATTCTGCTCGACGTCAACGGCCGCCAGGTCGAGATCGATTCCCGGCCCAGCGACGCGCTCGCCCTCGCCGTGCGCGCCAAGGCACCGATCTTCGCCGAGGAGACGGTGCTAGAGAAGGCGGGGATCTATCTCGAAGAGGAAGGTGCTTCTCCCAGCAAGAGCGAGCGCAGCGAGTCCAAGCTCGACGAGAAAGAGATGGAGAAGCTGCGACCCTTCGCCGAGTTCATCAACAGCCTCGACCTCGGCGACTTCGACCAGCGTCGCGGGGGTTCGCGCTAACGCGACGGCCGCACCCTCGCCATCTCCTCAGCATGGCTGGCGAAGGGAAGGCGCCCCTTCCCCTCAACAGCAAGCACGGCGACGACAGATACCGCCATGGGGGAGATTCTTCTCAGGGAAGCGCCCTTCCTGCCTACAGGCTTCCCCGATAGCCAACACCTCTCTCATCGGGCAGACTCTCCCTCGCCCGCCGGAGGGAGATCATGCTCCAGACCGCTGCGAACACCCGCTTGGCCGCTCGCTTTGCTAGCGCCGGGATCCCGCTGCTCGCGCCGGCGGCCCTCCCAACAGGCACGGAGCAGCCAGTCATCGTTACCACCCCGCGGGGTGAGGTCGCGTTTACTGTCCTGCCGGCACCACCCGCTCGCGTGGCCGCGACACGAGTGGGCAGCAACCTGATCCCGCTCATCGGCCTGCCAGCTGTCGTCCTGGAAGCATCGGAAGCGACGACCATTGATATCGCCGTGCTGGCGCTCTTGAGCGTCCTGACCCCCAGCCTCGCGAGCGACTACGTTGGGTTGCTCGAACGCCTCGCTGCTATCGAACGGGCTGCCCACCGTCGCTTCGGGACTCTCCTTCCGCTCCCACCGGGGCCGTTCCTCCGCTGGAGCGATGCTCTCGATGCGCTCACCGGCCGCCGCTTCCTTCCCTGGGTGGCCGCTCGTCGCCGGCTAGTAGCAGCCCAGCGCCACTTCTGGCGCCACCTTCGTCGCCAGGTGGAGCCGGAAGGCCAACGGCGTGCCCGGCGGCGTTCCCCCCCGCTCTGGCCGCGTCGCTTCCGCTAGCATACTGCCGGGCGGAGGGATGGCGTGCTGCCACCTCCGCCCGGCGTCGGGATGGTCGCGTTTACTCCTCGCTCTTCTTCGCCGAGCGGGTGCGCTTGAGGGTCTCGCCGCCCTTCTTGCCGATAGTGGAGTAGTAATCGGGCCCATGGCGCTCCTTCACCGCGAACCCGCCCTTGCGCCCGATCTCAGCGTAGTACTCCGGCCCGTGCTTCTCCTTGACCACCTCCCCACCCTTCTTCCCAATCTGGGCGTAGAACTCTGGCCCGCGCTCGGAGGCAACCGCCCGACCACCCTTCTTCCCAATCGTCGAGAAGAACGCCGGCCCGTAGCGGTCCTTCAC
>JAILZB010000346.1 GCA_023512725.1 Chloroflexota bacterium | reverse complement strand
CTTTCACCCCGATCCAGAGATGATCGGGATAGACCAGCGCCTTGCGATAGCGTGCCGAGGTGGAGGCCACGATCGGCCCCAGCCCCCGCTCTTCCTTGAGCTTCAGCCAGCCGATGCGCTCCAGATAGGCGATCCGCGCCTGCTCGAAATAGCGGAAATAGACCACGTTGTTGACATGGCCATAGGCATCCATGTCCCCCCAGGCCACGTCCCACTCCACGACCACCGGATAGGATGGCAATAGCGGGTCGAACATGAAGGATTTTTTACACCGCCCCGGTCCTTTCGGTCCAGCCGACCCCGGAGCTGGAACGCCTCCTCCCGCCTCTGGACGTGCCAGTCTAGTGCCACCGACACTTTTCACACCTGGCCTTGCACCCCGATAAGCTCCCCGCCTCGTTCTCGATTATCGCGAGACAGCCCAGCTCATCTGGGGGTTCACACCGCAGACCATCCGATGGAATTGGTCACTGAGTGGACTTCCGCGAGGGCAGCCCGTCAACTCCTCGAGGGGCACCCCGGTGTGGGTTGGCGGATCGAACCTTTCACGCTCCGAAGTGGAGGCGATTTCCAGGAAGCGGCATGCGATGGCGAGGGCCGGCTCCTTGCGCGGTTCCGTGAAGCCGGGCGGGAGTCGGGGCGGCACCAGGCAACTCGGACAGCCATGTTGACACGAACAACTTTCTGCAATGCCGATCGCTGTCTCGATGACACTCGGCCACATCTCCAGGAGCTTTTCAGCTACCCCGATGCCGCCCGGCACGGTCTCGTAGAGGTAGACCGTTGCCGGGGGCCTGAGACTCGTCAGCGTGCCGAGATCGTGCCTGTCGCACGGCACGACGAATGGCGCGCCGATTCGGAGCAGCTGCTCGAGGCCGAACAGGTTTCTTACGTCCGAACGGTCTCCAAGGATCGAGGAATCCGCCAGCTCGAGCCAGAAGCCTCTCACGTTCGACGGCCGCGCGAACTGGACTCGCTGTTCGTCGATGACCTCCCCCGAGCGCGTGTCGATCAGCCGGAAGCCCCCGAAGTTCTCGAAGACAGTTAGTCTGCCGTAGCACGCGGCGAGGTTCTCCGCATACCGGATCCCAGAAATGATCTCGGCACCGTGTGTGACCGTCCAGAAGATGCCCTCGGTGCGAAGATGCGGCTCGGCGTCCTCCAGCTGCACTTCGCCTGCGGCGTGCGCCGTCACACGATACGCCTTCCCGAAGTGATTGTAGATCGCGCCGACGTAGGCCTCCCGGAAGAGGTGGGCGTCGGAGATGTCCCCGATCTCCTTGCCCTTGTACACCAGTCGATAGGTCGTGCTCGAGCCGCCGCGGATGCTCAGCCTCTGGTAGCTCGGTCCGTGAGCCTTGACAGGCTTTTTCCCGTCCATCGCCTTGCGGGCGAAGTCGAAGAATGGTCTTCCCAGGTGCTCCGCGAGTTCGGGCGTGAACTCGGCGCCGCACTCGTGGACCAGGTACGGTACGTGCCTGGCCATCAGTTCCTCGTTGTCGACGCCGATCAGGATCTCGTCGAGTGGCTTGTCCAGGAACGCGTCGATGTTGCTCGCGAAGAACCGGTCGAAGGGGTTGTTGAACGCGTAGAAGAGGACATAGGCCTTCCTGTCCCAACTGCGCCCGACGCGACCGATGCGCTGCCAGGCCGAGAGGACACTGTCGGGAAACCCCGCGAGGATGCACACGTCCAGCCTCCCGATGTCCACCCCGATTTCCAAGGCGTTGGTGCTGAAGACGGCCTTGTAGCGGCCGGCGCGGAGTCCGTCCTCGATCTCCCGGCGCAGGTCCGCCTCGTACCCGCTTCGATAGGGCGCGATCGTCTCGGGGTCGATCCCGTACTCGTCCGCGTCGCGTCTGGCTCGGATGGCGGCTTCCTCGGCGAACTTCCGTGAGGGACAGAAGATCAGCGTGCTGAGGCCGTTGGCCACGCAAGCGAGGGCAGCACGCGCGATCCGCAGCCGGTAGATCTCGTGGAAGCGGAAGTCGGGAATGTCGGGGTTGATGAACGCGAAGTGCCGCTCGGGACGCATGGCCGTCACTGCGCGCACCAGGGTGCACCGCCTGCCCGTGAGGCGGTAAGCGTGCTCTTCCGCGTTCCCGCAGGTCGCCGTGGCCAATACTACCTGCGGACGCACACCCAGCTGGCCCAGCCTTGCGAGGAATCGTCGCAGGAGCAGGGCGACGTTCGTGCCGAAGTAGCCTCGGTACTCGTGAATCTCGTCGAGGATCACCAGTTTCAGCCTAGAGAGGAACTTCAACCACTGATCCTGCCATCCGAGGAAGCTCTGGTGGAGCATCTCGGGATTCGTGAACAGCACTGCCGGGGGGTGAGCCTTGAGCAGCTTTCGATGTTCGGGATCGAGATCGCCGTCGAAGATCCAGGACTCAAGCCGCCGCCTCGCCGCCCCCTCCGTGGGTTCTGCGAGCTCTTCGAACTGACGACGCTGGTCGTTCGACAGCGCCTTCATCGGGTGAACCATCAGGGCGTGCGACTGCGGATCGTCCAGGAGCGAAAGAACCAGAGGAATGTTGAAGCACAGCGTCTTCCCGCTGGCCGTGGGGGCTTCGAGCACCACGTCTTCCCCGGCCAGGATCCGGTCGATCGCCGCTGCCTGGTGCGAATAGAGCGCCTCGATGCCGTTAGTCGCCAGGGCCTTGCGAATGGAGGACGGAAAGCGGTCCAGATAGGTAC
>JAILZB010000035.1 GCA_023512725.1 Chloroflexota bacterium | reverse complement strand
CCTTACCCCTTGGAGCCGAAACGGGTCAAAGCCGTAGGTACTCTCTTTGATGACCTGGACGTGGCTGTAGGGATCCTGCCCCAGCAGCGAGAAGCCGACTGGGAATACGTAATCGGGAGGCCGCTCCGACCAGTGAACCAGCAGGGCTTGGAACGATGTTGGGATCCCCTGGTAATTGGTAGAGGCACCAAGAAATCGGCCGACAGCGAGCCGTCCGGCGTCGCCAAAGCCGCGCCCAGGCGGACCGCTGATCGAGCTCAAGTCGTTGGATACCGAGAAGATCTGCACGTACGCCGTCTCGTGGGTGACGTGAGTGATGATCTCGTCGGCCCCATCGCCGTTCAGGTCGGCCGCGCGCACTTCGATCCAGCGGAACGCTCCTTGGGAGAAGCGGAAGGGCGTGTTGAGGGTGGCAACGAAATTGCCGTTGTCATCCACCCGATAGAGGCTGAGGGTGCGGTAGCCCCCCCGTTCTACCCAAGCGACCACCACTTCTTCGGAGCCATCGCCATTGAAGTCGCCCACTGCCAGGTCGAACGACTCCCCCCCGAGGGTATCATCCGCTACGCATGTGCGCCCCTTCGGGGTGAGGGATGGCCCGTCATAGAGCCGCAGGCAGAGCGAGGCCCCATTCAACCAGCCCAACACCACCTGCTCGCCGCCGGTACTGCCATCGTAGAGATAACCAGCCGCCAGCCGGACGAACCCTCGGTGATCGTAGCTTTCACACGGGGTCGTCGCCCCGACCGAGGGGAACGCCAAGTCGGGCGAGGACGGGAACGCCGTGAGCTGCAGACAGTTCGCGATCGGGTCCGCCGCGGTCACCAGCAGGTCGATGGCATTGCCGCGGAGGTCGGCCGCCACGGCAGCAGCCGCCCCGTTGCGCAGCCCCGGCACGGCTGCCGTCGACTTGAGGACAGGGGCGAGAGCAGCCGTCGTATCGACTGGAGTCCGGCGTACCGCGTCTCCGCCGCGGGCCTGGAACATCACGAGCTGCTCGGAGGGTGCCACGAGGTACGCACCGTGCATCGGGTCGGTGATGATGCCGCTCGCGAGCAGCGCTGCTACCGGCGTCGCCTTGCCGCCGCCGGCTTGCTGGGGCGACAGCCCGGCGTCGAGCGCGGCGGCGTAGGCCGTGAGGTCCCGGTATTTTGGCGCTGAGCCAGGCCGGTGGTGCACGACACGCTGCTTGGGGACCGCTTGCGCGAGCGCATCGATGGGCGATGGCGGAGCGATCGGTGCAGCATACCCCTGGGGTAGCGGCAGGATGGCGAGCAGAAAAACCAGCAGAACAGTGGCCGCGTAGCGACGAGACATCCCCCCTCTCTTGCTCATTATAGAAAAGGACGCAGCGAATTGTCGCGGGGGAGAACTCCCAGCTGTCGTCGAGGGGGATATCTCCTGCCGCTCGGGTGCTCCTCCAGGAGGAAGGAAGAGCGGACCTGGCACTCCCTGCTGTCTCACCGGAGCGGACATGCTACTGTTGTCACGAGACTGTGCTTGAGGAGCTGGCATGAAGCCTGCCATCCGGCTACTGCCGCTGGTGCTCTACATCGCGACGATCTTCGCGGCGAACTGGGCGATCACGACCTTCGGCCTGGTGCCCGTCGGGTTTGGCCTGCTCGCGCCCGCCGGGGTCTACTTTGCGGGGCTCGCTTTTACCCTGCGCGACCTCACCCACGAAGCGCTCGGCACAGGGGTGGTCGTGGCGGCCATCCTCGTGGGGGCGCTCCTCTCGGCCCTGATTTCCCCCCAGGTTGCACTCGCGAGCGGCGTGGCCTTCCTCTTTTCCGAACTGCTGGACCTGCTCGTCTACACGCCGCTGCGCCATCGTCACTGGATGGCCGCCGTCTTCTGTTCGAACGTCGCCGGCCTGGTGGCCGATAGCGCCATCTTTCTCGCCCTCGCCTTCGGCTCGCTGGAGTTTCTCGCCGGTCAGGTGGTCGGCAAGGGGTGGATGACCCTGCTGGCAGTCGCCCTCCTCTGGAGCCTACGCCGTGGCCGTGTTCTCAGGAGCGCAGGATGACGAGCTCCTTTCGCGCCCTTGGGGTTGCTGGAGCCACCTTCGCGGGGCTGGACACCTTCCCGGCGCCAGCCGGGGTGACCGAGGTCCGCCTGGTGACCGATGAAGTGACCGCCCTCTGCCCGGTCACCGGCCAGCCCGATTGGTACACTGTCGAGATCACCTACCAGCCGCGGGGGCGCTGCGTCGAAAGCAAGAGCCTGAAACTCTACTTGCAGACCTACCGCAACCGCGGGATCTTCTGCGAGGCCTTCGCCGCCCAAGTCGCACAGGACCTGGCGGAAGCCCTCGGCACGGCGGTCACCGTGAGCGTCACCCAGAAGCCCCGCGGCGGCATCAGCATCCGCGCCACTGCAACGGCGGGGAGCTGAGCAGCTCCGGCCCGGTGGCACTCATGCTACAGTTGGCAGCTGAGCATGGAACTGTATCCTCTCCTCAAAACGGCCCATGTACTCCTGCTGGCAACCTGGTTCGGGGTGGACCTTGGCGTGGCAACCTGCGGCGCCTTGCTGCGCGACCAGAGCTTCTCGCTCGAGACGCGCGCCGCCTTCGGTTGGCTCCGCCGCCTGCTTGACTTGGGCCCCCAGCTCAGTAGCCTGCTGACGGTGCCAGTCGTGGTTGCTCTCCTGCTGGTGGGCCGCTGGACGACGCTGCCGCCACTGCTGGCTCCCCTAGCCTTGGGCGCGGCCCTGCTGGTCGCCGGCGGCTGGGCAGCGGTCACTGCCTTCAGCCTGGTGCGGCCGAGCGCCTGGCGTGCACCGGTAGCGATGCTCGATCTGCTGATACGGGCAGGCCTCGCGCTCGCCTTCCTCATCCCTGCCCTCTTTGGTGGCTTCGGGCCAGGCTGGCTGAACGCCAAGGCCGTGATCTTCGGTCTGCTGCTGCTCGCGATGCTCTGGGTGCGCTGGGTCACTCGGGCGGCCGATCAGACGCTCGCAGCCATTGTCGCTGGCGAGGCAACGCCCGCGCGGGAGGCGGCGTTGGCGGCCCAGTTTGCCGCTCTTCGGCTACCGGTGGCGTTCATCTGGGCGGGGATCCTGGTAAACGTGGCCCTCGCCGTCTTCCGGGTGCCCTGATGCCGTTCGACTACCAGGTGCTGAAAGTCCTCCACATCCTGCTCGTGATGGTCTGGCTGGGCACCGATATTGCGACCATGGCGGCCTTCTTCGGGCTGCTCAACCCGCGCTTTGCCCTCACCACCCGCCTGGCGATGAGCCGGCTGTCCGACCTGATGGACATGGGGCCGCGTTCCGCGTTGGTGCTCCTGCTGATGCTCGGGATCTACCTCACCTATCGCGGTGAGTGGGGGCTGAGCGGTCCGCTCGGGGCGCCGATCGCGGCGGCGAGCGCTCTCATCGGCGTGCTCTGGTTTGGTGGCGTCTGGCACCAGTACCTCGTCGGCCACGGGCGGCTCGTTGGGCCGCGGCACCAGGCGTTCCAACGGGGGTTCCGGCTCTTCGACCTCTGGTGGCGGACGATCCTCTCCCTGGTGCTAGCGGCCGCGGCGGCGGTGTCGCTCCTCGGGCAAGGAGGACCGGTTGCAGCCGTCTGGCTCTCGCTGAAGCTGATCCTCTTTGCGGGGATCGTGCTGCTCGGGGTCTACCTCCGGGTGCTCATCCCCCAGATCGGTGCGGCAGTGAGCGTGATCGTCAAGCACGGCTCCGACCCCGAGCGAGAAGCCGCCCTCCGCCGGCCGGCCTGGCGCGCCATCGTGGCCGTCTGGGGGATCTGGGTGCTGATTGCCGCGATCGTCTACCTGGCGGTAGCCAAGCTCTGAGGCGAACAAAGGAGGGGAACGTGCAAGCGAGCGTTGCGGTTGGGCAAGGTGGTAGCCCCCTCCGCGTTGCGGTGATCGGGGTTGAAACGCTGGCGCGCTCGCTTGCGTTCTATCGGGACCTCATCGGCCTGACCGTCCTCGCGACCGGGCAGTGGGAAGGGGAGGCCTTCGCTCACCACTGGCAGCTCCCGGCCGGGTCGCGGGCGGCGTTTGCCCTGCTCGGTTTCCCCGGCAGCCCGGTCGGCCAGGTGCTCCTCCTCCAGTTCGACGCTCCGCAGCGAGAGTACGTCCGCCGGCCGGGGCAGGACCGCCAATATGGCATCTGGAACCTGAACTTCTACACCTACGACATCCTCGCCGCCGCCGAGATGGTCGCTCGCCACGGCTATGCGCTCTGGAGCCGCCCCACGACCCATACGCTCGCCCCCACCGCTGGCGCGCCTGCAGTCGGTCAGCCGACCGAGGTCCTGTTCGAGGGTCCAGATGGCGTCATTATCAACCTCGTGGAGCTGCCCGAGAGCGAGGGCACGCGGGTCGGTGAGATGCGCCGCTATCTTGACCAACACGGCACCACGCCCACCGGTTTCACCGAGGTGGTTACCTCGGCGCATACCGTGCGCGACATGGCCGCCGCTGTGCGCTTCTACCGCGAGGTGCTCGGGATGGGCGTCCTGATCGACGCGGTGATTGCGAGCCCGGTGAGCAATGCCTTTCTCCACCTTCCGCCGGAAGCGCAGACCCATTCCGTTTTCGTCAAGGGGAGCCATATGTTCGGCAAGATCGCGCTCAGCCAGCCGCTCACCTACCAGCCGCTGGACCTAGTAGCGCGTGCCGTCCCCCCGAACATTGGCTACCTGGCGATGGGCTTCCGCGTGCCCGACCTTGCGGCGGCGGAGGAGGCCTGTCGGCGCTTGCAGGTGGAGTTCTTCAGCTCGCCGATCCTGCTCGACCTCCCGGGCGACGGCGTGTGCCGCGCCATGGTCGTCCGTGCCCCCGGGAGTGGCGCCCTGATGCAGATCGCCGAGGGGTGAGCAGGCCGCTCGCTGCTTCCTCACGTCGCCTCCCCGCCGCTCTCGCTGCGGGGAGCCGCCGGCACGAGAAGGAGGTTCCACCCTGTCAATGATGAAGGCGCCCTGCGACGAACTCGTCATCCCGGCAGGGCCTGCGGCGCCTGCTGACCCTGCGCGTGAGCGCTGGGTGCTCGTGGTGGCGGTGCTCGGTTCGGGGATGGCGTTCATCGACGGGACGGTCGTCAACCTGGCCTTGCCCGTGCTCCAGCGCGAGTTCGCGGCCGGGTTGGCCGAGCTGCAGTGGGTAGTCGAGGGGTACATTCTCTTCCTCTCGGCACTGCTGCTCGTCGGTGGAGCGCTGGGCGACCGCTTCGGCCGGCGGCGGGTCTTTGCCCTGGGCATTCTCCTCTTCGGGCTCGCTTCAGCCCTCTGCGGCTTCGCGCCCAGCATGGGGGTACTCATCCTCGCGCGAGCGGTGCAGGGGATTGGCGGCGCGCTGCTCGTGCCCGGTTCGCTTGCCCTGATCAGCGCGGCAATCCCACCAGCGCGCCGCGGGCCGGCCGTGGGCCTCTGGGGCGGGCTCACGAGCGTCCTCATGGCGGCGGGGCCGTTGCTGGGTGGCTGGGTGATCGAGCAGCTTTCCTGGCGCGCGGTCTTCTTCCTCAACCTGCCCCTCGCTGCCCTCGCGCTCGTGGCCGTGTTCGCCCGGGTCGCCGAGAGCCGCGACCCCGCGGCCGAGGGCGCCCTGGACTGGCCGGGCGCGCTGCTCGCGACCCTGGGCCTGGGGGGCGTGGTCGCAGGGCTGATCCCCGTCTCCACCGAAGGGTGGACGGCCCTGAGCGTGCGCCTTCCCTTGCTCGTCGGCGGCGCTGCCCTGGTGGCGTTCCTCGTGGTCGAAGCGCGCGTGCCCCGGCCGATGCTTCCCCTCGCTCTCTTCCGCTCCCCTGCCTTCAGCGGCATCAACCTGCTGACGTTCCTCCTTTACGCGGCGCTGAGTGGTACCCTCTTCTTCCTCCCCTTCACCCTGATGCAGGTGGATGGCTACTCGGCCACGGCAGCAGGGTCGGCGCTCCTCCCCTTTGTGCTTGTAATGTCGCTGCTCTCCCGCTGGGCAGGGGGGCTGGTCTCGCGCCACGGTGCACGCCTGCCCCTGGTGGTGGGGCCATCGCTCGCTGCGCTTGGCTTCGCCTGGCTGGCCCTTCCGCTGGGGGAGGGCTACTGGTGGAGCATCTTTCCCGGCATGGTCGTGCTCGGGGTGGGGATGGGAGTGACAGTGCCGCCGCTCACCACGACCGTCCTGAACGCGGTCGAGCAGCGCCATGCTGGCATCGCCTCCGGGGTGAATAACGCCGTCGCCCGGGTGGCTGGCCTGCTCGCGATCGCGCTCCTCTCCCTGCTGGTCGCGACCGTCTTTACCCACGAGCTAGAGCAGCGGCTCGAGCAGCTCGAGGTCCCTGCAGCCGTGCGCACGGAGGTGCTCGCCCAGTGTGCCAGTCTCGCGGCCCTCCCGGTCCCGGCTGCGGCGCCCGACCGCCCCGCCCTCGAACGGGCCATCGCCGAGGCGTACCTTACTGGGTACCGACTGGCGCTGCTCAGTGGCGCTGCACTGGCGCTGGCGAGTGCTGTGGCGGTGGTAGTCTTCCTGCCGGCTTCAGCGTTCCCGCCCGCGGGCGAGCGCTAGCCTCCTCGCCCCTGCGAGCGTGCCCTCGCTGCGGCTGGCGCTGGCATCTCTGCTCGGGAGAGGTTAGTCCCAGCGGCGGGCAGCGTGCTGGCGGAGCTGCGCGAGGAGGTCGGGGCGCGTCGTGACCAGGCGCTGGCGCTGGCGGAGTGCAACCAGGGCGGCGGTCGCTTCTTCGGCGAGGATGGCTGGGGGCGCTGCGGTTTCGTTCTCGAGCTGGGAGAGGAGGATGGAGACTCCAATGCCGGCCTCAGCGGTTGCCAGCGAGGCCGCTACCTGCTCGGCCAGAGCGAGGAGGGCGTGCTGGGTCACGTGAGCGAGTGGCTGGGGGCAGGTCGGTAGCAGCGCTGGCGCCGAAAGCACGAGCAGGAGCTGGCCCTCGCCCTGCTGCAGCCACGGGGGGAGGGTGGCCCGCAGGAGGCTGGCCGTGCTGACCACGCCCGCTTCCAGGGCAGCCTGCCAGGCGGAGGGAGGGCTTTCCCAGCCCGTCGGTTCGGCTGGCAGTGGCGGGGCGATTGCGAGCAGGTGGAGCGCACCGTACTCATCGAGCGCCTCCTGCACCAGCCGCTCCGCTGCTGTGGGGCGTGCCAGGTCGAGCCCAACGGCGAGGGCGGTCGCGCCTTCGCCCTTGAGCAGGCGCTCGGTCTCCTCGAGGGCAGCAAGGTCACCATCGGTCAGGACGACGAGCATCCCTTCCTGGGCGGCGTGTTCGGCGAGCGCGCGGCCAATGCCTCTCCCGGCGCCGGTGACCAGCGCGACCCGGCCGGCAAGCGGCTCCATTGTTCCTCCTGGTGGCCGCGCGGGGAAGCGGCCGGTAGTCCTACCTCAGGTGAGCACCCTGCCCTCCCCTCACTCAGGCGAAGGTGCGCTCGTTGCGGTGGCGCGAGGGAGCGATCAGAACGCGAACGGCCCGGGCCCGCAGGCCCGGGCCGGGAGAGGCGAAGAACCCCTCAACGATTCGGTGCCGAGGTCGCTGTCGGAGTTGCGGTGGGGTGCGCAGGCGCGGCCGGTTGCTGAGGCGCGCCCTGTGCGGGGCCTCTGGTCGGCGTGGCGGTGTTATGCGGGGGCACGGACGTCGGCGTGGCGGTGTTATGCGGAGGCACAGGTGTGTTGGTTGGTACCAAGAACCCAGGCGTGCTGAAGGCACTCGAGACGCAGCCGGCACCATTGTTGATGGTGAAGGTGTAGCCATAGGTGCCCGGCGCTGGCGGCGTGACCGACCAGGTCCAGACCCAGTTCAACCCGCCCGGGCTCAGCCCTTCGAAGCGCGGGTTCAGCGGGCCGCTCAGCCCCACGTCTTCCCACCCCACTGAGGACGTGACCTTAATCAGCGTGCGCTGGCCGACTGTTGGGTGCGGCGGGTCGAAAAAGATCTCGGTGTTGTCGCCGCTGCAAGCGGGCGGCCCGGGTGGCACCGGCGTGTTCGTCGGGGTGGGTGCCGCCAGCTGCGGGCAGCCGAAGGGATAGATCAGCGGGTCGCAGACGATCACGCCCGGCGCGTAGGGGGCGTAGAAGGGGAAGCCGAAGGGATACCCCGGCGCGAAGGGGTAGAGGTAGGGTGAGCCAGCGGGCACCCCGTACGGTGCGGTCGCTGGAGGCGGCACCGGTTGCCCGGGGGGAGCCCCGTAGAACGGTACCCCTGCCGGTGGCACGCCGTAGGCGGGGCCAAAGGGCGACACGCCCGCTGGCGGTGCGCCGTAGCCGCCCACCGGAGGTGTCACCGGCACTGGTACGAGCCCGGCTGGACCCGTCCAGCGCGCAGGGACCAGCGCCTCCGGCGGGATCAGGCTCAAGTTCCCGCCGGTCTGGAGGACGGAGGCCTGGCCAGTCGCTGGGTCCCACACCAGGATCACGCGCTGGAACGCCTGGGCCGGCCGGCCACCCAGGAAGAAGCGCTGCGAGATCGGGTAGCCGGTAATTGCCACCCCACCCAGCTGACGCACCGTCGTCCAGAACTGGATCCCATCGTCGACTACTGCAAAGCCATACCCTGGCGGATAGGCCCCGCGCGTCTGGGTGTAGAACCACCCGTTAGGGAGCGCAAAGTCCTCGCTGCCTTGTTGGGCAAAGGCCGGGTTGCTCGGTATCCCGCCGAGTGCGGCTGCAACCAGCGCAACAACCAGGGTGGCGATGGCGCCAAGGCGCAGGTACATGATTGCCCTCCCTCCCCGCCAGGCCATACTATCACACCACTCAGGCTGACACGAGTGGTATGCGCGTCGGCCGAAAGCGGGCAGCCGTGTCGCAAGTCTACAGCAAGCGACCTGCCATTGTACACTGGCCAGCTTGCCCCGTGGCATGCGCTCCGCTGTTCAGCACGAATGAGAAGCCGGCCGGTTGCAACGTGCGCTCTCCCTGAGGAGGGTGCTGCGGGCGCGCGGCGAGCCAGGGGGCAGGAATGAGACGACTCGGTTGGGCAGTGCTGCTCGGGATGCTGGTCAGTAACTGCCGCCCGGCACCTACCCCGCCACCGATCACCATTCAGCCGGCAAGTAGCACCCCAACGCCTCCGCCGCTTCAGCGGGTGCGGGTGGTGCACACACCTTCGATGGAATACGCCCCGCTCTACGTGGCGCTCGAGCGTGGCTTCTTCCGTGAGCGTGGCCTCGCACTCGAACTCACGCCCATCAGCACTACCACCGAAGCGCTCGCCCAGCTCGCTACGGGCGCGGTCGATGTGGCTGCGCTTTCGCTTTCGGCCAATGTCTTCAACGTCCTTGCGCGGGATCTGGGCGTGCGGATCATCGCTAGCGGCGGTGCCTGGGGGCCGCGCTCGCCCGCCGTGCTGCTCGTGCGCCGGCCGTTGCTCGAGGAGCGTCAGGTCACCAAGCTGGAGGACCTCTACCAACGACCGGTAGCCTACGCTGGCGGCCCTGGCTCCCCGGGGGAGTACCTACTCAATTCCGCTCTGGAGCGCGATCGGGTCTCCGTCCTGACGGTGAACGTGGTAGATCTGCCGGTGACGGATCATCTCGCTGCGCTGCGCGCTGGCACCGTCGATGCTTCCCTGACGCCAGAGCCGTTTGCAACCGCGGCCGTCCAGCAAGACGTGGGGAGGGTCTTGCTGCGCGACTGGCTGCTCGGTGCGGCTACTGGCGCCTACCTGGCCAGTGGCCAGTTCCGGACGAACCGTGCGGCAGCTGCCACCGCCTTTCTGGCCGCCTTGATCGAGGGGGCGCGCGCCATCCAGGGGGCACGCTTCTTCGACCCCGACAACCTCGAGACCTACCAGCGCTACACCGGGGTCAGCGCTGCCCAGCTACGTAGCGATCCCCCGCTGGTCTACGATCGCACGATGGCGATCGCCCGCCAGAGCGTGGCCGATCAGGAGCGCTTCTTCCGCGACTTCCGCCGCACGACCTACACCACCCTGCTGCCACTCGAGACCTACATCGACGAGCGCTTCCGGAACGAGGCGCTGACCCTCCTGGCCGGCCGCTAGGCACCGCCTTCGACGAGGGCGGACTCGTGCGGTAGCCACCAGGGGCTGCTTCCACGCGCCGATACGCGCGGCAGCCGAGCGAGCACCCCTGGGCGGCCACCTTGGCGCCGGGGTGCAGGAGCTTCGTGCAGCCGCGGGCCGGCTGCAGCGCGTAAGACGCCTGTCGGGCAGATCTTCCTGCGCTCGCTCCCTCCCCTCCGTCAAGAGCGGGCTGGAGCAGCGGTACCGGCCCCCTGGCCCGCAGCGCCCTGCCGCGACCGGTCGGCCTGCCAGGTGTCATGCCACCGCGCCTTCCCCGCGCAGCCAGGCTGCCTACCCACCATGACCGCGTCGCGGCAGGGCGCTGCCGTTGGAGCCTCAAGATCGCCCTGGGATCAGCCGAAGAGCCAGATAGAGCAGAGTGAGGGCGACATGCAAGCGGAACCGGTCCTGGGGAGCGAGCGGCGGACGGCACCTGGGCTCGGCGCGCCGGTGGTGCTGCGCTGGGTCGACCCCCACAGCGGACGTGACACCGACTGCACGGGCTCGCTCGAAGAGATCCTCCCCGAAGGGCTGATCGTCGTCCGGCGTTCGGGCTCCAACCCCGCCTTGCTGGACCGTGGGCAGGTCGCCCGACTGCTAGTCTCAACTGTTGATGGCCCCTTTGTGCTCCACACCCGGGTGGCGCGAGCCCACCGCCAGGGGGCAGTGCTGCTCCGCCCCCTGACCGACCCGCGCCTGCAAGAGCGCCGGCGCGCCCCGCGCGTGCCTAACCCGGCCGTCCGGCTGCTGGTCACCGGGGCGGGCAAGAGCTGGGAAGCGCGCGTCCTCGACCTCAGTGTCCGCGGGGTGCGGTGGGTAGCGCCGAGAGCCGTAGCAGCAGGCGCCCGGCTCGCGTTGGAACTGGAACTCAACCAGCAGCATCGGATCGCGCTCGGAGCCATCGTCATCGCCACGGCCGAAGCCCCGGACGGCGAATGCATCTGCCGCTGCCGCTTTGAGCACCTTTCAGTCGAAGCCGAGAACGAACTCGCGCTCTTCGTGAGCAGCCAGCGGCCCCGTCCACCGGAGCGCGTTGCCCGGTTGCAGTTGAGCCGCTTGCCTGCCCGGGCAGCAATCCTCCTACTGCGGGAGTACGTCGAGGGGGAGCCGTTCGAGGTCCGGCTGGTCTAGCTTGGGGTCTCAGCTGCCCGCTTTGTTTCTCCCCGCTACCTCGAGGTCGGTACCCAGCTCCGCCTCGAACTGGCGATGCCCGATACCCCCCTCTTCGTGGTGGACGCAGAGGTCCGCGCGAGTGGGGAGAGTGGTCCCGATGGGCGCGTCTACGATGCCCGCTTGCTCGATATCTCCGAGTTTGCCCGGCGGACGATCCTCGCCCACGTCGTCCGCTTTCTCGTGACCGACCGGCTGACCCATTCCCCGTTCACCGCGGGGGCACGACAAGAAAGCTGAACGTCTGGCCACAGCGGGCGCCTGAACAGCCTTCCTGCTCGCCTGTGCTTCCCAGGCCAGTAGTTGACTTACCCTGATGCGAGCAATTGCCGCTTGGCCAGCAAAGGCCCGATAATCGCGTCAGCGCTGGGGGCATCCCGCGAGTGCAAGGAGGCCAGGATGACGACGTCAGAGACACCGCGGCGACGGGGTGGTGGCGAGTGGGGCCCACCCCTGACGGCCGAGGAAGCCGCGCCACCAGCCATCGACCTGATCGCCCAGCGCCGGGCTACGCTGGCAGCAAACGCTGCTGCGGGTGGACCGAGCGCGCCGGCTAGTGCCGCTGCGAGTGGGTCGAGCGCGCCGGCCAGTGCAAGCCCCCCGCGACGGGGTGGTGGCGAATGGGGTCCACCCCTGACGGCCGAGGAAGCCGCGCCACCAGCCATCGACCTGATCGCCCAGCGGCGTGCCACCCTGGCTGGCAGCGCGCCCGCGGCAAATGGCCCGGCCGCAAGCCCGGCGGCGAGCGCTCCCCTGGCGCCAGCAGCCGCCGCTCCCAACGGCGGGCCTCGCCCGCTCGAGCCGCTGGTCAACTTCGACCGAGTGCGCGAGATGCTGCGCCGCTACGGCCTGGATGCGGTGGTCTGCACCATCCCCCACAACGTCTACTACCTTTCTGGCCTGGATTCGCCACCCCTCTGGGAGTTCCCGTGGTACGCCTTCGCGGTCGTGCCGCTCGTGGGCGAACCGGCACTGGTGCTGTCCAATCTGGCCCTTTCTGCCCCGATCGAAGCCGAACTCTGGATCCGGGACTACTATCCCGTCTTTCGCGGCGAGCTGATCACCTACGACGCGAGTGCGCTCCTGGAATCTGAGCAGCGGCTCAAGACACTCAGTGAGGCGCTCGCCCCGCGGCGGAGCGAGAACGCCTTTGTCGCCCTCGCGAAGGTCTTTCGTGACCGCGCCCTGGTGGGGAAGAAGGTCGGGTTTGACGACTCCCGGGTGGTAGCGCGCTTGCCCGAGCAGAATATCTCCCCCTTCGATGCCCTCGAGCTGATGCGGGAAGTCCGGATGGTCAAGACCGAGCCTGAGATCCGGGCGCTGCGGGCAGCGGCGGTCGCCAACGAAGCAGCGGCCCTGGAAGCGGCGCGCAGCATTCCCACCGCGCCCACCTGGGAGGACGTGGTGCGGCGCTACAAGGCTGCGCTGGCTCTGCGGGGGGGCGAGGGACGCTACCTCATCGGGGGCGCGCCGCACCATACTGGCACTCATCAGCACATGTTCCGCGACTATCGCCTCCAGCGTGGCGAGTGGTTCATGATCGACGCGCTGGGCACTCTCGGGCACTACTACGGCGATTTCGGGCGGACCGTCTCCTGGGGGCCACCGAGCGAGACCGTGCTGCGCCGCTATGCCGCGCTACGCAAAGGGTTCGAAGCGGGGCTCTCGCTCGTCAAGCCGGGGGTGGCGTTTGAAACGATCGCTGAAGCAGTACGCGAGACGGTCCGCCGCGAGGGGTTGCCGGCCTTCTCGGTCTGCGTTCCGCACTCGGTAGGGCTGGAGCACACCGACATGCCCCGTCGGCCAGGGATTCGCGTCGAACAAAACATGACGATGAACCTTGACCTCGCCTACCTCGAGGCAGGCTTCGGCCAGCTCCACCTCGAAGACACACTCCTCGTCCGCGCTGATGGGCCCGAGCTGTTGACCTCCGGCCAGACCGAGCTGATCGTGCTCGCGTGAACCGGCGCGCCGGGTCGCCTGCTGAGCAGGACGGCCCGTTGCGAGTGGCCGTTCTGGCTGGTCGGGTGAGGGTGCTGGCAGCGGGGGCGCCCCGGCCCGAGCTAGCACTGGCCGAGCGTCCGGTCTCCCGCCACCGGGCCCAGCAGGATGACCTCGACCGGTGCGCCCGCTGGGAGGACGGTCTCCCCGGGGGGGAGGACGACCAGCGCGTTTGCTCCGACGAGGGAGCGGAGGCGCGAGGACCCTTGGGGCCCAGTCGTACGTACCACCAACCGACCCTGCTCCCAGCGGGCGATCGCGCGTTGATAGTCTGGCCGGTCGGCCGCAGGGCGGAGTGGCTCGCCAGCAAACGCAGGCACCAGCGTGGGCAGTACCTCCTGCTCGCCTGCTAGGCGGCGCAGCGCTGGACGGACGAACAGCACCAGGCAGACGTAGGCCGAGACAGGGTTGCCCGGCAGGCCGAAGAGCAAGGTCCGCCCGGCGGTTGCAAAGGTCAGCGGCTTACCCGGCCGGAAGAAGATCCGTCCAAAGTGGATCTGCCCCAGCTTGGCAAACAGCGGCTTGATCAGGTCGTAGCTGCCGACCGAGACCCCGCCACTCGTGACGACCACATCTGCGCTCGCCAGGCCCCGGCGCAGGAGCGCCTCCTGCTCCTCCGGACGGTCGCGGGCGATCCCGAGGAACTCCACCTCGGCACCCCACTCGCTGAGGGCGGCCTGGAGGGCAGGCCCGTTGCTATCCCGGATGGCCGGGCCGGTTGGGGTGGCATCGGCGGCAACCAGTTCATCCCCGGTGATGAGGAGGGCGACCTTCGGGCGGCGGTGGACGGTGACCTCGCGCACGCCGAGGGCGGCCAGTACCCCGATCTCCACGGGGCCGAGCCGTGTGCCCGCCGGAATGGCTTCCTCCCCTGCGCGCAGGTCGGACCCGACCGGGCGGAGGTTCTCCCCGGCGACTGGTGCTCGCTCGGGAATGACGAAGCCATCCCGCTGCTCCGCCCATTCGAACATTACCACGCAGTCAGCACCCGGCGGTACGGGGGCGCCTGTCATGATGCGCAGGCACTCCCCCGGCCCGAGCGCCTCTCCCGCCTCGCCAGCGGCCACCTCACCCCGCAGCCGGCGGGGCAGCACTCCATCGGCAGCGCGCATGGCGTAGCCGTCCACGGTCGAGGCGACAAAGGATGGCTGGTCTTCCGGCGCCAGGACCGGCTCGGCGAGCACGCGCCCGAGCGCAGCCTGGCGGGGCACTCGCTCGGCGGGGAGGGGGGGCGCTGCCCGGACCACCCGGCAGAGCGCTTCTTCGAGCGGGACCATCGGGTAGGGTGAGATCTCGTGGGGCATCCTGGCACCTCGTTGCTGCAACAGTCCACGCGATCGACTGTATCATTTTGGCAGCTCAGTGGCCCGGAAGGCTGGGTGGGAGGAGGCATGCCAGCGACCCTGCGCCCCTCGGAAGTGGCGCGCGCGTTGAACGTCTCGCGCTTTACCGTCTACGCCCTGATCCATCGCGGCGAGCTGCCGGCGATCCGCGTGGGGGGGCAGTACCGCATCGAAGCGACCGCGCTCGCGCAGTTCCGGGAGGCGGGCCGGCGCGGCAGCCGTGCTCCGGTGGCAAGCGCGTTGATCGTGCGCGGGCCGGGGGTGCTCCGAGCGCTGGCCGCCCCGGGCGACTTGCTGGCGCTGCCGGCCACCACTCTTGAGGCGATGCACGGAGGGAGTGGCGGCCTGAGCCGGCATCGCTATCGTGGTGTGCTGCTGCACACGCTCCTGCGCTCGCTCGAGGTGGTGACGGAAACGCCACTTCCTGGTGGCAAAGGGTGCCACGACGTCGCCCGCGGCTACGTCGTCGCGCGGGGACGTGATGGCCGGGTGGCGGTGCTGAGCCTCGCGGAGATCGCGCCAGAGTACGGTCGGGTGCCGGCGCTGGTTGCCTGGGAGCGCGACGGCCAGCCCCTGGCAGAGGACGGGCCGGTCCAGTTAGTAGTGCCCTCGGATGGCCTTGGTGGCCGCGGTATCCGCGGCCTCGAGTCGCTCGAAGTCCGCGCGGTCGAGGAGTAGCCCTCCTGAGGCCGGCGGGAACTGCTGCGAGCAACCCGCGGCGGTGGCAGGAGCCCGACGGCCGCTAGCACCACTCCGGTGGGGGTCGTCCGACCGCTTCCCCGCGCGAAGAGGACGGAGCGAGGTGGCTGGTGAAGGGATGCTGGATTGCCCGCGATCACCCCCCATCGTCCACGGTTTCCTGCGGGCTAGGATCACCCGAGGATGGGGCCACAATAGAGAAGCGGTTCACCTCAGCAAGCACAGGGCCAGCGGGTGCGCCCCGAGCAGGCCTCAGGTTGTTCTCCGAGGGCAGTGCAGACACCCCGCCGACCACACGCTGGAACCTCCGCCACCGGCGCGTTCTCGCGCTGCGGTTGGGAAGGAGCGGTACTCAGCGGAGCACCGCTCCCACAATGCTGACCCAGGAGGTCTGCTCCTCGTCGGCCGGGCACTGCTCGTAGCGGAGCGCAGTGCCCGTGCTCTCTCCCAGCAAGCGGAGCGTGAAGTAGATCGGTGGCAGCCCGCAGTACTTGCGCGCGTCACGCTCGGCCCGGAGGTCGGCGAAGAACCGCTCGTAGTCCCCTGCGCAAATCGCCGCAATCGACTGCTCGTCCTGCTGCCGCAGGCGCTCCTGCTCCGGTCGGCGAACGGGTGGGTCGCCGAAGGCAGGCCCAACGTGTGCCAGGTCAGCGGCGGCCACCACCAGCACGCGCTGCCCGGCGAGCACCGTCTGGAGCGCGTCCAGAGCAGCGGCAAACTGGCGCTCGCTCGCCGGGTCGCGTTCCCCCTCGGTGTAGGGGGCGAAGGAGCCGCACAAGATGGGCACGATCGGCGTCGGGGTGCCCGCGAGCGCCCAGTGGAGCCAGACGGCAGCCAGCTCGATCGAGTGCTCGGTCCGGTGGTGGAGCTCCTCGGCGAACGCTTCCTCTTCCCCGAGGGCGCGGGCAACGGCAGCGATCGCGGCCTCAGCAGGGGGAAGCAGCCCGAAGGGGGTCTGGTAGCCGTGGCGGGTCAGGGTCAGGCGGCCCGGGCTGCCAGTATGATCCGTGCCGAACAGCACGACCATGTCCGCCGCCCGCGCCGCAGCCGTAGCAGCCTGCCACGTGCAAGCGTAGACCGGCCCCCCGCGCGCGTAGTCGATGTGGGGGCTGATGACGGCGCGGATCTCGGCGCTGTTCCCATCGGGCGAAGGAGCTGGCAGCCAGCCTGCTACGAGCTCCAGCAGGTCGTCGACCCGTTCAGGATAGACCCGCCCGGCGTGGTACGGCGGCCGGTGGGGCTGCGCGCGATACTCGGTGAGGGCAGCTGCCTGGGCCTCGGCAAAGCGCGGCGAGTCGAACACCAGCGCGGCATCGAGCTCTTCCAGCACCCGTTGTACCATCGCGGGGGTGATGGGCTCACCGGTGCGAAGCTGGAACGCAGCGGCCAGCGCGGCGGCGTCGCGGGTACCATCACAGAGAGAAAGCAAGACGGCCACCGCTGGCGGCACGAGCAGCGGCCCGGGCAGGAACCCCTGGCGGTCCTGGAGGAGGAGCAGCGGCTGGCCGCCGTGGGTGATCCAGCGGGCATCGAGTGGACGCAGACGTGGCTTCATCCGACCTCAGGCAAACTCAGGACGGCGTTTTTCGCGGAACGCTCGCAGCCCCTCCCGACCGTCACGGCTGGCCAGGAGCAGGCTCTGGCTGATGACTTCTTCGTCGAGGACACTCGCCAGGTCCAACTGGAGGCCGCGCTCAAGGGCGCGTTTGGCCACTGCCAACGCGAGCGCCGGCCCCCGGGCCAGCCGTCCGGCGAGCTCGAGCGCGGCGGGGAGCACCTCCTCCGGCGGCAACACCCGGTTGACCAGGCCGATCCGCTCGGCCTCGGCCGCTGGCACCAGGTCGCCGGTAAAGGCGAGCTCAGCGGCCCGCGCCAGCCCGACCAGCCGCGGGAGGAAGTAGCTCGCGCCCATATCGGGCCCGAGCCCCACCCGACTAAAGGTAAACCCGATCCGGGCCGTCGTGGCAAGGTAGCGGATATCCGCTGCGAGCGCGAGCGAGGCCCCCGCACCAACGGCATCCCCAGTCAGCGCGGCGATCACTGGCTTCGTGAGCGCCCGCAAGCGGGCGATGAACCGGTGCGATTGGCGGAACCGCCCGAGCGCCGCTTCCACCGTCTCCTCCAGGGCAAGCACCTCGTCGATATCCGCTCCGGCCGAGAAGACCGAGCTGTTCCCCGTGAGGACGAGCACCCGCAGCGTGGGGTCGGCCTCCACCTCCTCCACAACCGCGCTCAGCTCAGCGTAGGTCTGGAGGGCAAGCGCGTTCCGCTTCTCCGGGCGGTTGAGGATGGCGAGAGCGATGGCGCCACGCCGCTCGTAGATGAGGTGGTCCATCAGCCTGCCACTCCACTAGCGGCGACCTGAGGGATGACCTCACGGGCGAGCGCGAGAAGCTGCTCCTCGATCGCCTCCGGCGGGCCGACCGGCCGCAGGACAAACTTCCTCGCTCCCGCTTCCAGGTAGCGCGCAATCCCCGCGCACACGTCCTCCACGGTGCCGACCAGGATGTACGACTGGTCGAGGCTGGGGTGCCGGATCCGCGCGGGGAGCTGGAGGTGATGGCTGGCCACCGCGCGCGCCTGCTCGCGCGTCGGGGCCAGGTGGAAGAGGAGGAAGACGCCGTAATGGTCCTCCTCGATCGCCCGACCGGCTTCGGCAGCCAGGCGGACGATCTGGCGCCGCCCCGCGGCGAACTGCTCGGGCGTCAGGAACGAGGGAAGCCAGCCATCGCCGAGCAGAGCGGTCCGCCGCAGGGCGGCTTCGCTGTGGCCCCCAACCCAGAGCGGCACTGGCTGCTGGACTGGCCGGGGGGTCAGGGTGACGTCCGCACACTGAAAGAACCGGCCGTGGAAGCTCACCCGCTCTTCCGTCCAGAGGCGGCGCAGCAGCGCAATCGCTTCGTCCGTCCGCGCGCCGCGCTCAGAAACCGGGACGCCACTGGCAACCCATTCGCGCGGATCGTCGCCCCCCACGCCAACCGCGAGCAGCATGCGGCCGGCGGAGAGGAAATCGATCGTGGCCACTTCCTTCGCCAGGATAACTGGTGAGCGGAGCGGGAGCACCAGCACACTCGGCCCAAACTTGAGGCGGCGTGTCCTCCCCGCGAGGGCAGCACAGGTCGCGATCGGCTCAAGGCTCGGCGCACTGCCGACGAGGCGGTCCGCAATCCAGACCGAGTCGATCCCCTCGCGCTCGCAGCAGACGACCCACTGCCAGAACTGCTCCGCCGTGGCCGAGCCGATGGCAAAGGCCACTCCCAGCTTGATCGACATCGTGGGCCGGCCTCAATCCCACTGCAGGGAGGGGAGCGTCCAGCGCCCCCTCATCCTTGCCGCTGCCCTTCGGAGGGGGGGGCGTTCAGTTGGGCAGGGGCCTCCGGGGTGCCCAGGACGCGACGGCGGAGCTGCTCGAGCTCGGCTTCTAGCTCGCTATCTCCCTCGAGCTGGGCAAACTGGTCCTGGAGGCTGATCTGCTGCACTTCCTGGTTCGCGGCCGCGCGGGCCTCCGCTAGCCGGATCCGCTCCTCCATGCGCGCCAGCTCGCTCGCAGGGTCGATGGTCGAGAACTGGCGGAGGGTGCGTGTGACCTGCTCGCGGGCCCGGGCAGCGCGATAACGTGCGATCAAGGCGTCGCGCTGACGCACCGCTTGTTCGTATTTGCTCTGCAGCGCCTGGAGGTCCCGCTTGAGCCGCTCGACCGCCTCGTGCTGGGTCTGCCACTGGGCGGTGGTCAGCTCCAGGTTCTTCTGATAGTCCAGCTTCCGGCGGAGCGCTTCGCGGGCAAGGTCTTCCATGCCGCGGGAGAGCGCCAGTTCCGCCTTCCGCTCCCACTCAGCCACTAACTGGCGGTTCTCCTCCACATCGGAGCGAAGCAGCCGCTCACGCGCGATCATCTCGGCGACCTGCGTTCGCGCCTCACTGAGCGCGTTCTGCATATCGCGAATGATCTGGTCCAGCACCTTCTCCGGGTCCTCGGCCTGGTCTAGCAAGGCGTTCAGGTTCGCCCGGATGAGTGTCGTCAGGCGATCGAAAATGCTCGCCACGCAGCCCTCCTCTCGTCCACTGGTAGTTCTGGCGGAATGGACGCGCCTCCGCTTCCCCCAGTTCCGCTGCCGACGGACGCAGGACGATTGTAGGCGATCCGCCAGGGCTAGCGTGCAGCCCAACCAAGCAAGGCCGCGCGGGCCTGGCGGCGGAGTGCCAGCGGCACCTCCGGGCGCAGGGCGAGCCGCCGCAGGCCGAAGCTGGCGCGGGCCCGGAGGCGCGGGTCGGGGGCTGCGAGCGCGGCGAGCAGCGCCGGGAGCGTAGCGGAGAGCCCACTGCCAGCGGGCAGGGGCGCTTCAGGCACGGGGAGGGGTGCCGTGCTGGTGACCAGCCGCTGGCGGCCAGCGGCCGTCAGGTGCAGTCGGGGCCGGGCGGTCGCATCCTTGGTGAGTAGCCCAGCCTGGACGAGGGCCTCGATCCGCTGATGGAGCACGCTGGTGCTCAGGCCGGCCAGGGCACCGAATTCCGGCAAGGTCGCCAGGGAGGGGGCTGCTCGCTTCGGTAGCCGACCACGGAGCAGCGTCGCGACCCCCTGGCGGCCAAAAGTGCCCTGGCACCGCTCGACCACGCGCAGGATGAGCTGTACTTGCTGCTCCTCCGCTGGCACCGCCGGCGTGGGTGGGAGAGCGGGCTGGCGGGTGGGCGGTGGGCTCGGCGGAAGTAGGGCGAGGACCGGTTCACCCGCGGGGTCACAGCGGTCGCAGCAGTGTGGGCTTGCCGCAAGGGGCGTGCGGTCACCGAAGTAGCGTAACCACCAACTGCGGCGGCACGTGGTGCTGCGAGCGTAGTCCCACAGCTTCCAGAGGAGGCGCAAGCGGTGGCGCCGGCGCCGCTCGGCCTCAATGGTGACCGCCAGCCAACGCCGGGGGTCAGGAGCGGGCTGGAGCTGTTCCAGAGTGAGCAGGCCGTGCTCATCCGGGCCGCGCACCAGCGCGCCACCGCGCTCCAGCCCAGCGATCGCCAGGCGCACGGTCAGCTCGCTCACCCCCAGTTCGGTAGCCACCGCTTCCGGATCGACCCGCAGCCGGCGACGACCACCCGCGTGTCGGCGCAGGCAGGCCAGCACGGTGAGCATCCCGGCAGCATCGGGGACGTCGCGCTGGACGAGAAAGCGCTGAATACCGAGGTCGACGGGCGAGAAGAGCAAGATGCAGCGGGAGGGGAGGCCATCACGCCCCGCTCGCCCGGCCTCCTGGAAGTACGCTTCCGGGGTGGCGGGCAGGGCGTAGTGAACCACGAAACGGACGTCCGGCTTATCAATCCCCAGGCCAAAGGCATTGGTGGCCACGACCACTCGGCAACTCCCGTTCAGGAAGCGCTCCTGGGCCTGGGCGCGCTGGCGGGGCGTCATCCCAGCGTGGTAGAGCGCGACCGCTTCGCCGGCCGCCTGCAGCGCCCCGCTGACCACTTCGGCATCGCGGCGGGTGCCGGTGTAGACGATCCCACTCCCGGGAAGCTGGCGCACGAGCTCGCCGACGACGGCCGTCTTTTCGGTCTTGCGCGGAAGGTGCAACACGCTGAAACGGAGGTTGGGACGGTCAAGGGGAGCCAGGACTACCACCGGCTGCTGGAGCCCGAGCTGACGCTGGATATCCGCGCGGACGGTGGGGGTCGCGGTCGCGGTCAGGGCGAGGAGCGGCGGGCGCCCGATCCTTTCAGCGAAGCGACGGATAGCGAGATAGTCGGGCCGGAAATCGTGGCCCCATTCGGAGACGCAATGGGCTTCATCCACCACGATCCGCTCGATCGGCAGCGCGCTGGCGGCCTCGCGGAAGCTGGCCGCGCGCAGGCGCTCAGGCGCGAGGTAGAGCAGGCGCACCGCTCCGGTGCGGGCGCGGTCCAGCCGCTCGCGGGCCTGGGCGCTGCGAACGGTGCTATTGAGAAAGGTCGCCACCCCGGGCACCTGCCGGTTCAGCCGGTCGACCTGGTCCTTCATCAGGGCGATGAGGGGGGAGATGACCAGGGTCAGCCCAGTGCCGAGCAAGGCAGGCAACTGGAAGGTGAGCGATTTGCCACCCCCAGTTGGCATCACCGCGAGCACGTCACGCCCAGCCAGGGTCGCCAGGATGATCTCGCGCTGCCCGGGCCGGAAGGAGGAGTAGCCAAAGTGGGCAGCCAGCGCACGGTCGAGGTCTGGCGTCATCGGTCACCCTGAGAAGCGCGCGCCGTGACGGCCTCCTACTCGGCGGTCCCGGGCTCCGTCGGGCCACGCCGCTCGCGCAAGAAGCGCTCGAGCTCCTCGACCAGCGACTGGCCCGAGGGAAGGTCCTGCGCGGAGGGCGGCGGCTGCTCGGGCGGTGCCTCCGGCACGATCGTGGGTTCGGGGCCGAGGTCCACCATCTCGCGGAGCTGATTGGCCAGCTCAGGGTTGGCGGCCAGCATGGCGTCCACCTCGCGGATGAAGGCATGGGCCCGCTTCTGGAGCGGCCCGAGGTCGAGCGGCACCTGAGTTGCGGCCTCGATGGCCGTCAGCAGGGCGGCTGCTACCGCGGGATTGACCGCCCGCAGGTAGACGGGCGCTGCCGCCCACACGCTGGCAGCGGGAATGCCCGCGGCCGCCAGGCCGTGAATCAGCGCCGTCACGAAACCGGTCGGTCCCTGGTAGCCGGTCTCCACGCAACCGAGCCGAGCCAGGCGCTGGTCCAGCTCGGGGTCGAGGGTACGGCGCACCAGCGCAACGCTGCGGTGAGAAACCGAGCCGAGAAACACGCCCATCGCCATCGCCGTCTCCACCCCGACCTCGCGGCTGAACTCCGCGATCACGCGCGTGAGGGTCGGCCAGTTCAGATGGGGCTCCGGCCCCGTCAGCAGCAGCAGGTCGCGTTCGTGGTTCGGCCGGTAGAGAGCGAAGAACTGGACCCGGGGGTAGACCAGCATCCAGCCCCCGCCCGGCGCACGCCGCGTGGTCGGGCGCTGAACCGTAAAGTCGAAGCAGGCTTCCGGGTCCAGCCAGGCGCAGGGTTCTGGGTTGAGGTCTTCCATCAGGTAGGCCAGGGCTGCCGTTGCACCGCTGCCGGCATCGGCCCAGCCACTAAAGCCGCAAATCAGCAAAGGCCGGCGGAGCACCGGCCGCTCGCGAATCTCGAGAATGGCCATCGTCTGTACTCCCGCGCCTCACCCGCCAAAGCGGCGGATGCCGAACAGGTCGAGTAAGGCCAGCACGAAGAGTAACGAGCCGAAAACGACACCCGTCTCGACAATCAGCCGCGGGACGGTAGCGAGCGATTCTCGGGTACGCCAGGCCCGGATTGCAAGGAACGCGATCGCCGGGCCACCGAGGAGCAGAGCAGCGACCACCAGTGGCCGGACCTCATTCAGGCCTGGGAGAAACACGATCGTGGTAATGACAAGAAAAATGTACAGGATGAAGCGCGGAGTGCGGCTCGGCGGGTCGAAGAGCCCTGCTTCTGGGCGCGAAGAGCGACCAGGATCCATCCCAACATCCTTCCCGGTGAGGAGGTGAGCGCCACCACTGGGAGGGTAGCCGATCTGCCGGAGCGACGGCAGGTGCATGGAGCCGGGAGGGGCAGCGCGGCCAAGGGCAGCGTGGAAGCAAGGCCCGGAACTCGTGAGAACTCAGGCGGCAGGGCCGCTCCGCTCGGGCGCGGAGAGTGGAGGCTGGTAGCTCGCACTTGCTCCTACCCCGCTGAGGCCGAGGTCAAGGGGAACGGCGGAGAGGAGCTGGCCGAGAAACTGGGACGCGCCGGCCCACCAGCGGCCCCATGCTGGGCGAGGGAGTGCAGCCTGACCGGGCCGGGAGAGCGCAGTTAGCATGAGCGAAGCCGCTGACCACGCGCTGGCCGGCCCTGGCGGGTGGGCAGAGCGGGCACTGGGAGCGGCGCCTGGGGGCTGCGCCCACACTGGAGGCAATGCCAGGCGGGACCATCCAGCCCCCGCCCAAACCAGAGGTCGCCCCCACAGCGGACACAGCTCTTCAAGCGGAACATCTCCACCTCCGAACGCATGTTCTCATGCCAGGATAGCGAACAGGCGTTCGGATTTCAGCTACTTCCGCAGGAGAGGAGGGGCATTTTTCTGGGCAAGCATTTTGTATAATGCGCGTGCGTCGATCGCGCGGACAGCAACAGGAGGTATCTATGGCCACTACCGAATTCCGCGGTCCTCAGGAGCAGATCGGGCGGGAGCGTATGCTTAGCGTCGATCTCGACACCCCCCCGCCCAAGCCCGTGATCACTGTCGAGAACGTCTACGACGAGGAGACGCCCTACGAGCGCTGGCTGATGCGGATGATCTGGACCGACCCCCGGCGGGCAATCCCGTTGTTCATGGACTGGGTGCAAGGGCTTCCCTCGTTTGCCGGGCCCGGGGACGATTCTGACGTCCTCCCGCCGGGAGCACCGCCAGTCGAGCGGCCGGAGCATTGGC
>JAILZB010000345.1 GCA_023512725.1 Chloroflexota bacterium | reverse complement strand
GCACCACGCGGACAAGTTCTGGGCGCTGGCGCTCGCCGTCCACGCGTCGGGCCTGGGCAAGGAGCACCGCCGGGCGCGGCAGAAGGTCTCGGCGAGCATCGTATGAGGAGGCGCGCCCCGGCGAGACATCGCATCGCAGGCGTAGTTCGTGCCCTGGGAGGGCACTCCAGTGCGTCGCAACGTCACTCGCTCGTGCCTGCGGGCGATCTGGGCGACGTTCCCCACTCCCCACGTGCGTGGAGTCGATTGCTACAAGGGTGTTAGATCGCGAGTGGCGAACATTTGACAACCTCCAAGGTTTGCCGTACTATAACTACAAACGCGCCCGGTAGACTGCGGGGTGCGAAGCTTGGAGCGAGTCCAATGAACGCCACACAGAATCCAAAGAGGTCGGCGGTCGGGATCGAGCTCGTCCGGCTCCTCGCCACCGAAGGGCACAAGATATTCTCGACGGATCGGGCCCGGGAGCTGGCACCTCGAGTCGGGCTCAAGGACGCCTACCTCTGGGAGTCCCTCTACCACCTCCGGCAGAACGGCTGGATCGTCTCGCTCCGCCGCGGGCTCTACGCGCTCGCGTCGACGGTCCCCGGCGTCACGCCCGCCCACGAGTTCGAGATCGCCATGGCGCTGGTCGAACCGGCGGCCATCTCGCACTGGTCGGCGCTTCACCACCACGGCCTGACGGAGCAGACGCCGAGGCGAGTGTTCGTCCTCACGACGGCCGAGGTGTCGGTGCCTCGCGTGCGGGGCACCAAGGCCAAGCAGAGCGGCCAAGGTTTCCGGGTTGGCGATACGACCTACCAGTTCGTCCGGGTGAGGCCCGAGCGGTTCTTCGGAACGGAGAAGGTCTGGATCGGCGAGGCGCGGGTGACGATCACCGACCCCGAGCGCTCGTTGCTCGACGGCCTCACGATGCCGCAGTACTGCGGTGACTTCGCCGAAGTGCTCCACGCGTTCGAAGCGCGAGGCACGGACCTCGATCTCGAACGGATCACCGAGTACGCGCTCAAGCTCGACGGGGCGACGGCGAAGCGCCTCGGCTGGGTGCTGGAACACCAGGGCGTCGACCTCTCGAAGCTCGAACGGCTGGCCGCGCTGCCGATCAAGGGCTACCGCAAGCTCGATCCCACGGGGCCGCGCAAGGGACCGACCAACGCGCGCTGGATGATCCAGGAGAACCTTCCCGGGAGGGTCAAGGCATGAGGCCCCTTCGCACACGCCTTCAGGAAGCGCGCAAGCGTCTCGGCATTCCCTGGGAAGTTCTCGAACGCGACTACCTGCTCTCCTGGGTTCTGGCCGGCATCGGGCAGGTCGATTCGCTCCGGGAGACGCTCGTCTTCAAGGGCGGAACGGCGCTCAAGAAGTGCTACTTCGGCGACTATCGCTTCTCCGAGGACCTGGACTTCTCCGCTCTGGAAGGCGTGCCCGCCGGTGCGGCGATGGAGAGCGCCGTCCGGGAAGCCTGCGCCGCCGCCTCGAAGCTGCTGGACGAGTACGCCCCCGTGGAGATCGCCTGCGAGCGGTACACCGAGAAAGACCCGCACCCGGGAGGCCAGGAGGCCTTCACGATCCGCGCGCGTTTCCCGTGGCAAAGGCAACCGCAGACGCGCGTCATGATCGAAACGGCGGTGGACGAGAAGATCCTCAAGCCCGCGCCGAAACGGAGGATCATCCATGAGTACGGCGAACCCCTCGAAGCGGTGGTCCGGGTCTACGCGCTGGAGGAGATCGTCGCCGAGAAACTGCGCGCGATCCTCCAGCACGTCGAGAAGCTCGAAGAGCGGGGTTGGAGCCGCTCGCGCGCCCGCGACTACTATGACCTATGGCGCATCCTCGGGGCATACAAGGACCGGATGGACCTCTCCGACTTCGCCTCCTTCCTGCGCGAGAAGTGCGCCGTGCGAAACGTCGCCTTCGCGGGGCCGGAGGACTTCTTCGAGGATCGCATGCTCGCCTATGTCGAAAAGACCTGGAATCAGTGGCTCGGCCCGCTGGTGCCAGGGCTGCCCACCTTCCAAACCGTGATCGGCGAGCTCCGCCCACAGGTCGCGGCGCTCGTCCCCGCCGGCCAGTAGCTGGGACCTTTCCCTCGTAGAGGAAAACTCCCTGCACGTCCGGTTCGGACGCGCTTCCGCGAACGGTAGCGGGCGGCTTTGCCCGGCCGGCCTTCGAAGTCGGAGCTTTCAGGACAGGGCCATACGTGGCGACTTTGACACGACGGCTCCAGGGCACGCCCAAGGGCCTCACCGTGCGCGGCTTTGCCCCCTGGCGGCCACGGGGCGCGCCACGGCGCGCCGCGGGCGGAACCCTTACCCGCCGCGCCGTTAGAAAAACGGCGCCCCGCCGGACCCGGCTCCTGAAAGGGGCGGCATGGGGCCGCCTCCTGAACGCCACAAAGGAGGTACGAGGATGGCCAAGACCAAGGGCAAGGAGGCTGCCGGGGGGAAGCAGTCCCCGGCCCGGAAGGGGGGCGCCGCGAAGGCCCCCGCGGAGAAGGCGCCGAAGCCGAAGGCGACCGCGCCGAAGGCGGAGAAGCCGGTCGAGCCGAAGGTCTCCCAAGCGGAGCTCGACACCCTGCGCAAGCCGGTCGAGGCGGCGAAGGGCGGCCTCGAGAAGGCCCAGGCCGAGGCGAAGGCGCTGGCCGACAAGGCTCGGGCCGTGGTCGGGGAGGCGAAGAACGCCTACCGGGCCGCGCTCGCTCCCTACC
>JAILZB010000344.1 GCA_023512725.1 Chloroflexota bacterium | reverse complement strand
ACGCAATACTCTGGCGCACCAGCTCTTCGCAGAAGGGAATGCCCTTCCCCCCCTGCGGGCTATTTTTGAGGGCGAAGGCGACCGCCAGAGCTCGCTTCGCGGCGTCAGGCCGTTCCGTCGCGGCGAGATAAAAGGCCATTTCTTCGAGGCGGCGTGCGTACACCTTCCCGCTCTCTCCGGAAAAGAGCTCGTCGATCGCCTGCGTGATGACCATTTGCACCCGGTCCTGCTGCTGATAGCGGTTCAGGATGAGCGGACTGTCCTGCGCCCGGGTGATTTGCTCGATATAGGGACGGACCTGCGTGGCATCAAGCAGCCAGCGCTGCAGCTCGGGTTCCTCAAAGAGTTGGAGAGAGGTGGTGAGGAGGGCCTCGTTGGCGGCGAACGCTTCCTGCGCCAGGGGCGCTGGCACAGGCACATCCACAGGGCGAGCCGGGGATGAGAGGATATGGGAGCGGAGGGCGGGGTACGCTTCGATGTCTGTGGCGCCCCGCGCTTGCGCGCGCTCGTACCCCTCGTGCATGAGAAAATCGCAGTACTGCCAGGGGGCTTCGATCATGGTGATCTGGTGGTGCGTGCTGAGATCCTGACGCATCAGGCGGATCGCCTTGCGCGTCACCTCGGCGCCGTCAACGTACCGCAGCCCTTCGGGTTCGTTGACCAAGGCGGATATGTAATGGAGGCCGCCGCCCACCCGCGGTTTCACCAACCACACGAGGCGGTCACCGCGGCCGTCCATGGCCGAGAGGTACCCTTCAGGCTCGACCGGGGTGAAAATCGGCCGGGCCGGCTCGGCCGGGCGTGGCACCTGCACCCCTTTCTGGGCCAGTTTGTAGAGTGAGCGGTGGATTTCGCGCCGGAGGCCCTTATCGGTGGCTTTGTTTTCCCAGGCGCCGAGCAGCTGTGCGGCCTCGGGGTGGGGAAAGTCTCCCAGGAGCGCGGCCAGGGCCAGGTCCGCCGCCAGATCGTGGCCGATGCGCTGCTCGAGGGCCGGGCGCTGGCCGAGGTCGCTCTGGCCAGCCGGGTTGAGCGGCTGGACCTGGTGCCGCCTGGTGCGCGGCTGGGGCAGTGCTCCGACCAGATGGGGGGGACCCAGGGTCTGGGCCAGGGGCGTGAGTTTCGGATCCGCCGGTTGCTCCGCGGCCTGACCGGCTACGACTGGGTTGTCTTCGACACCAGTCCGGTGCTCACCCCTCTGAACGTGGCGATTCTCTACGCCGTGCACGAGGTGATCATTCCGATCGATCCCTGCGTGGCGGCGCTGGCCGGGGTGCAGGCGCTGGAGGATCTGATCCGCGACGTTTCGATCTTCCGCCGCGAGCTGACCGACGGCGGCGCGGTCGCGGTCCGGGGGGTGCTGATCACTCGGGCCGACCGGACGCTGGTCTCGCGCCAGGTCGAGGGCGAGGTGCGCGCTTACTTCGGGCCGCTGGTCTTCGAGCGCACGGTGCCGACGTCGGTCAAGTTTCGCGAGGCCTACGCCCGGGGGATCCCCCTGGTCCACTACGACCCGGAATGCGCCGGCGCGGCGGCCTACCGCGCGGCCGCGGCCGCGCTCGACGCCGCCACCCCAGCCGCCGAGCCGCTCAGCCAAGCCGGTTGAGCGCGCACCCAAGCCCAGACAGGGCAGGGGACCCAAACCCTGCTCTCCGGCCTGACCCCCCTCAACTCCGCACCCCGCACTGGAGGACCAAGCCGATGAGCGCCCGACGCGGCGGACTGCCCGGCCCGGAGAGCCGGACCAGCCTCACCCGCCCGGCCATGTCCGAGGCCGAGTTCGAGCGGCGCCTGGCTGCGTCGTCGATGGCCCCGGCCCCGGCGGCCGAGAACGACGACCCCGGCCCGGCCGTTCTGCCCGTTCCCAGCCTCAGCCCCGGCGCAGGCCCAGCGGCCGAAGCCGAACCCCCGCCGCCGCCCCCCCGCGCTGCCACCACCACCCGCAGCCGCACCCCACGCGGCAAAGCCGCCAAAGTCCGCCGGGTCGAGCGGATGTTCGCCATCGAGGAAGACCTGGACAAGAAGCTCTGGCTCTACGCGATCCACGTCGGCAAGGACCGCTCGGAGGTCGTCAACGACCTGCTTCGCCCGGTCGTCAGCTCGATGGTCCTCTACGACTCCCGCGACCGCCGCGCCGCCCGCGCCGCCGAACTCGACCCGGACCCGGGGGAGGGGGCCTGAACCGACGTCCCCATCCCCCACCCGGCCCGGACCTAGGACTGCTCGCGCCAGCGCCGGAAGCTCGGCGTCAGGCCCCAGCCAAAGACGGCCAGGCCCAGCACCGCCAGTACCGCCGCCACCGGCAAGCCCACAATCGTCACGCCAAAGGTCAACGCCACCAGCGCCAGCAGAACGCCCAGAACCATCGCCGCCGCGTGCGTCAGCCAGTGCGCGCCGGTCTCAACCGCTCCAGGGGTCGAGCGATGGAAAGTGCTCATGGCCATCAGGGCCTCCGCTCAGATCGACCCTCGGTTGCCTAGAGCCGCTCGCTCCAGAACCAGAGGGCCTCGAGAAGGGGGAGGAGAGGAACCCACCTTGCCTCCGCTCGCGGCGGCGCAGCTCAACCCCCCACCACCACTCATCCCGAGCCAGCCACGCCTCTACACCGCGGGGATCTGCTCGAGCATGAATCGCCCCACCGGCCGAGTCAATCCAAAACCCACCCCATCCACCCCCCACCGCCCACGGCCCGCACGCCCCCCGACCCGGCCCACGT
>JAILZB010000343.1 GCA_023512725.1 Chloroflexota bacterium | reverse complement strand
GCCCAGCGGACCGGCGATCAAGCAGGTATACTTCCTGGCCAAGTGGCACGGCCTTGTCTGCGACGCCTCCCGCATAGGAGACGCAGTCACCGTCCTGGTGCAGGGGCCGTTCGAGGTGTTTGGCCCGCGCACCCGCCATGGCCCGGAGCTGGCGCGCTTCGCCCTGCGCCTGCTGGCCGGGCCTCTGGCAACCCGCGAGCGCGCTCCCGACGCGGTGGCCACCGTGCATCTGAACGGCCGCGTCTACGAGTTCCACCTCGACGCCCAGGTCTGTCGGGCGCTGCGAGGCACCGGCGAGGCCACCGAGACAGCCACTCTTTACGACAGCACCGTCGAGGCGGAGTTCAGCCGCGCCTTCGCCGGGCTGGCGCGCCGCGGTGAGGCCGACGCCTGGCAGCTCGTGCGTGAGCCGGACCCGATCATCTCCGGAGAGCTGGTCTTCATCGCGGACTTTGCGCTGGAGCGCGGGGACCAGCGTGTCTACCTGGAGATCATCGGCTTCTGGACGCCGGAGTATAAGGAGCGCAAGCGGTCCAAGCTACTCCGGCTGGCCCAGCAGGAGCCGGCGCTTGAGCTTGCGCTGGCGATCGATGAGGCGCTGGCCGGGGAGTTCGCCGGCCTGCCGTATCCGGTGGTGCCGTTCCGGCGCCGGCTCGCCGCCACGGCCGTGCTGCGCATGCTGCGCGAGCACTTCGACCGGCCGCAGGAACGGATCGACGCCGCGCGGGCCCGGCTGGAAGAGCTTCGGGCCAGGGTCAGGCAGTGCGGGCGGGTGCCTGAGGCAGAGGCCATGGCTTTGCTGGGGCTGGTCTCAGCGGCAGAGCTCCGCGGGCTCCAGGCCGAGCTGGAGCAAGAGGACATCCGGCTGCTGCCCGGCGCCGGGCTGGTCTCAGCGCCCTATCTGGCGCGCCTCGCCGAAGTGGTGGCGCAGGCGCTGGAAGGGCGGCCGGAAGGTGCGACGCTGGGAGAGCTACGCGCCGCGCTGCCGGCGGAGCTGCGCGCCCAGGACGGCGTGCTGGCAGCGCTGCTGGCAGCGTGCCCGCAGTTCAGCGTCTCGTACGCCAGCCTGTTCGACGCCGTGGTACGCCCTGCCGGAGCAGCGCCTGTCACGCCCCCGCAAGCGCCTGCGGCGCCGTCAGGTGGAAAGCGCACGAGTGCGCGCCGGCCGCGGACTCCACCGCCTGGACCCCCGCTGCGCTTCGATGCTGAAGCCCAGAACTTGTAGGTAAAGGCGAGTGCCGGGCTCGCCTGGCCAGGAGGAAGGCCAGGGGCTGGCCGGATCTCGAACCGGAGCCCTAAAGTACGATCCTAGTACGGTACGAGTACGGTACGACTACGGTACGACTTCGGTACGAATAATGAACCTGGAGTGCAGGGATGGAATACGTGCGCGTGGACGTCGAGCTGCTGCGGCGGGTGGCCGAGGAACTCTTCGTGCACGCCGGTCTGAGCCCGGAGCACGCCGCCACGCTCGTGCGCGTGCAGCTCGAGGCTGACCTGCGGGGCATGCACTCCCACGGCATGCGCGCCGTGCCGGTCTATCTCGAGCGCATCCGCCTCGGCATCATTAACCCGCGGCCGCAGATCCGGGTCGTCGAGGAGCGCGATCTGGCAGTGGTTATGGACGGCGATGCGGGTCCGGGGCAGGTGGTTGCCTGCCGCGCCATGGAGGAGTGCCTGGCGCGGGCGCGGCAGCGCGGGGTCGGCTTCGCCGTGGCGCGGCGCTCGAACCACTTCGGCGCAGCCGGTTACTACGCCATGATGGCGCTACCCTACGGTCTCGTCGGCTTTGCCACGACCAACGGCAACCTGGTGCTAGCCCCGCCCGGCGGCACCGAGGCCGCGCTGGGCAATAATCCGCTGGCGTGGGCCATCCCGGCGGGGCAGGAGCGCCCCATCGTGCTGGACGTAGCCACGAGCGTGGTGGCCGGCGGCAAGATCGACCTGCTGGCTGCCGAAGGCGAGCGTCTGCCGGAGGGCTGGGCGCTGGACGCGACCGGACTGCCCACCACTGATCCGGCGGCAGCCCAGGCCGGCCTGGGCATCCCGCTGGGCTGGCCGGTGGCCGGGCACAAGGGCTTCGGGCTGGCGATGGCCATCGAGATATTGTCTGCTGCCCTTGCAGGTGGACCCTTTGGCCCGCACGTAGGCGAGCTGTACAACAACCCCAACACCCCGCAGGGTGTAAGCCACTTCTTCGCCGCTTTCAAGATCGAGTCCTTCCGAGCAGTAAAGGACTTCAAAGCGGACGTGGACGCGATGATCCGCGAGGTCAAAGCCCAGCCTTTGGCTAAGGGCTTCTCTAAGATCATGGTGGCAGGCGAGCCCGAGCATATAACGGAGGCCGATCGGAGGCTCAACGGCGTGCCGCTCAGCGCCACGCTATCGGGCTCCGGGTCGAACGCATTGAGCATGTCGGGGGTCTGCGGAGCCAACTGCATCGTCAACGCGGATCTCGCGTTCTTCGGCCTCAATGCGCCGCGGGCGGGAATGGACTATGACATCGCCGGGAGCTTCGTCGGTGCGGCGGCGTTTGCGAAGCAGTGAGCGCTGAATCGAGTCACCGCGGAGCCTACTCAGCGACGGCCACGACCGTAGCTCAGCCGCGGCGCTCGAAAGTCACGTAGCGATAACGCAGGCCGCTGGCCGCGTCGCTGCGATCCTCCCGCGCGGTCTCGCGCCAGTGCCGCGCATCCAGTCCCGGAAAGCGGGCGTCGCC
>JAILZB010000342.1 GCA_023512725.1 Chloroflexota bacterium | reverse complement strand
AGCCGAAGGCCACCTCTTTGGCCTCCAGAGCCGCTCACCGGACTCGCCCCGGCCAGAGGACCGCGAGGCCTTCGCTCGCCTGAGCCGCGCAGGTCACCGCTGAACCGGCTGCGCATCCTGCGACCGCTGCGGCGGCGCAATTTCGCCCTCCTTGCGGCCGCCTGGACCGTCTCGCTCCTGGGGAACGGGGTCTTCCAGGTCGCTCTCGCCTGGCAGATCTACCAGCTCGCCAACGACCCCGCTGCCTTTGCCCTGGTCGGCACCGTCTCTTCCCTGGCAATTGTGCTCGCTACCCTGCCAGGTGGCTGGCTCGCGGACCGCTTTCCGGCCCGCAGCCTCTTGCTCACTGCGGAACTCATGCGCAGTGGGAGTGTCCTGCTCCTTGGGCTCCTGGCTGCCAGCGCTCAGCTTACCGTCTGGCAGGCTGCTGTGCTGATGGTGCCGCTCGGCTGTGGGCTGATGGTGTTCAATCCCGCCGCCTTCGCTCTCCTCCCGCGCCTGATCCCTTCCCACGAGCTGAGTGCGGCCAATGCCGTCCGGGTGACGATCCGCACGCTGATGGGAACCCTCATCGGTCCGGCCGCAGGTGGCGCGCTGGTCGCCCTCGCCGGGCCCGCGAGCGCCCTGCTAGTGAGCGCCCTCTGCTTTGCGCTCTCTGCCCTTGCTCTCACGGCCCTGCTCCTGCCGCCTTCCGCTCCGGACCCATCCCCACCCCCATCACGTTTGCTCAGCGAAGCAACCGGGGGCCTCCGCCTCCTCTGGCAGACCCCCTGGCTGCTCATCGCCCTCGCCAGTGGCACCTTCACCTTCTTCCTCTTCGATGGTCCTCTCCACGTGCTGCTCCCTTTTCGGGTCAAGAACGACCTCCAGGCCGGTGCAGATGGCCTCGGCCTGATCTACGCCAGCGGTGGTGCCGCCGCCGCACTCACCGGGGTCATCGTGGCCCAACTGGCGCGGCCCCACCGGCTGGTTACCGTGATGTACTGGACCTACGCCGCCAGCATCCTGGCCCTCGGGCTGTACGGCCTGGCTGAGAGTATCTGGCAGGCGGTAGTGGCGAGCATCGCCTTCAACGCCCTCCTCGCCGTTGCCGAGGTGTACTGGACGACGTTGCTCCAGCTCGAGGTCCCTCGTCAGCTCCTCGGGCGGGTGGCGAGCCTCGACTGGCTTTTCTCGACCGCCCTCTCCCCCATCTCCTACCTGCTGACTGCCCCCGCTGCCGAGCACTTCGGCGCCCGCGCGACTCTCCTCGGAGCGGGGATCCTGGGCTGCGTGGTCACGCTGGCCCTCTGGGCCCTACCAGCCGCCCGAACCCCCGAACGCCCGCCCGGGCCCCGCCCGGCCTGCGGCCTCCGGCTCAGCGAGCCGCCGCAGCGCGAACGCCGCCCAGAGGGAACCCGCAGCGAGGACCAGGGCGATCAGGAGAAACGGGGCACTGAGCCCAAAGAGCGCCGCGACGGCTGAGCCGGCCAGCGGGCCGCTCGCCAGCCCGAACGAACCGGCCATCTGGGCGATCCCAATGGCCCCTGCACGCCGCTCCGGACCACCGATCCGGGCGGCCAACACGTTCACCAGCGGCAACGCCCCACCCACAAACAGCCCCATGACCGACCGCCCCAGGATGACCTGCCAGCTCGCATTCGCAACGGTCAGGGGGGCCGAGGCCAGCGCCGCGCCCCCCAGCGCAACCACCAGCACTACCCGCTGCCCCAGCCGGTCGCTCAGCCGCCCTGACCCCACGGCCGAGATGGCGCTGGCGATCGCGGCCAGGCCGAACACAAGCCCGACCGTCACCTCGACCGACCCTCCCTCGTGCAGCGACTGGAGAAAGAGAGAGAGCACCGACTGGAGCGCTCCATTCGCGAAGTAGATGCCATAGGCCACCACGACGACCGAGAGCAGGGCCGGCGTGGTGAAGAGAATACGCAAGTCCCCCAAGACGGTCTGGGTCTGGGAACGGGTGGTGACACGGCCGCTCTGGCGCACCAACGAGACCACCAGCACCCCGGCGACGACCTGGCAGAGCGCGGTGATCAGGAATGCCCAGCGGTAGCCCACTGCCGTCGCCAGCAGCCCACCAGCAAGCGGCCCGATGCTCCCCCCAAGATAGATGGCCATCTGCATCAGTCCAAGCGCAGTCCCAAGGTGGCGGGGTGGAGCAACCGCCGCTGCCAGCGCTACCGCTGGCCCCATGTTGCCGCCGACCAGCCCCTGGACAACCCGGAGCCCAAGTAGCCAGCCTGGCCCAGGGACAAAGGCCATGAGGCCAATACTTAGCCCCCCCAGAAGCTGCGCCCGGACAAGCATCAAGCGGGGGCCAAACTTATCCCCCAGGGAGCCCCAGAGTGGCGAGGCAAGCCCGGAGAGCAAGGGCGTAACCCCGAAGATCGCCCCGCTCCAGAGCGCTTGCTGCGACGGGTCACGCACCCCGAGTTCGCCCAGGTAGAGCGGCAGGAAGGGAATAAACATGCTGAAGCCGAGCACGGCGATGAACTGTGCGCTCCAGACCGCCGCAAAGTTGATCTGCCAGCGACCAGCCCCCCGCTCCGACGCAACCCGCTCCTGCGGGGGCGACGTGAGCGTGGTCATGGCAACACACCAGTGGTGAGCAGTACCCGATCGCCGCTCGCCGTCGGCAGGCGCGGGCCAGCGGGCGGTTGGTACAACCCTGCCACCAGCTGGTACTGCCCCGGCGGCACGCTGGCGGGCACCCGCAGCC
>JAILZB010000341.1 GCA_023512725.1 Chloroflexota bacterium | reverse complement strand
ATCAAGCCCTGCCGCTCCTGTGGGCGCTGCATGACAAGCTGGTCGATCGCGCCCTGACCAACGACACAGTAGGAATGCGGCCCGAGGCCGGCCTGCGCCACCAGATCTTGCACGTCTTTCAATCGCGCCCGCTTCCGGTTCACCAGGTACTCGGTCTCACCTGAGCGGTAGAGCCGTCGTCCGATGGCCACCTCTTCGACATCCAGCCCGACGCGCCGGTCGCTGTTGTCCAGCACCATGACCACCTCAGCCATGCCCAGTGGGTGGCGTGCGGCGCTCCCACCGAAGATGACGTCCTCGCCCCGGTTCCCCCGAAGTGCGCGGGGGCTCTGCTCGCCAAGGACCCAGCGGATGGCATCGACGACGTTGCTCTTTCCGCTCCCGTTCGGACCGACGACCGCAGTGATCCCCGGCCCGAGGTCTAGCCGCACCGGGTGCGCGAAGCTCTTGAACCCGGCGATCTGGAGGCTCTTGAGGTACATCGCCGCCCGCCTTAACCTGAACGTGCCCCCTCCCCCCTTGTGGAGGAGGGCAGGGGTGAGGGGTGATTGTCATTGCTGGTGGCGCACCGCAGGAGCATGAGGTCTAGCCGGCACCGGCCAGCGGATCGGACGCATCGTCCCCCTCGAGCGCCTCGAGCGCCCGGCGAGCGGCGTCCTGCTCCGCAGCCTGCTTCGAGGGGCCAACCCCCTCCCGGGTGATCCCGCTGGGCACTTCGACCGCGACGCAATACGTCGGCCGGTGTTTGGGCCCCGTGACCGCGCGCAATCGGTAGACGGGGAGCTGACCGTAGCGGGCCTGGACCCGCCGCTGCAGCTCGGACTTGGCGTCCGGCGTCTGTGGCGATGGGCGCAGCGGCCCCCCTTCCGCTCCCGTCGCCAGCGCCTGCGCGACCAGCGGCGCGATGAAGGCGCGAGCTCCATCGTACCCCTGGTCCAGGTAGATCGCGCCGATCACCGCCTCGAGTGCACCGGCGAGGATGGAGTCGCGCTCCCGCCCGCTGCGGCGTTCCTCACCACGCCCCAGGATCAGGTACGCGCCCAGGTCGAAGCGCCGCGCCCACTGCGCGAGCGATGGCTTTCGCACGAGCATCGCCCGTAGGTTGGTCAACGAGCCCTCCGGCTCCTCTGGAAACGCGTGGTAGAGCTGATCGGCTACCACGGCGCCGAGCACCGCGTCTCCCAGGAACTCGAGCCGCTCGTTATCCCCCGGCAGCACATCCGGCCATTCGTTCAATGCTGATCGATGAATCAACGCGAGCACCAGCAGGTCACGGTCTCGAAAAGAGACGGAGAGCGCCTGCTGGAGGCGATCGACATCCACGGGAAGGGGGGCCGACATCTCAGAACTGGGTGACGCTCGTGAATTCGAAGCCGGCGATCCGCAACGCTGGCACGCAGGTGGCACCGAGGTCGTCCTGGAGCACGCGGCGCTCCCGCCCGATTCGTTCGACCTGTGACAGGGCGGTGAGCACGCTCTGCGTGAACCGAAGGTTCCGGACCGGCCGCGTCACCTCCCCGCCCTCGATCAGGAAGGTGCCATCCCGGGTCATCCCCGTCAGGATGGTCAGCGTGGGATGCACCACATTCACGTAGTGGAACCGCGTGATCCAGAGTCCACGCTGTACCCCCGCGAGGAGGTCCTGCTCGTCGGCATCTCCTGTGGCCAGGAAGAGATTGAGCGGGAGCGGACCCGCCCCTGTCCCGGCTGGAAGCGCATGGCCAGTCGAGTGCTTCCCCTCGCGACCGGCGGTGTAGGAGTCGTACACGACGTCCTTCGCCACGCCGTGCTCAAAAAAGATCACCCGACGCTTGGGCACACCCTCGAAATCGAAGGCCATTGGCACGCCGGCCGGGTCCAGACCATCGTCCCAGAGCGTGATATTCTCCCCCACGAGCCGCTGGCCTAGCTTTCCGCACATGAAGCTGCGCCCCTCCTGGACCGCCAGCGCTCCAAGGCCCATATAGGCGAGGTAATCGATCATCGTCCCAACCGCATACGGCTCGAGCACGACGGTGTACGCGCCCGGCGGGACCTCCACTGGGTTGCAGGACCGGACCGCCTTGTCGACCGCCTCTCGGCCCGCACCATCGACGTCGATGGCGGACGCATCCAGTCCGGTCCGCTCCGCGTAGCCTGTCCCGCTCTCCGCCATCGCGACCAGCTTGAGCGCAGCGTGGGAGCGCGGCGCGTAGGCCCAAACCCCGCGGCTGTTCGCGACCGCGATCTCGGAGGCACCGGTGCTCCAGGCTCCGAACGCCTCGACCCCGTGCCCCCGCGCGAGATCGCAAATGCGCTTGACGTCCCGCGCCCGCTGTTCTGGTGTGTACTCGGCGGTTGCCTCTCGAAAGGCGGATACCGCAGGGATGGGCTCTGGCCCTGGCAGCCCCAGGAACTCTGGGTTCTCGGGCGCCATCCGGGCGCTCTCGTACGCTTCCCGTGCGGCGCCAACGAGCGATCGGTCATCGAGCTGGTTGGTGGTGACCACGCCGGTTCGGTGCCCCACGACGGCACGGACCCGCACCTCGATCGAGGCCTCAAACACGTTCTGATGGATCGTCGAGTTCGCGAAGCGCGTCAGCGACGATTCGGCCGAAGTGATGACGACCTCCGTCTGGTCCGCCGGCGATGCGTCGATCACCGCGGTGGCGACGCGGCGGAGCCGCTCACCGCCGAGCATCGGGCGCCCCCGAGAAGCGGAACCCAATCATGCGATCCCAACCCGGACG
>JAILZB010000340.1 GCA_023512725.1 Chloroflexota bacterium | reverse complement strand
GCCCAGGTTTGCCGGCGGCTGGACGGGATCCCGCTGGCGATCGAGCTGGCGGCGGCGCGGGTGCGCGTGCTCTCGGTGGAACAGATCGCCGCCCGCTTGGACGACCGCTTCCGGCTGCTGGGCGCGCCGCATCGAGGCGCGCTCCCCCACCAGCAGACGCTTCGTGCCGCGATGGACTGGAGCTACGACCTGCTCTCCGAGGCCGAGCGCCTCTTGCTGCAGCGCCTCTCGGTATTTGCGGGCGGCTTTACGCTGGAGGCGGCCGAGTACGTCTGCTCGGATTCTGAAGCGGCGATTGGAGAGGGCGCCGATCCCTCTGCCGTCGGGCGTCTCCGCGCGCGGCAGGGCGGGCATCCGCACTGCGCCGTCGAACAGAAGGAGGTTCTCGATCTGCTTACGCAGCTCGTGAACAAATCGCTGGTGCTGGTGGACGAGAGCGAAACGGGGGGAGAGACGCGTTACCGGTTGCTGGAGACGATCCGTCAGTACGGCGCCGAAAAGATGGCCGGATCGGGCGAGGGCGCGCGGCTGCAGGCACGGCACGCCGACTGGTTCTGCCGCCTGGCGGAGCGGGCGGAGCGGGAGCTTCGCGGTTCAGTGCAGGGCGAGTGGCTGCGGCGCCTGGAGATCGACCACGACAACCTGCGCGCGGCACTGCGCTGGGCGGTCGAGACGGAGGAGGAGGCCGTACCGGAGAAGCGGCAGACGGCCCTGCGGTTGGGCGCTGCGCTGGCACGGTTCTGGGAGACGCGGGGCTACTGGAGCGAGGGTCGCGAGCAGCTCCGCCGCCTCCTGGCGCTGCCCTGGGACCCGCAGACCGCCTCCCGCGAGCTTGGGCTCGTCCGCGCGAGGGTGCTGCACGGCGCGGGGATTCTCGCCTTCTACCAAGGCGACTATACGGACGCGCGGGCGCTGCTGGAAGAGTGCCTTTCCTCGTCGGCGGCCGCCGGGGAGCGCCGTGCCCGCGCCGCGGCGCTCAACAGCCTGGGAATCGTGGCGCTCTCGCAGGGCGATTTTGCCACGGCTCGGGCGAAGTATGAGGAGAGCCTGGCGATCCGCCGCGACCTGAACGACCGCGAGGGGATCGCCTCCACACTAAACAACCTGGGGATGGTCGCGCAGTACCAGAGCGACTTTGCCACGGCGCGGGCGAAGTACGAGGAGAGCCTGGCGATCCGCCGCACGCTTGGGGACCTGACGGACATCGCCGCCTCGCTCAATAATCTGGGCAACGTGGCGTTTCTTGAGGGCGACTTCGAGGCAGCTGCCGCCCTCTACGAGGAGAGCCTGGCCCTGAAGCGAAAGCTGGGGGATCGGCCCGGCATCGCGGGCACCCTTGACAATCTGGGGCTGGTGGCGCAGTGCCGCGGCGACGCGGCGACGGCTCGCCGGCTGCATGAGGAAAGCCTGACCCTCCGGCGGGAGCTGGGCGACCGCCCGGGGATTGCGCAGTCGCTGCACGGTCTGGGAGGGGTGGCGCGCTTCCTGGGGGAGACCTCCGAGGCGCGCCGCTGCTACGAGGAAAGCCTCGCCCTTGCCCGCGCGCTGGGCGACCGGCAGATCCTGGCGGCCGTGCTCTGCAGCCTAGCCCGCGTGTCGGCCGACGCGGGCCTGCCCGACGGTCTGGATCCGAGGGCGCTCTACGAGGAGAGCCTGGCGATCCGCCGCGCGCTGGGCGACCGCCCTGGCATGGTCGAGTGCCTGGAGGGGCTTGCGGCATTCTTCGGTGACCGGAACGACCCGGAGCGCGCCGCGCGCCTTCTGGCAGCCGCGGCGGCGGCGCGGGGTGCCCTCGGCGCGCTCCGGTTGCCCATGGAGCAGGCAGAACACGAGCGGGACGTGGCGCGTACCCGCGCTGCTCTGGGTGAGGCTGCCTTCGCGGAGGCGTGGGCGCGGGGCGAGGCGTTGACGCTGGAGGAGGCCATCGCCGAGACGATCGGGAAGCCGGCTGCGGCGTGAAGCGGCGTAGAAGTGGATCCTCTTCCTCCATCGGAGGGCGTGGGGGTAGGGGAGGATCCTACCTTCCACGAGGTCTGGCGCTCATCGGCGCGCGGGCGCGTACAGCTCCGCTTGAGAAAGCCAGGACGTGGTCCCCTCGTTCTCGTCCACTTCCTTGCCGCCCGCGATCAGCACGCGCCCGTCTGGAAGCACCGCCGCGCCATGGTCGTGACGGCCGTTCGCCATCACTCCTGCCGGCTCGAAGCGGCCCGCGCCCTCGGGCACCAGGATCTCGGCGCTTTCCGTGGTGCGCGACAGCGCCACGCTCCAGCCGCCCGCCAGCAGGAAACGCCCTCCCGGTAGCGGCGTCAGCGTGTGCGCCATCCGCCCCTGAAGAAGCCGCGGCCCGGGCGTAAACGTCATCGTCGCCGGGTCAAGACACTCCGTCTGCAGCACGTCCATTGGCCTGCCGTCGGGCCCAACGCCCTTGCCGCCAATCACCATCGCCTTGCCCATCGACGGCAGCCAGACCGCTGTCGGCCGGTCACGGGGGTAAGCCATATCCGCCGCCGGGCTGAACGTGCCGGTCAGCACGCTTGGCGCGGCCTACTACGAAGCCCTGCCCTATTCGGGCTTCCTGAAGGACCTGAGCGGCAATACGCCCCGCAACTGGGTCACGCCGACCGCCAACGCCTTCTACACCAACCTGTTCACACCGGCGGTGGCCGCCCAGCCCTGGTCGACCGCCGACCTGCGCAACTCGTTCGTGGTCGAGCAGGACATCACGACGGACGAGG
>JAILZB010000339.1 GCA_023512725.1 Chloroflexota bacterium | reverse complement strand
GCGTATCCAGAGCTCGGTTACCGGCGTCTCGGGCATCGCCTTTTCGGGCACCAACTCGTTCGGTGAGAACGCTCAACCCAACGGCGGCCTCTACACCGAGCAGGACCCGCCGGGCATCCCGATCATCTGCCCAGGCGAGCGAGCGACCCCCGAGGTCGCCGCCCACCTGGACGTCGTCCGTCGGGCCGGGCTGCGCGTCTCGGGGCCGGCGGACCCGTCCCTGGAGACCCTGCGGGTGCTGTGAGCCGGGCGCCGACCGCCGCACGGCATCTTCGTCCGCGCCGACTCGCCGATCAAGACGCCGAAGGATCTGGAAGGCAAGAGCCTCGGCATCTCGCGGCTGGGCGCCTCGACGCACACCTCGGCGCTGCTCGCCCTCAGCCTATGGGGCCTGGAGCCCGATCGCGACGTGGCGTTCCGTCAGCTCGGCGAGTCGGCCGCGATGCTCGCGGCCATGCAGGCTCACCAGCTCGATGCGGCGATGCTCGGCGTGCCGTGGAACAGCGTGGCGCGGCGCGAGGGCTTCCACGAGCTGTTCAACCTCGCCACGCAGGGCCCCGAGTACCCGACGGTCATCGTCGGCGCGCTGCGGTCGTGGGCCGCGGCCAACGAGGAGACGGTACGGCGGGCGGCGCGGGCCTACACGCAGGGCCGGCTGCGGCTGCTGAGCGACAAGCCGTGGGCCATCGAGGTGTTCCGGAAGTACCTCAAGGTGGATGACCCCGAGGTGCTCGAGGACACCTACACGCAGTTCACGACCTACTACCCGAGCGTGCCGTACATCAGCGAGGCGGGGATGGCGCGCTTGCTAGAACATCGGTCAAGTAGTCGCTAAGAGTTGACGGTACAGGTGGTCGTATGGTCTGCTATGGAAGACTTCGGGTAAGAAAGGCAGCAGACGATGCGACCACCTGCGTGGTATCCGCCGGTTGCGTTGTCGGCGGCGGAACAGACCATCATCAAGCGAATCCGACGGGCCAAGCTGTTCGTGTTCCTGCGGGAGCGGCGACACGAGATCTTCTCGGATGCCTTCCAGGAGGAACTGGCCGCGCTCTACAAAGACAGCTCGCTCGGCCAGCCTCCGATCCCGCCTGCCCAACTGGCTTTGGCGACCATCCTCCAAGCGTACACTGGCGTCTCGGACGATGAGGTCATCGAGACCACGACCATGGATCGCCGTTGGCAACTGGTCCTCGATTGCCACGACTGCACCGAACCGCCCTTCAGTAAGGGCACCTTGGTCGCCTTCCGCAAGCGGTTGATCGAGCAGGACTTTGATCGACGCCTGATCGAACGGACGGTGGAGATCGCCGAACAGACCAAGGCCTTTGGCTCGCGGCAGTTGCGGGCGGCACTGGATAGTAGCCCCTTGTGGGGAGCCGGGCGGGTCGAGGACACCTATAACCTTCTGGGCCACGCCCTGCGAAAGGCACTTGGCGTGATCGCCCGCCAGCAGGGGCGGGGGCTGGCGGAAGTGGCAGGCGAAGCACAGGCGGACATCCTCGGAAAGAGCAGTCTCAAGGCGGCGCTGGACTGCGACTGGGATGATCCACAAGCGCGCCGTGAGGCGTTGGCGAAGGTGCTGGCAACGTTGGAGGCAGTCGAAGCCTATCTGGAGCAGCAGCCTGAGGAACGTGTCCGGACCATCGCACAGGAGAGCCTGGCCGTGGCCAAAGCAGTGCGCACCCAAGATGTTGAGACCCGTGCCGATGGGCAGGTCGCGTTGCGGCAGGGGGTGGCCAAAGCGCGGCGGATCAGCGTCGAGGACGGCGAGATGCGGCACGGACGCAAGAGCAAAAGTGAACGGGTGGATGGGTACAAGCGGCACGTCGTGCGGGATCTGGACCTGGAGGTGGTGCGCGCCGTGGGGCTCACTCCCGCCAATCAGCCGGAAGCGGAGGTGACCGATGCGCTGTTGGCCGACCTGCAAGCCCAACAGGCGGAAGTCGGGGAATGGCAGATCGACCGGGCGTACCTGAGCAGTCGCCTGGTGCAGAAGCGGGGGGCAGACGTGAAGATCTTCTGCAAAGCCTGGCCCGTGCGCAATGGGACGCACTTTCCGAAGACGGCCTTCGTCTTGGATTGGGAGAAGCAACTCCTGCACTGCCCGAACCACGTGACGATGCCGTTCAAACCGGGCGGGACGGTCCACTTTCCGACGGAGGCGTGTGCCGTCTGTCCGCTGCGCGAGCGGTGTACCACGAGTGCCAACGGGCGGAGTGTGTCCATCCATCCCGATGAACGCTTGCTGCAGGAGTTGCGCCAACGGCAGCAGACGGCGGTCGGGCGAGCGAAGCTGCGGGAGCGGGTCGCGGTCGAGCACTCCCTGGCTCACATTGGGCGGTGGCAAGGTGACCGAGCACGCTATTGTGGGACGCGCAAGAATCTCTTTGATCTGCGTCGTTGCGCCGTCGTTCATAACCTGCATGTCATCGCTCGCTTGCTTGACAAAACCAAGGCGGCCTAACTACTTGACCGATGTTCTAGCTCGCGGAGGTCCTGCGGGTGCTTGCGGGGCTTCAGCACGCCGGCCTCCAGCCGCGAGGCGTCGAGCAGGTTGCTGACGAGCCGGTCGAGGCGGTCGGTCTCTTCCTCGATGGCCGCCAGGAGTTCCGCGCGGTCTTCGGCCGTATAGCTGGCGTCGGCCTGACGCAGGCTGGAGACGCTGGCCTTGATGGTGCCCAGCGGCGTGCGAAGATCGTGGGAGACCGCGCGGAGCAGGGCCGGCAGGTGCC
>JAILZB010000338.1 GCA_023512725.1 Chloroflexota bacterium | reverse complement strand
GAGGCGGTTGACAGTATTTCGCACGAGCTAGGGCCCATCGATCTGCTCGTCACCGTCGCCGGCTACTACGAGATGGTCCCCATCGCGGAGATCACCGCACAGAGATGGTGGCGGATGCTGGAGGTTCACCTGGGCGGGACGAGGAACGCGTGCGCGGCCGTGCTGCCTGAGATGCTGCGGCGCAACAGCGGGCAGATAATAACCATATCGTCGGAGCTGGCCCTCGGCGGTGGCGACGGTGACGCCCACTACGCCGCAGCGAAGGGTGCGATCATAGGGTTCACGAAGAGCCTGGCGGCCGAGGTCGCGGGTAGGGGTGTGAGGGTCAACTCCGTCGCGCCGGGACCGACCGACACCCCGCTGCTGGAGGAAGACTCGCCCTGGAGGGACCCCGGATTTCTGGGCACCCTGCCGCTGCGCCGTCTAGTGCGCCCGGAAGAGGTTGCGGAGGCCGTGCTCTTCCTCGCCGAGGAAGGGAGCTACTTCTGCGGGCAGGTAGTCTCCCCGAACGCGGGAGCCGTCATCTGATGGCCGCGCGCCCTGAAGGGAGAACCGTGGCCCTCGTGACCGGCGCCGCCCAGGGCATCGGGCGCGCCACGGCGCTCAAGCTAGCCGAGGACGGCATGCTCGTGGCGGCGAACGACAAGGAACCCTCCGCAGAGCTGGACGCCCTCGTCGAAGAGTGCGGCGGGATCCCGGCGGTTGCGGACGTCTCGCGGCCGTCCGCCGTCGAGGAGATGGTCTCCCACATCGAGCGTGAGGCAGGGCCCGTGGGCGTGCTGGTCTCCAACGCTGCATATATGGCGATGGGACCTTTCCTGGAGCAGAGCGAGGATGAATGGTGGGCCCAGATAAGGACCAACCTCTGCGGGACCTTCTACCTCGTCCGCGCCGTACTGCCCGGCATGCGGCGCCTTGGGAGGGGAAAGATCATTATCGTGAGCTCAGAGTGGGGCGTAACCGGATGGCCGAACGCCACCGCCTACGCCGCCTCGAAGGCTGGTCTGATCTCCCTGGGAAAGACGCTGGGGCGCGAACTCGCCCCCGAGAGCATCTTCGTCAACGTGGTTGCCCCAGGCGTGACGGATACGCCGCAACTCGAGTGCGACGCCCGGGACGCGGGCATACCTGTCGAGGAGATAAAGGAACGCTACGCGGCAGAGAGCCCCATCCGCAGGATAGGGAAGCCGGAGGAGATCGCGGCCACCATATCATTCCTGGCCAGCGGCGGTTCCGACCCCTTCGTGGGGCAGGTCCTGCAGCCCAACGGGGGCACGACGAGATGCTGGGCGTAGCCTGCGCTCACCCGCGATCGGCTGGCGCGCGAAGCAGCCCGGCGAGCCTCGCAACCCCCTCTGGAAGCGGGCCGAGTTCCATCAGAGCCTCTTCGATCTCCTGCACGTGCCCCGGAGCGAGCACCCTCAAGGCGTTGGAACGGAATTTGGCCGCGAGCTCTTCGTCCGAGAGCGGGTTCTCCGGCCCTCCCCGGTTGTGCCGGACGCGCACGGTTCGGGTGCCACCGTCGGAGAGCCTGACCCGGAGCACGGCCGGGAACTGGTGGGGGAAGATCCGGGTACACTCCTCGTCCTCGACACAGTGGACGCGGGAGGCGAGCCGTAACTTTCTCGGGTCTCTGACAGCTTCATCGGTGAAATCGTCCAACCCCACCCCGAGTCCGCCACCACCCAGTAAGGCGCTCGCCACGGTGAAGGGGCCGCTGAACCGGGCCGCATACCCGCTCTCGGGCCTCGCCTTCGCCTCACGCGGCTCCGCTATGGTCTTCAGCACCTGGGCGGGCACGCCGAGCACAATCTCCTCGACCTCGTCCACCCTCATACCATCCCCGCGCAACTCCAGGGCCGCGTCGATCGCGGCGTGGGTGAAGTGGTTTGCCGGGTAGGGCTTGAAAAAGATCCTCGCAGACTGCCACTCCTCTCCCAGTCCTCGGACGAGAACTTCGGCGTCGTGATCGTCTCCCAGATATGCCCGGAGGAACCCGAACCGGCCCTCGAAGACCGTGGGGGGTCCGGTGAGCCCCGCACGCGCGAGCTCGGCCGCCACGACACCACAGTGCGCTGCCCAGCCACAGTGGATCCGTTTGACCGTACCCCCGGTGCGGTTGGCCTCTATTATCCCCGCCCCCATGCTCGCAGAGATCGCCACGGCGTGTCCGATCCCCTCCTCGGAGAGCCCCAGGAGCATGGCGGCGGCCAGCGCCGCGCCCAGCGTCCCGCATATGGAGGTCGCATGGAGTCCCCGCTCGAAGAATACCGAGCTCCCTAGAGCCTCGTCGTAGCCCGCCATCCCGGCCCTCACCACCAGTTCGTCGCCCGCTGCGATCGCGGCCATCAGCTCCGTACCAGACGCCCCTGAGGCCTCCGCGGCAGCCAACGCCGCCGGAACCACAGCGGCGCTGGGGTGCAGCACGGAAGGAAGGTGCGTATCGTCAAAGTCCAAGGAATGTGCCAGGGTGCCGTTTACGAAAGCCGCGCTCGGAACCGGGTACCTGCGCCCAGCCCCCACAATAGTGGCCTGCTCCTCACCACCCCACCCCCGGACGACAGCACCCGAAATCCGGGCCGGCTCCATACCGCTGGCCGCGAGAGCCACGCCCAGGGTGTCGAGAAGTCGTCTGCGCGCATCTTTGATTACATCCTCACCGAACTCTCCGGCCCGGACACACCCGGCGAAGCGCGCGATCCGCGTCAGGATCGTGTCGCTCATCGCCGCACCACCGCCAGCGGGCGCAC
>JAILZB010000337.1 GCA_023512725.1 Chloroflexota bacterium | reverse complement strand
CGTGGCGGACACCGTGGTCCGCCTGAACGCGGCCCGCAACGTGTACGAGGCGGCGCTGGGCGCGGCGGCGCGCGCCATCCAGCCCAGCTTGCTTGAGTTCCTGCGCTAGAAAGGACAGCGGCATGGCTCGACTGTTGGGCGCCCCGGCGCCCGCGCCGGTACGCGAGGCGCGACGTGTGCGCTTTGTGGCGGGGATGCCGGGGCTGGAGGAGTACCGCGACTGGACGCTCATCCCCATCGAGGATTGCCCGCTCTACTGGCTCCAGTGCGAGGCCGAGCCGGCCCTGGCCCTGCCGCTGGCCGACGCCCCGGCGGTGCTTCCCGACTATGCCTTTGAGCTGAGCGCGGCGGACGCGCACGCCCTTGAGCTGCGGGCGGCGGAGGAGGCGCTGGTGCTGGTGGTGCTCACCGTGCCGGCGGACGGCGGCGCCATCACCGCCAACCTACTGGCGCCGCTGGTGGTGAACGCGCGCACCTGGGTGGCCAAGCAGGTGATCCTGGACGGCACGCGCTACAGCCTGCGCCACCCCCTGGATGGACCGCCGGACCGCACCGCACGACGGGCGGCCTAGCCGGCGCCCGGCACGGGGCGGGCAGGGAGGCCGTGGAGGGAGCAGGGATGCTGATCCTCACCCGCAAGCCGGAGCAGAGCATCATCATCGATAACGACATTCGAGTCACGGTCCTGGCCGTGGATGGAGACCGGGTCAAGATCGGCATCCACGCCCCGGCGAACGTGGCCATCGTACGAGAGGAGGTTCAGCGGGCCGTGGGTGGCGAAAATCGCCGTGCGCTCACGTCCGCCCGTAACCGCACCGCGCTCGAATCGGCGCTCCAACAGTTGCGAAAAAAAGAGGATGCGTAAGGTCCCCTCGCCCCAACCCGCTGCCACGAGCGAAGCGGGGCGGTGCTTCGCTCACGGTCTGTCCCCGTGCCGCGCCCTTTCCTCGCGTGGCAGAGGATGGTGAGCGGAGCAAGCAAGAGAGGCACGTCAGCGGCGCTGAACGGACTCAGCGCCCAAGCATGGCAAAGGAGGCCACCAAACCATGTCGCTTGCAATCAACACCAACCCCATGGCGCTCAACACGCGCCACAAGCTGGCTACCACCAGCATGCAGATGGCCAAGACCCTGGAGAAGCTCTCCAGCGGCCTGCGCATCAACCGCGCCGCCGACGACGCCGCCGGCCTGGCTGTCTCCGAGAAGCTGCGCAGCCAGATCAAGGGCACCTCCCAGGCGATGCGCAACGCCCAAGACGGCATCTCCATGATCCAGACCGCCGAGGGCGCGCTGGAAGAGGTGCATGACATGCTCCAGCGCATGCGTGAGCTGGCCGTCCAGGCTGCCAACGACACCTACTCCAACGACGACCGCAAGGCGATCAACAACGAGATCCAGGCCCTCAAGACCGAGATCAACGCGGTCTCTACCCGCACCAAGTTCAACGGTAAGGAGCTGCTCACCGGCAGCCTCTCCACCAAGCTCGATGCCTCTTCGCCCATCGGCGCCGGCTTCGTGGTGCAGGCGGGCACCAATACCGCGGTCTCGTCTGTCGATGTCTCGGGGGCCAAGGCGGGGACCACCTACACCTTCACGGACACCGGTTCTGCCTTGCGGCTCAGCGATGGCACCACCTCGCAGGATATTGCCTACGCTGATTTGGCCGTGGCGGCGGACGGCACCAAGGTGCTGGACTTCAACAAGCTGGGGGTCAAGGTCACCATCGCCTCGGTGGCGGGCGAGACGGGCGCCAACGTGGCGGCGGGGATGGTGGCCGGGGCGACGGACACGATCGTGACGGCCACCGGCTCGGCTTCGGCCAACTTCCAGATCGGCGCGGGGGCCGGCGGCGTCGCCTCGGGCGATGCGATCAGTGTCTCGTTCAGCCGCGTAGACATCTCCTCCGCGGGCCTGGCCACCCTCAACACCGAGCTGGGCCAGTTCGATACCGCCGTCACCGGCAGCACGTTCACGACCACGGACGCCGAGCAGCTGATCGATGCTCTGGACGCGGCCATCACCTCGGTGAATGACCGGCGCGGCGCGCTTGGTGCGGCCCAGAACCGGCTGGAGCACACCGTCAAGTCGCTTGCCGTCTCGGTGGAGAACCTGACGGCCTCGGAGAGCCGCATTCGGGATACGGACGTGGCCGAGGAGTCCTCGAACATGGTGCGGGCGCAGATCCTCACCCAGGCCGGTACCTCGGTGCTCGCCCAGGCGAACAACGTGCCCCAGGGTGCGCTGGGTCTGCTCCGCTAAGCGGCGCGAGACGCAATAGGGGAGGAACCGGATGGTTTCTCCCCGTCCGCTCGCAGAGGATGAGGGAGGAGGGAGAAGGAGGAGGGAGGAGGGTGGGCCAGTGCCCGCGCCTCCGGCGGTTCGCGCGGCTTGGTATCTAGCGAGCTAAGCCGTGTACCGCCTTTCTCCCTTCCCTCCTCCCTCCTCCCGATTTGCTCGCGCCGGAGGCGCGCCATGGTTAGCAGCGTCAACCGTCAGCCGCTGATCCTCACCGGGTTGGTATCGGGCTTTGATACCGCCTCGATGATCAACCAGCTCACGCAGCTCCAGAAGGCGCCGATCACCGCCCTCCAGGGCCAAATCTCGGACCGGCAGCGGCGGGTTGACGCGATCAAGGATATCAATGGGCGGCTCAATAACCTGCTCACCGCCGCCAAGAAGTTCTCCGATACTGCCTATCTTCAGACCAAGAGCAGCAGCATCACACCAGGGGGCGCTGCCGCCAACATTGCCGTCAGTGCCGGACCG
>JAILZB010000336.1 GCA_023512725.1 Chloroflexota bacterium | reverse complement strand
AACCCGCCCCCGCGGCCATCCTCACGCGTAAGGGCGACCTCGATGCTAAGGAACCGGACCCGATCTACGGCGAGGCTCTGGCCACCACCTGGCAGTGGCTGCAGAAGCAGGCCTCGCCGGATGAGAGGGGGCGCCCCGTCGTCGACATGGGCGTAGACGCTTTGGAGGACCGATTACGGGGGGTCGAGGAACTTCCGTCGTACATGGCACCGAGCCCCAACGCTCCGATGCTGCTGCCGGCCCATCTGGATCTGCTGTGCCAGACCGCCCCGGCTGCTCATCCCGAGCCCGAACTCGCGCTCTACCTACACGGCCGGCCAGGTCGTTCCGACGTGTCAGTCGTCTGGCGCTGCGACCTCCAGGTGGGCGGAACCGATCGGTGGCTAGAGACCGTAGCTCTTTGCCCCCCGGTGAGTGGAGAGATGCTTCAGGCGCCGCTGCGGCTCGTCCGGGCCTGGTTGGCACAGCAACCGGCGGCTGACGACTTGGTGGACGTGGAGGGCCTCGGGGGCGAGTCGCAAGAGTCGGAAGGATCCCGCCGCCCCATCCGCCCGTGCCTGGTGTGGCGGGGTCGGGACCGCTCCCGCGTGGTAACGGATGCTGACGGCATCAGTCCCGGCGACGTCGTCGTGATCCCCGCCTCCTACGGGTTCGGGCCGCTCGGGCAGGCGACCGGGGCGAAGGCGTTGGGCGACGAGAAGCTCGACCTGTGGGAGGCGGCGCGTGCCGCGGCAGGCCAGCCGGCCGCGGTGCGTCTAAACCAAACGGTGCTCGCGCCTTGGCTGGACTGCTGCCCGCCACTGAAGGAGCTGGTCGGGCTGGCCGCGTCGCCCGCCCCGGAGCGGGACGCGCTCAGCGACGCGATAGCGGCGGTCTTGGAGTATCGACCTCAGGATGAGGAGTCTCTAGCGCCGCCTCCCGAATGGTGGCTGAAGCTCCTCGAGGGGGCGCGGGGGGGTCGGATCGACGCGCACCCGGCGGGCGGGCTGGTCCTCTCGGCACGAGCGCTCGGGCACAGAGGAGCCGAGCCGGACCTCTTCGCCGACGACGATGACCTGGCATCGTCTAGTGATCAAGAGGTTCCCTTGGAGGAACATTCGCGGCTGGTCCGCGATACCGCGCAGCGTATCGCTGCGCGCTGCCTCCCGCCGAGCCTGCACAAATCATTTGCTCTCGCAGCCCTATGGCACGATGCAGGAAAGCTCGACCCGCGCTTCCAGGTCCTTCTGCGCCAGGGAGACGAAGTGGCAGCAGCTTTCGCCCAAGAGCCGATCGCGAAATCCCCTGCAGTGCCTAGCTCGCCTGCACGGCGCAGGGCCATCCGCGAGGCGAGTGGACTGCCGGAGGGCTTCCGCCACGAGATGCTCTCGATGGAACTACTCGCCCGACGGTTCCGCGAGAAGAGATCCAGCGACGAGATGTTTGCCGACGAGGTATTTGCCGACGTAGTGCTCCACCTGGTCGCTAGCCACCACGGCCACGGCCGACCCTTCGCCCCCGTGGTGGAGGATCGTGACCCCCCAGGGGTCTCCGGCACTCTCGCGGACACCGACGTTAGCCTCGGTCCCGAGGACCGCGAATCGCAGCCACCGGCCCACCGGCTGGACTCCGGCATCGCCGAACGCTTCTGGCGGTTGAACCGCCGCTACGGGTGGTGGGGCCTTGCCTACCTGGAGGCCCTTCTGCGGCTCGCTGACTGGTACGCCAGCAACAGATAAAGCTTGATGTCTCGATCGTTTGAGTTACTCGGCCTCGATGGGACCAACCCGCTGGGCTTCTTGGCCGCTTTGGGAACGCTCGTCAGCCTCGAGCAAGCCTGTGTCGGAGAGCCCAGGCTCCGATGGAAGCGAGCCACCCGGTGGACCCCGATCCTGGAGAACGTCCACGTCAAGGACGAGGACGAGCTGGCGAGGAAAGTCGCCGACTCCCTCCGCGGCGGACCGGTACCAGCGGATGTCGAACGCCGGCGGCTGGATGCGCAGAAGGAGATGGAGGATGCGCAGAAGGAGATGGAGCGTGTCAAGAAGACCATCGAGAAAAAGAACGACGAGATCAAGAAGCGGCGGCTCCGCGGCCGCGAGCGGACGGAGGCTGAGGAGCGAGAACTTCGTCCGCTGCGGCGCGAGTACGCAGAGAAACGCAGTCAGTGGCTTGAGGCTTTACGAGTGGCTGTCCCTCGGCCGGAGCTCGCGCTCGGAAAGCGAATCGAAGACTGCACGAGCGGTGAATACCGGGAGTTTGCTGCGGAACTAATACGCACGGCCGGCGGATCGGATCGCGAATCGGTCGACATGCTGGCGGCTTTCGGAACCGACGCCGTCTGCCGGCGAAAGCCCGACAGCATCGAGCCCACGCCGTTCTCTTTCGCCAGCGGATCGGGGAAGCAGTTCTTCCTGGAGACAGCCCGGAAGCTCCTCGATAAGGTCGACACCGACCGCGTTCGTCGGACGCTGTTCGAGTCATGGGACTATCAGGACCAGCGTCTCTCGATGCGATGGGACCCAATCGAGGATCGCCGATACGCGCTCATGGATCGCGATCCAACAGCACCGGGGAACGAGCCCCGCACTATGTGGATGGCCAACCTCCTCGCCTACCGCGGCCTCGCTCTCTTCCCCTCTGTCCCGATGGGTCGGCGACTTCAGACAGCCGGCTGGGATGAAAAGCAGGCGAGTTTTACATGGCCACTCTGGGTCTATCCCGTGTCCATGGACGTCGTCCGTTCGCTGCTTCAGCTGCGGGAACTCGTGGAAGGCCGCCCTAACG
>JAILZB010000034.1 GCA_023512725.1 Chloroflexota bacterium | reverse complement strand
AGCTGATCCAGCCCTCGCTGCTGGACTTTCTCCGTTGAGGGCAAGGGGCCCGGGAGGGAAGATGAATGTCCTGACCACGCGCTTCGGCGAGCCCGAGATCGTGGCGGTCGATGAGCGCCAGATCTACTCGCTCGCCATCGTTGGCTTCGGCGAGGGACGCCGCTTCGCCTGGATTGTCGAGCGGGAGAACCCAGCGCTCGGCTGGCTCCAATCGCTCGACGACCCGAGTCTCTGTTTCGTGGTCGCTGACCCGGGCTACTTCTTCCCGGACTACGAGTTCGATCTGAGCGAGGAGGAGGTCCGCGCCCAGGGGCTCTGGTCGAGCGATGATGCCGCCGCGCTGGTGATCGTGCGGGTGGCGGCGGATATCCGCGAATCGACGGCGAACCTGGCCGCACCGCTCGTCCTCAGCCGCCGCAGCCGCCGGGGACGCCAGATCGTCCTCAACGATGGGCGCTGGAGCGTGCGGACGCCGCTCTTGCGGCCGACAGCGAGCGCGGTCGGGGTGTAGCGATGCTGGTGTTGACCCGCAAGGCTGGCGAGTCGATCGTCATTGGCGGGGATGTCGAACTCACGGTCCTCGAGATCGATGGCGACCATATTCGGCTGGGTATCCAGGCCCCGCGTTCCGTGCCGATCTACCGGGCCGAACTCTGGGCGGAAATCCAACGGGAGAATGCTCTGGCCGCTAACCAGGGCGCGACGACCAGTGCTGCCCTCATGGCCCTGACCCCACGCGTTCAGGCCACTCGCCCCGCCGTCCGTTGGCGCGCTGCCCGGGAGAGGCGGCGTGCCAGCACCCCCTGAAATCGAGTATCCTGCTGGCTGGGGGTGCGCGATGGCCGTCGACCTTTCGTTTCTCTCGCCGCCCCAGGCAGCGCGGGTGCGCTGGCGCGCCACCGATGGCTCCGAGCCAGCGCTCGCGGCGCAGGTCGAATCGGTCCACGCGAACCGGGTTGTCGTCGCCCTCTTGGCCGAGGCACCGCCCCCGCCAGCGGGCGCGGCAGTGGTCGTGGAGGTTGGGTTACCGGATGGACTGCATCGCCTCTCGGGTGAAGTAGTCGGTGAACTGCTCGGTTCCCCAGCGCTCGTGATCGAGGTGAGGGCCGTGGAGCGTGTGCAGCGGCGGGCCTTTGTGCGTGTCCCGGTCGATATCCATACGATGTCGGCCTACCTGATCGGGGCAGATGGGGAGCCGACTACCCGCTTCGCCGTGCGGGTGCTCGACCTGAGTGGCGGTGGGATGTACTGCGAGTGTTTGCAGGCACTCACCGTTGGCGACCAGTTCGGGATCATCCTCCGGCTCGATGACGAAGAGCCAGTCCGGCCGCTGCTGCGCGTGGTCGACGTCCGCCGTCGGGTGGTTCGCCTGCCTGGTAGCCAGCCCTACCGGACCTATCTCGTCCGTGGGGCCTTCGAAGCCATCAGCGAGCGGGAGCGCCAGCGCGTGATCCAGTTTGTCTACCGCCAGCAAGCTGAGCAGCGTCGCCGCGGCCGCCCCGAGCCGTCCTAGAATCGAGCAGGATGCGCATCGATATCCTGTCGATCTTTCCCGGGATGTTCCGCGGCCCGTTCGACGAGAGTATTGTCCGCCGAGCGGTCGAGCAGGGAGCGGTCGAGATCGTCGTCCACAACCTGCGCGACTGGGCGACTGACCGTCACCGCACCGTCGACGATTATCCCTTCGGGGGTGGGGCAGGGATGGTGATGAAGCCCGAGCCGTTCTTCGCGGCAGCGGAGGAGATCCTCCAGGGCGCGCAGGCGCGGATCGTTCTGCTCTCCCCCGCCGGGCGCCGCTTCGACCAGCGACTGGCGGAAGAGTTCGCCCGCGAGCCGCGCCTGCTCTTGCTCTGTGGCCACTATGAGGGGGTGGACGACCGCGTCCGCCAGCATTTAGCCACGGATGAGATCTCGATCGGGGACTTCGTACTCACCGGTGGTGAACTGGCGGCCATGGTGGTGGTCGATGCGGTCGTGCGCCTGCTGCCAGGGGTGATCGCGCCGGAATCGCTCGCGAGCGAGTCCTACGCCCAGGGGCTGCTGGAATACCCCCAGTACACCCGGCCAGCCGTCTTCCGCGGATGGGCGGTGCCGGAGGTGTTGCTCTCGGGGCATCACGCCGCGATCGCGCGCTGGCGGCGCCGCCAGGCCATCCTGCGCACCGCCCAGCAGCGACCAGACCTGCTCGCCCGTGCTTCGCTCAGTGACGAGGAGTGGCGCTGGCTCCGCGAGCAGCTCGGCAGTGAGCCCACAGCTGCGGTGGCTGAGGAGAAGTAAGTCATCCGACTTCCGCCGCTCGCGCTAGCCAACACCTGACTCGTCTGCTACTCTCCCCTGCTGGCCTCGGGATGCGACAGTGTTTCCCAGCCGAACGTGTGTGGAAGCAAGCAGCCGGAGTAGAGATTGATGGGATGGCTGGTCAAAGGGGCACTCGGCGCCGGAGTACTCGTGACCCTCATAGCACTCTGGACGATCGGGGAGAAGCGGCCGAGTGCGGCCGCACCCCCGCTACCAAGCCTGACCGCGACCCTGGTAGCAAGTGGCCTCACCAACCCAACGTCGATCACGGGCGCTGGGGATGGTTCAGGGCGGCTGTTCATCACCGAGCAAGCTGGCATCGCCCGCATCCTAAAGCCCAGCACGGGGCAAATCCTGCCGACCCCCTTCCTGGACATTCGCACCCGCGTGGGTTGCTGTGGAGAGCGCGGCCTGCTCAGCCTCGCCTTTCCGCCTGGCTTTGCCCAGAAACGCTATTTCTACGCCTTCTACACCGATACCACGGGCGACCTCGTCATCTCGCGCTTTCGCCTGACGGCCGACCCCGACCGTGCCGACCCGGCGAGCGAGCAGCGCTTGCTGACCATCCCCCATCGCGAGGCAGGCAATCACAACGGGGGGCAGCTCCAGTTCGGCCCCGATGGCTACCTCTACATCGGGACGGGTGATGGCGGCAAGGCCAATGACCCGCCGAACAATGCCCAGAACCCGGGCGTGCTGCTGGGCAAGCTGCTTCGGATCGACAGTGAAACCGGCTCACCGCTCACCTACACGGTGCCCGCGAGCAACCCGCGTAAACCGGGCTGGCGGCCGGAGATCTGGGCGCTAGGGCTGCGCAACCCCTGGCGCTTCTCCTTCGACCGCTTGACCGGCGACCTCTACATCGGGGACGTCGGGCAGAACCAGCGCGAAGAAATCAATCTCCAGCCGGCGGGAAGCCCGGGGGGAGAGAACTATGGCTGGCGCATCTGGGAGGGGACGCGTTGTAACATCCCGCCCTGCACCCCTGAGGGGCTGACCTTCCCGGTCTTCGAGTATGACCACTCCCAGGGGGGGTCGGTGAATGGGGGCTACGTCTACCGTGGGACGGAGTTTCCGGCTCTCCAGGGGGTCTATATCTTCGCCGATCTGGGGAACTATCTCTGGGCCATGGCCCGGGATGGCGAGCGGTGGGTCGCCGGTAGGGTGTTGAACCTCGGGACGCCCGAGATTTCGACCCTTGGCGAGGACGACTCGGCCAACCTCTACGTTGCCGACTATCGGAACGGGAAGATCTATCGACTCGCCCTCGCGGGTGCAGCGCCCCAGCCGACCGCTACCCCCCGCGTGCTCGTGGTCACTCCCTCCCCAACTCCGCCGGCCAGTACCACCCTGTTTCTTCCTCTGGCCGGCAAAGGCGTGGCCGCCGGGGGATAGGCACCACCGGCCTTGCTGCGCTACCCTCTCCCCGGGAGAGAGCGATGGCGGAAGAAGACGCGCTCACCATTCCCCTCGCACCAGAATGGACGGCCCTGCTGATCGTCGATGTTCAGAACGATTTCTGCGCCGCTGGCGCTGGAGCGGCGATTTGCCAGGGGCTCAGTCGACTGCTCACGGCAGCGCGGGCGCATGGAGTGCTACGGGTATTCGTGCGGGCACTCTACGATCCCCCGTACCTCAGCCCACCCTTTGCGGCGGTGCTGGCGCGCCTCGGGAGACTGGGCACGGTGTGCCAGGAAGGAACCCTTGGGGCCGACTACTGGCCGCCCTTTCGCCCGCAGCCTGGGCCGCGTGAGATCGAGGTGGTCAAGCACCGCTACAGCGCTTTTCGCGGCACTGGCCTGGCAGAAAACCTCCGCCGCTACGGGGTTCAGACCGTCGTGGTGACGGGCGTAACGACAAGCACCTGTGTGGGGTCGACGGCCCGGGATGCCTTTTTCGAGGATTTCTTCGTGGTGGTGGCGAGCGATGCGACCTGCGACCCGAACCCCGAGCGGCAGCGCAGCGAACTGGCCTTCCTCGACCGGCTGTTTGGCCGCGTGCTGCCCAGTGAGGCGATCGTCGCGGCCTGGGCAGCACCCCCGACCGTGGCACCCCGCTAGCGCGGCTCGCTGCGCGTGTCCCGGCGAGTAAGGCTGGCGTTCGTCTCGGGGGCTTAGCGGCCGGGGCTTCGTCCGTCGTTGCGGTCGCGACCACGCTCCTCAGCGCGGTCGTGGCCGCGCCCTGGTGGGAGTGGCGGGCTCGGTGCTGGAGCGCGTACCACGAGGGTCACACTGCTCCCCGGGGGAACCGCAGTGCCGGGCGCAGGCCGCAGCTCGACCACGCAGCCCAGGCAGACCCCGCGTAGGGTGGTCGTGACCCGCTCGCTTGGCCCTGCGGGCAGCCCCACGGCACTCAGGGCAGCGCGGGCCTCGCTTTCCGGGCGGCCGACCAGGTCGGGTACCACAACGGGCGGCGGTCCTGCGCTCACGAGCAGAGTAACGGTCTCGCCACGGGCCAGGGCGGTGCCAGCAGCGGGCACGGTCCCGATCACGTTCCCTGCCGCTACGCGGTCGTGTCCCTCGTAGCGCTCAGCGACCGCAAAGCCTGCATCTTCCAGCACGGCTCGCGCCTCGGCTGCGGGCAGGCCGGCCACCTCCGGGAGAGTGGGGTGTTCCAGCCCCAGGTTGCCAGCGCCCCTGTGCAGCGCTGCTCCACCAGCGAGCGTTGCCAGCAGCAGAAGGGCCAGGAGCGCGAGCGGGAACAGCAACCAGCGGCGTCTTTCGGCCGGGGCTGGTCGCAGGGGGTGGGTGATCCTGGCAGGGGTGAGGGCATGGGTTGTCTGCTGGCTGGCGTCCTCGATCTGGCGGAGCGCCTGGGCAACTGCCGCCGCGTTCGATGGCCGCTGGGCCGGGTCGCGCGCGAGCAGCGCCTCGAGGAGGTGCAGGAGGCCGGCGGGCGCTCCCGGGAGGAGGGTGGACAGGTTGGGAAGGGGCCGCGTCAGGTGGGCGGTAGCCGTTTCGAGGGGGCGCTCGCCCTGGAAGGGTGGCCGGCCCGTGAGCAGTTCGAACAGGATGATCCCAAGCGCGTACAGGTCGCTCGCGGGAGTGGCAGGCTCGCCGCGGACCCGCTCGGGGGCGAGGTACTCAGCCGTGCCTACCACGGCGTTGCCGGTGGTCAGATGGGGACCGTCGCGCGAGGCGGCAATCCCGAAATCGGCAAGGAGCGCCCGGCGGGTCGGGCCGCTCGTATCGAGCAGAATGTTCTCGGGCTTCACATCGCGGTGGATGATCCCAGCAGCGTGCGCAGCCGCCAGGGCATCAGCAACCTGAGCCAGCAGGTCCACTGCCTCCCGCAGGGAAAGCCTGCCGCGGCGGGCGAGCTCCTCTCGCAGCGATGGCCCTGCGACCAGCGGCATGACCAGGAACGGGTGCCCTGCTTCCATGCCAACATCGTAGAGGGCGATGATGTTGGGGTGGCTGAGCCTGGCAATCGCCCGTGCCTCGGCCTGCAGGCGCTCATGGGAGGCCAGGGTTCCCTCAGCCAGCAGCTTGACCGCTACTGCCCGGCCGAGCTGTTCGTCAGTGGCCCACCAGACGGTGGCCATCCCACCGCTGGCAATTAGCTCCTTCAGGCAATAGCGCCCGGCTAGCAACGGACGCTGCCGCAGTTCCGCGCTCACAGCCGGTTAAAACGGCTCGGCACCGCAGACGGTTGCAAGGATGTGCGCAGGATCACAGCTGGCCAAGGTACCGGGCCGCACGGTAGAGGCCCACTAGGCTCGGGGCATCGAGGATCTCCCCGGCATCAGCGCGCGCGAGCGCCTCCGGCAAGGGAAGCCAGCGCAGGGTGAGCGTCTCGGTACCCTCGGGGCGCGGGGGACCGGGCGCGAGCTGGCGGGCGAGAAAGAGATGGCTCAGCTGGGTCGAGATCCCGCCGGAGAGTGCGACCTTCCCGAGGGGCTCCCACCGGGCGGCGCGTAGGCCAGTCTCTTCGGCGAGTTCGCGCTGGGCTGCCTGGAGCGGGGTCTCGCCCGCGTGGATAGCCCCGCTCGGCGCCTGGAGCAGGGTGCTGCCAAGGGGGTAGACGAACTCGAGCACCAGCGCGACCCGGCCCTGCTCGTCAAGGGCGACGATGGCGGCGTTATCCTCCGGCTCGACGACGCCGTAGACCCCAGGCTGGCCATCCGGGCGGATCACGGTATCCTCGCGGAGGCGCAGCCACGGGTTGCGGTAGACCTCCCGGCTCGCGACCAGCTGCCAGGGGCCGCGGCGCGTACTCATCCGCTCGGTGGGCGGAGTGCGGCCCGGAGGGCGAGCACCACCGCCAGCGCTATCAGCAGGTCGCCGGGCGAGAGCCAGCCATCGGGCGGCAGGGGGATCCAGGCGGCCAGCCAGGGTAGCGCGACGGTCTCGGGAAGGGCGATCAGGGGACTGCTGGCGGCAAAAGCAGCCGGCCGGACCACGTAGTGGCGGCCGCCGTTGGCGAGCAGATAGGCCGCGTTGAGTGTCATGCCTCCCAGCCAGAGCGGGAGTGGTCGGAAGACGCGCCAGTTCCAGAGCAGGAGCAGGACCAGCCCACCAGCGGTCCCGGCGGTCAGCCCGACCAGCACCCCTTCGAGCGCGGGCAGCGCGATCAGGCGGGGCAACAGGAGCAGGTCGGCCAGCACGAGCGCGAGCAGCAACCAGCCACCCCGCAGGCGGAGGGAAAGCAGCTGCGCCGGATGGCCACCGCCGAGCATCCCCCAGCCGAGGCCGAGGAAGGCAACGGCAACCCAGAAGACGAGCCAGCTCACTCCCCGAGTGTAGCGGGGAAGCGCCCCAACTCCAAGCAACTAGCCGCAAACTCCTAGGCGCAGCAACCCAAAGGTCACCTTGTGCAGCGCCAAAAGTAGCCGTAGCCTCTGGAGGCAAGAGGGGACCGTTCCTGGGCAGGGCCCTGAGTGGAAGACAACAGCAGGATAGGCCCACCGCCGCTACCGCGGGTGCTGGCCGTCATCGACGAGCGCGGCACGGTCATAGGCGCCAGTGCTGCGGGATGGTTCGGGCTGCCCGGCAGTCAGGAGGGTGCAGCTGAGCAGCCTTCACCGCTGGCAGCGGCATTGGCTGGCCAGGAGATCGTCGTTGCGGATGGCTCGGGTACGCTGGTCTATCAACCGCTGCGGGACGCCCAGGGACGGGTGGTGGCGGTCGCAGTGGTCGAAGGGCCGCCTGGCAGGCCGATGCCGGAGTTCACGGTCGTGCTCGACCGCGAGGGGCGGATTATCCGGATCGACGAAGCGGGGGCGGCCCTGCTGGGCATGTCAGCAGAGGAGATGCTCGGGGTGCTGCCGCTAGAGCTGCTCCACGAAGACGATGTGGAGGCGGTGCCGGAAATGCTCCCGCAACTGTTCGGAGGTGACCTGAGCGGCGCGGGGCCGGTCCGCGTTCGTCACGAAAGTGGGGCCTGGCGCTATCTCCAGCCGGTTGCTGTTGAGCCCGAGGGTGAGGAGTTTCTCCGCGTCCGCGTGCAGGATGTGACCGACTTCCAGCGCGAGAACCGACGGCTGGCGGCGGTGGCACGGCGCGATAGCCTGACGGGCCTCGCTAATCGCACGGCGCTCCTCGATGAGCTGTGGCGGTGGCTACGGGCGCGCCGGCCGTTTGCCCTGTACTTGCTCGACCTCGATGACTTTCGCATCATCAACGATAGCCTCGGCCATCGCCAGGGCGACCGGGTGCTCCAACTGGTGGCAGAGCGGCTCGCTGGCGAGATCGACCAGGAGCGCGAGGTGCTGGCCCGCCTCGAGGGCGATGAGTTTGCCCTCCTGACGCCGGTGGCGTCTCCCGAGGCGGCGCTGGCGAGCGCCGAGGCGCTGCTTCGCAGCATCGAGCATCCCCTCCACCTCGGGCTACGGGAGTTCCGGCTGACCGCCAGTATCGGCCTGACTCACTGCTCGGGCGGTTGCGTTGCGCCGGCGGAGGACGTCCTGGACGAGGCTGACCTCGCGCTTCACGCGGCCAAGCGTGCTGGCAAGGCGCGGGCGGTGCGCTTCGAAGCAGCGATGCGTCAACGTGCAATCGAGCGGCTCGAACTGGGGCTGGATCTGCAGGAAGCCCTCTCGCGGGGCGAACTCGTGCTAGGGTACCACCCGATCGTTGACCTTTACCGCGAGCGGATCGTGGGGGTGGAGGCGCTGCTGCGTTGGAACCACCCGCAGCGCGGCCGGCTCAGGCCCCAGGAATTCATCACCCTAGCCGAGGAGAGCGGCCTGATCGTCCCGATCGGGGCCTGGACGATCACGCGTGCCTGTGCCCAGGCGCAGCGCTGGCGCGAGCGTCCTGACCAGGTGGCGCTGCTCGTGAGTGTCAACCTCTCGCCGCGTCAGCTCGAGCAGCCAGACCTCGTCCCCTTCCTGGAACAGGTGCTCGCCGAGACGGGGCTGCCGCCGCTGTTCCTGCAGCTCGAAATCACGGAGACGCTCCTGATGCACTCGAGCCGGCGGAACATCGAAGCGTTGCGTGCCTTGCGCGGCTTGGGCGTCCAACTGGCGGTGGACGACTTTGGCACTGGGTACTCCTCCTTGAGCTACCTGCAGGAGTTCCCCGTGACCACGCTCAAGATCGACCGCGCCTTCGTCAGCCGCCTGCCCGACGATCCGGGGACGATCGCGATCGTGCGCGCCATCCTAGCATTGGGCAATGCCCTTGGCCTCGAGGTGATGGCTGAGGGGATCGAGCGCGAGGAGCAGGTCCAACTGCTGCGCCAGCTAGGCTGCCGGTGCGGCCAGGGCTACTTCTTTGCCGAGGTGCTCGCGCCAGCCGAGATGGAAGCCCTGTTCGACTACGGTCTCGTCAGCCGCCCAGCGGAAGGCACCGCGCCGGGGTAGACTCGGCGCAAACGCTCGCTGGGAGAGAGGAATGGCGGACTATCAGGACCGCTTCGTGACCGCCAACGGCCTGCGCTTCCACTATCTGGAATGGGGAGCGCCGACAGCGCCGCCAGTTGTCCTGCTTCACGGCACCACCTCGACCGCACACTCCTGGGACCGGGTCTCGGCGCTGCTCGCCCGGCGCTACCGCGCCCTGGCCGTCGACGCCCGTGATCACGGTGAGAGCGACCGCTCACCGGCGCCCTACAACCGCGATACCCTGGTTGCGGACCTGGCTGCCATTGTCGATGCGCTGGATCTGGAGCGGTTCGGGCTGGTCGGGCTCTCGATGGGTGGCCGTACGGCCATGCTCTATGCTGGCCTCTTCCCGGATCGGGTCGAGCGGCTCGTGATCGAAGATATTGGCCCCGAAACCCCGCCGGAAGCCAGCGCTGCCGTCATGGCGCGGATCGCGGCGATGCCCCAACGCTTCGCTTCGCTCGCCGAGTACGTGGCCTGGGCCCGCCAGTCGGTCCCCTACGCCGACGAGGCCTGGCTCTACGAGAAAGCGCGCCACGCCACCCGCCCCTTGCCCGATGGGAGCTTCGAGAACACCTACCGTCGCAGCTGGCCGACTACCGCTCCGCTGACCACGAGCGTGGACCTCTGGGCACATCTTGCCCGCATCTCCTGCCCGACGCTCATCCTGCGGGGTGCGGAGAGCGAGGTGCTGACCGCCGAGATCGCGGCGCGGATGGTAGCGGTGATGCCCGCTGCTCATGAAGTCGTCATTCCGCGAGCAGGGCACGTCGTCCACGAGGACAACCCGGAGGACAGCTTGCGGGCCTACGCCGAATTCTTCGGCATCCCGCTTGAGAGAACGGCTTAGCCAGCGAGGGCGCGCGAAGGGTACAGCTGGAGTTGGCCGCGGCGCAGGCGGTCGCCGACCCGAGCGCGGATCTGTTCGAAGACGGCGAGGTCCCACTCGGCGACGAAGGAGATCGCGGTGCCCGGCCGACCTGCGCGCGCCGTGCGACCGATCCGGTGGATGTACTCCTCGACGCTCTCGGGGAAGTCGTAGTTGATGACGTGGGTGATCCCCTCGACATCGATGCCACGGGCGGCGACATTCGTGGCGACCAAAAGGGGCAGTGCCCCCGAGCGGAAGGCGGTCATCACCCGGTTCCGCTCGCTCTGCTTCATCCCGCCGTGGAGCGCCTGGATGTGGAAGCCCTGATCCCACATTGTGCGGGTGAGCCCGTCCACGCCTCGCTGGGTGCGCCGGAAGATCAGGATCCGCTCCTCGCCCGTCATGCGGTCGAGGACTTCGATCAAGGCGGCGAGCTTGTCGCGCTCGGCAACCTCGTAATAGACCTGCTCGATCGTCTCGACGATCGGCTGGTCAGGGTCGATCTCGATAAAGACGGGATCCTTCATGTAGCGCCAGACCAGCTTTCGCACGAAGAGCGGAATGGTGGCTGAGAACAGGCCAGTCTGGCGAGCCTTCGGCGTTCGGCGCAGGATCGTCTCGATATCCTCGGCGAAGCCGATATCGAGCATCTCATCGCACTCGTCCAGGATGACGATGCGAACCTCGCGGAAGTGGAGTGTCCCGCGCGAAAGATGGTCGATCACCCGGCCGGGGGTGCCCACGACGACGTGGACCCCTCGTTCGAGCGCCTGGGCCTGCGGGCCGATCGCCTCGCCACCGTAGACCGGTAGCACCTTCAGCCCGCGGTAGCGCCCGATCCGGCCGAGGTCATCTGCCACCTGGCGGGCCAACTCGCGCGTTGGCACGAGAACCAGGGCCTGCACTCCCGGCCGCCGCGGGTCGATCTTCTCGGCGAGGGGGATGCCAAAGGCCGCCGTCTTGCCCGTGCCCGTCTTCGCACGCCCGACCACATCCTTCCCCGCCAGGAACGGCGGAATGGCCTCGCGCTGGATCGGGGTGGGCTCGCGGTAGCCCATCTCGCGCAAGGCGCGCGCCACCGGGGCGCTCAGCAGCAGTTCGCCAAAATCCCCTGTCTCCGGGGGCGCCACGGAGCGAGCGCCACCCTGCTCCTTCGTCCATTCAACCACCGTCGACACAACACCCTTCCATCAGCCTGCGGCCACGCACCCATGAAAAAGGGGACGGCGCTCCCTGCGCACGTCCCCCCGGCCGCTTGTTTGTCGTAATGCATCTGTACCAAGTATAGCGATGCAGGCGAGCAGGGTGCAACTGCGAGGTTGGTGGGTTGGCCTATACTCTCTTGCCAGGGGGACCTCGATGAGTAGCGCGATCCTCGACCTGGCGCTCTTTCCCTTGAACTCGGTGCTCTTTCCCGGTGGCCAGATCGCTCTCCATATCTTCGAGCCGCGGTACCGGCTGATGATCGGCCGTTGTATCGAGGAGAACCTGCCCTTCGGCGTCGTGCTGATCCGCGCTGGGCACGAAGTGGGTGAGCCAGCCACCCCGTATGAGGTCGGTACGGTCGCGAGCATCAATAAGTACACCCGCAAGAGCGATGGCAAGTACGACCTGACGGCGCTGGGCCTCGAGCGGTTCCGGATCCTGACGGTGCTCCAGGAGCGGCCGTACCTCGTCGCGCGGGTCCAGCTGCTGCCGGACGAGCCCAGCCCAACCGCCGAACTGACGCTGCGCGCGCGAGAAGCGGCGAGCCTCTTTGAAAGCTACGTCGAGCGGCTGCGCGAACTAAGCCAGGGCCGGCTCGACCTCATCGAAGTGCCGAACGACCCCGAGGCGTTAGCCTGGTTCATCGCGGCGACCCTCCCCCTCGCCCTGGCCGAGAAGCAGACCCTCCTTGAGCTCCCCAGCACCGCTGCGCGCCTGGCGAGCGAAGCCGAAATCCTCCGCCGCGAGCTGACCTTCCTCCGCTTCGGCGCCCTCTCCGTCGAGGACCGCAACCGCCTGCTGGCGCGTCCCCGCTCGCTCAACTAAGCACTCGCGCGGTTGACCCGTCGCCTGCTGCGTGGTAAGCTCCTGTCACCCTGGCTGCGGGGAGCGACCGCTTCCCGCCCGGACTGGGAGCACCGTGTCGACTGTCCTCTGCCCTGCGCTCGTGAGGTGGGTTGTCAGTGCGAGCTGGCGCTGCGCGAGCGGGGGTGCACGTTCTCGGCGCTTCTGCCTCCCCGTTGCGTGGGGTACTCCAGAGCAGCCGGCAAGGAGTGGCGAGGGTGCGAGGTAGGACTGCCCCACGGTGGCGATCCGGCTGCCGGCTGGCAGCTGACCCCCGCGGGAGAGCCCGGCGCCTGGCGGGTGATAGGTCCTCGCCCACCCTGCCCCCACCTTCCATGAGCGGATGGCAGCAGTCCCTCCGGCTGGCACTGGCAAGTGTGCTGAGCGTGCTCCTCCTGGCTGGTCCCGCTACGCTCACTGCTCAGGAACCCCGACCACCAGCCGTTCTGCGCCTGGCCGGGGCGACCTTCGACCCCCTGGCCGAGCGGCGTAGCCAGAGCGAGCCGACCGATTCCACTTGGGTGGTCCAGTTCGTGGGGCCAGTGCAGGAGGAGTGGAAGGCAGCAGTCCGGGCGACCGGGGCGCAGCTCGCCTTCTACCTCCCTGACTACGCCTTTCTAGCCCGGATGGATGCAGCGACAGCCGCCCGGGTGCGTGCCCTGCCCGCTGTTCGCTGGGTCGGCCCCTATCGCTTGGCCTTCCGCCTCTCCACCGCCGCCGATGAGCCGGCTGATGCCAGCGGGCGGGTCGCCTTTACCCTCCAGACGTTTCCGGGGCTGGACCTTACCGCGCTCGTGAGCGCCATTACTGCTTTGGGCGGCACCGTTGTCGGCGCGACCGACAACGGCTTCGCGGGCTACCTCCGGGTGCTCGCACCTTCCTCCGCGCGCTCACAATTGGCTGCGCTGGACGGCGTCGTCTGGGTGGAGCCGTACCAGACGCCGACCGTCGCCAACGAGCGGGCGACCGTGGTGCTGGGCGCGCCGACCGTCCGCCAGGAACTGGGCTTGTATGGATCGAGCCAAGTTGTGGCAGTGGCAGACAGCGGGCTGGACACCGGTACCCTGGCAACCCTCCACCCCGACTTCCAGGGGCGCGTGCTAAAGACCTACTGTATCAGCCGGCCAGACCCGTGCAACTGGGGCGATGACAATGGGCATGGTACCCACGTCGCTGGCTCGGTGCTGGGGAGTGGCGTGGCGTCGGGGGCGGACCCGGCCAGCCGTCGCTACACCGGCTCGGATGCCGGAATGGCACCCGAGGCGAAGCTGATCGTCCAGGCGATAGGGGGGGTCGGCACGGCCATCTACGCCCCTCTCGATGCCGGGGACTTGCTCCGTCAGGCCCTGCGCGATGGCGCCGCGATCCACACCAACTCCTGGGGGAGTGCCGCCTTCGGGGCCTACCGGCTGGACGCCCAGCAGTTCGATTCCGCCCTCTGGAGCGGGCAGACCGGGGTAGTGCTGGTGGCGGCCGGTAATGCGGGCCGCGACTCGCGAGGGCGAGGCCGCGTTGACCTTGGCTCCATCGGCTCGCCAGGGACGGCTAAGAACGTCATCACGGTTGGTGCCTCCGAGAATAACTGGCCTGAGGTCGCACTGACCTACGGAGAATTGTTCAGCTTCCCGGCTGCGCCCATCGCTCCGGACCCGATCGCCAACCGGATCGATGGGATGGCCGCGTTCTCCAGTCGCGGTCCCACCAGCGATGGCCGGCTGAAGCCGGATGTGGTCGCGCCAGGTACCCACGTCGTCTCGGCGTTCTCCCGGATCTCCCCCTGGGTCGGCGCCAGTGCGACCACCGCCTATCGCCCCCAGAGTGGGACGAGCATGGCAACGCCGCTGGTGGCTGGGGCAGCCGCCATCGTGCGTGAGTGGCTGCAGACACGACGCGGGATCGCAGCACCCAGCGGGGCCCTGGTCAAAGCTGTCCTGCTGAATGGGACCGACGACCTCGCCCCGGGGCAGTACGGGACGGACCCGGCGGTGCAAGAAGTGCCCTTCATCCGCCCGAACCCGGTCGCGGGGCTAGGGCGGGTGAACCTTGCGAGCAGCTTCGGCGTCACCGGCACCCGCCAGGTCTGGCTGGCCGATGAGACGACCGGTCTGGCGACGGGTGAGCACAAAAGCTACCTTCTCACGACGAATGCTCCGGGCCCGCTACGGGTGCTACTGGCCTGGTACGACTATCCCGGCCAGCCGGGGGCCGGGCGCCAGCTGGTCAACGACCTCGACCTCGAGCTGGTGCTGCCCGATGGCGGCGTCGTCCCTGGCAATGCTGGTGCCTACCCTGCTGGCGACCCCTGCCTACGCGGGACGGCTGACGCCTGTAACAGTATCGAGACGGTGATCCTCTCCCAGGTACCAGCCGGCACCTACGAACTGCGCGTGAACGCCTGGAACGTGCCGCAGGGCGGTCGCCAGCCGTTCGCGCTCGCCGTCAGCGGCCAGGGGGTCGGCAGGGGCCCGGGCCAGCCGAGCGCGCCGCGCCAGCCGGACCCACCGCAGCGTGGGAGCGGCTGCCCCGCGCAGCCGCTGCCGGGCGTCTATCTGTATGAGCTGCCCGCCTTCGCCGGGAAATGCGCGTTCTTCACGGCCGATTCTCCCTTTGCGGACACCTGGCACATCGGCAACGATCAGGCCCAGTCGCTGCGGGTCCGGGGAGAGTACACGGCCATCATCTGGACGGACGCTGGCTACGGCGGCCGGGCGACGACGTTCCGAGGGCCGGTGGAGGTGGCCGACCTGGCGGCGTACCCCTGCCCAGGTGGTGCCTGCCTGGGGCCGAAGCAAGCTTCCTCGCTTCAAGTGCGCTACCAGGGAGGCCCCATCGAGCCGCCCCCGCCCTCGGGTGGGGTGCCGCACGTGCCCTCGCTCGTCCTGCGGCCGGGCAACTGCGATGGCAACGCGGGGATCTACCTCTACTCGGCACCCAACTTCGGCGGGCAGTGCACGCGGGTCATGCTTGGCGACCCCGAGTGGTTCACCGGGAACGCCAACACCTGGTTCATCGGGAACGATGCTGCCCAATCGCTGCGCTTCCTGCCGCGCGGCCAGCTCCTCGATGACGGGCGCTTCCAGCCGGAGATGGGTTTCCGCGTGACCCTGTATCAGGACGTCTTCTTCAGTGGCGTGTGGACCACGATCACCGGCACGCTCGTTGCACTCCCGGACCTGGCAACTCCGCCACCCGGCTACCACGGGCCCTGGATAGGAACGAAGACGCTCTCGTCCATCCGGCTGGAGATCGTCCAGTTGTCGGGAGGGAGCCAGCTCGAGACGAGCATTACCGGAGGCCTGAGTTACCGCCTCTGGCTTCCTATGACCGGGCTTGGCCGCTGACTGCCCGCGTGAACGTGCGTTCAGCGCCGGTCATCCGCAGTCGGGCATAATCTTGGCTGCAAGATCCGCTCCGGAGGGGGGTAGGTGTCGACTTCGGCGCGCGCGATCCGTCGTCGCCTCCGTACGCCAGCGGTGGACTTTCACCGCCAGCTCGTCTGGACGACCCTCTACCTCCAACGGTCGGTCGAAAAGGCGCTCGCTCCGCTTGCCCTCTCAACAGCCCAGTTCTACATCCTCCTCACGCTCGGCCAGATCGAAGGCCAGGCTGGCACCCCGACCCAGATCGGCCGCCAGATGGCGCTGGAACGGGTCAACCTCACGGCGATTATGGACCGGATGGAGCGCAACAATCTGATCCGGCGCGAGCCACATCCATCTGACCGTCGCTCCTGCCTTGTGCGCTTGACCCCGGAGGGGTACGATCGGCTCGAACGCGCCATCGATCTCTACCTGCCGGCCATCGAGCAGCTGCTCGCCCCGCTGGATGCAACCGAGCTGGAGACCACGCGCCAGACCCTGGCCAAGGTCTTCTCCCTCCCCCATTAGTGCAGCCAACGGCCAATTAGGAGGTGGTTATGGCCGGGGAAGCAGCATCCCCCTCCGGAGCGCGACGGCTCTACCAGGGGCTCAACGACGCGCTCGTTGCGGAAGGGGTCGAGGTGGTCTTTGGCGTCATCGGGGCGGTGATCGACCGGATGATGCTGGACTGGGTTGGCCGCCAGCGCCGGCGCTACCTGGCCGCCCGCCACGAACAGGGCGCGGTCCACATGGCGGCGGGCTATGCCCGGGCGACCGGGAAGGTGGGGGTTGCGGCGGTGGCGCAGGGCCCCGGGCTGACCAATGCTGGCACGGCCCTCACCGCGGCCCGTCTCTCGCGAGTGCCGCTGGTAGCGATCGTGGCCGATAAGCCGGCGGGGAGTCGCCTCGGCAATATGGACATCGACCAACCCCCGTTCATCCAGGCCACCGCCGGGGCCATCCAACCGGTGAGTGGACCCCAGCACGCGGCTGAGGAGATCCAGCGTGCCTTTCGCCACGTCCGCCTGGGGCAGGGGCCGATCGTGCTTCACCTGCCTTACGATGTTGCCGAGGCGCCGTTGCCAGCCGACTGGAGCTATCGCCCCGCGCAGCCGGTGCTCCCGCCTCTCCAGGCACCCCAACCGGACTCAGCCCAGGTGGCACTGGTCCTCGCGGCGATTGCGCAGAGCGAGCGACCGGTCGTGCTGGCCGGGCGCGGGGCGGTCCGGGCGGGTGCCCGCGAGGCGCTGCTGACCCTGGCCGACCGCATCGGGGCCATCCTGGCGACCACGCTGTTCGCGCGCGGCTGGTTCGATGGCCATCCCTTCAACGTCGGGGTGGCAGGGGGCTTTGCGCCCGCGGCGGCGCGCGAGATCCTCAACGAGGCCGACCTTGTCCTCGCCTTTGGTGCCGCGCTAACCCAGTACACCCTCGACCAGGGGCGGCTCTTTCCCCGGGCACGGCTGATCCAGGTGGACACTAACCCGGCAGCGATCGGGGAGGTGGTGCCGGTGGATGGCGCTGTTCTCGCCGATGCTGCTGCCATGGCCCGGGTGCTGGCCGCCGGCGTGAGCCCTCGCCAGCGAGGCTGGCGTAGCGAGGCGCTCGCCTTGCGGATCGCGGCCATCGACCCCTGGGCGGAGGGTGAACCTGCGCGCCCCGGCTACGTCGACCGGCGGGAGGTCGTCCGCCTTGCCGACGCCCTGCTGCCGCCGGAGCGGCTGCTGGTCGTCGATATCGGCCATTTTATGGGGCTGCCAGCAGCGCACTTCCGTGTTCCCCACCCGTTCGACCTAGTCTTTCCCTGGCGGCTGGGCGCCATTGGGACAGCCCTGCCAGAGGCGATCGGTGCGGCCGTCGGTCGCCCGGACCGGTTGACGGTGCTCTTTATCGGCGATGGCGGGCTCATGATGACCCTGGCCGAGTTGGAGAGCGCTGCGCGCGTGCAGGTGCCCCTGATCGTCATCTGCGAGGACGACGGCGGGTACGCGGCCGAGCGGGTGCTCTTTCGCGGGCGGGGCGAGCCTTCCCTGCTGAGCGATTTCGTCAACCCCGACCTGGCGGCAGTGGCGGCTACCCTCGGCTGCCGCGCGTTTACTGCCCGCAGCGCTGAGGAGTACGCCAGCATCTTGCGGGGGCTTGGCGCAGTCACCGGGCCGGTCTTCATTCGCGTGCTGATCGACCCCGATCAGCCCGACCCGCGGATGGAGCGCGGCCACCAGCCGGTCGGGCAGCCGCTCGCCGCCCGCCCGACCTCACCCCTTGGGGAGGTGGCTCGTCCAGAGTGAGCGCGCGAAGGCCATCCGAGCGCTGGTGGCGCTCGCGAGGGCTTCGCTACTAGCAAAGCCGAGCCGGTGGGCAAGATAGGCGTGCTCGCGCGTGCCGACCGGGGGGAGGGTGAGGTCTTTCGCGTTCCCGCGCACCACCCGCAGGGCATCGATCAAGCGGCGGAGGAAGCGGTAGGTCAGTTCGATTTCAGCCACCAGCTCGGCGGAGAGGGCACCGACCTCCTGCAAGCGTTCCAGGGCAAGGAGCGTATTGGTCACCCGAACGATCGGGTGGTGGGCCCCGACCAGGATCTGCCAGGCCTGAACGAAGTACTCGACATCCACGAGCCCACCGGGGCTGTACTTGGCATTCAGCTCGCCGCGGGCAACGAGTTCGGTGGCCTGGCGGGAGCGCAGATGGCGGATGTTCTCCCAGTCGAGCGGTTCGCCCGAGTAGACGAAGGCATCGCGGAGCGCCACGACTTGGGCGCCCAGGGCAGGGTCCCCAGCGACTGGCCGGAGTTTAACGAGCGCCATCCGCTCGAACTGCTCAGCGCCCCCACCGGGTCGGTAGTAGCTGGCGAACCCAGCCAGACTGCTGGCAAGGGCACCGCCCTCGCCATGGGGGCGCAAGCGGAGGTCGAGTTGGAAGATCCCTTCCTGGCGGGCACGCAGGGTCTCCTTGAGGAGGAGGACGAGCTGAGCGTAGAACTGTGAGGTGCGGACCCGCTGGGGGCCACTCGTCTCCCCCTCGTGGGCGTAGACGAGCACCAGCTCTAGGTCGGAGCCGAAGCCAAGCTCTGCCCCGCCGAACTTGCCGAGGGCTGCGACTGCCCAGGGGCTCGGCTGGCCCGCCTCTGCGAGCGGCGTGCCGTAGCGCTGGCGAAGCGTTTCCTCGCAGAGGTCCAGCGTCGCTGTCAGCGCAACCTCGGCGAGCGCGGTCAGTTCCTGCGAGAAGGTGACAAAGTCGCTGCGCCCGGTGATATGCCGCAGGTCGATGCGGAACATCTCACGGTCCTTGAACGCGTTCAGCGCTTCCACCCGCGCTGCCCGGTCGGCTGCTTCGGCCAGGTGCTGGGCAAGCGCGCGCGCGAGTTCCTCGCGGGAGCGCGGTTGGTCGAGCCCGGCCCGATCGACGAGCACGGGAAACAGGTTCTCGTGCTGGAGGCGCAGAAAGTCTTCCCAGAGAAAGCGGCTGACGCCCATCAGCTCGGCCAGCGTCTCCAGAACGGCCGGCGATTCTAGGTCGCCGAGTTCCGCCATCCACTCTGGGCGGCTGAGCATCTCGCGGATGAGGGCACTGAACTGGCGCAGGGCCTGGCCAGGGTCTGGCGAGCGGGGCAAGAGATGGGTGAACTGCTTGATGAGGGCGGTCGCGACGCGCAGTTCATTCAGCTGGCGCTCGCCGGTGAGGGGGTGGCCAGCGCGGTCGGTCACCCAGAAGGTATCAATCGCCTCCCCGGCTTCGCTGCGCACCTCCGCCCGCTCGATGTTGATGGTGAAGCCCGCTAGGGCGTTGGTGAAGGAGAACAGGAAGCCGACGGTATCCACCGAGCGGACCCGAACGCAGGTGGTTGAGCCGCCCGGCTCGTTGACGACCTCGATCCGGACGGGCAACAACCGCGCCTCGGGTGGTTCGATCAGGCGGAAGACTTCGCTCACCCGGTCGATGATGGCGTTGCGGGCTTCTTCCCAGCGACCGGCGACCAGGAGGCTGACGAGGCTGCGAAGCTCCGCATGGAACTGCTCCCACAGCTCGGGCGGGGGCGGCTCAACCGCGCGGACCTCGAAGACGTCCAGCAAAAGCCGGCTCGGCCCGGGTGTGGCAGACGGCGCTCGCCCCGGGCGAAAGCGCAGCGGGACAGGGCCGGGGCGGGGGAGGCGGATCGTCACGATCTCGGCGCGCAGGATGTCCAGTCGGTAAGCGGTGAACAGACCAGCCAGGATGGAGAGGGCACCCAGGGCATCCGCCATCGAGACGGCGACTGACCACTGGGCGGGGGCAGTTTCCCGCACATCCAGGGCCACCTGGCCGGGGTCAGTCACCTGGCGGGCCAGGGCGAGGCGGCGCGCTTGCTCGGTGGGGGGCAAGCGTTGGAAGGCCTCTCCGACCTGCTCGGCCAGCGCAGCCAGCGTTAGCGTGGGCGCGAGCACCCCACCCTCCCTGGCACTGCGCTAGGATCAGAGGAATGCTGGCCGCACCTGGTTCTGGAGGTCTCCCTGGCTACCCGCAGCGATGTCGAGCGGCTGCTGCGCAAGTTCGAAGAACAGGCGCTGCTGCGGCCCTCGGCAGCCCATCCGAACATCGTTGATCTCGCTCGCGCGCTCGCCCTCATCGCCGGCGCGGACCACCTCGAGGAAACACCGGGCGCCGCCGCGCTTGCCGCACGGATCGGCCGGACCGATCACCTTGTGTTCATTCTAGCCGATGGCCTCGGAATGAACCTGATCGAACGCCTCCCGGCGAGCTGCTTCCTCGTCGCCCAGCTGGCCGGTGAACTCCGCACCGTCTTTCCCTCGACCTCCTCGGTGGCGTTGACCTCACTCGCCACTGGCACCTGGCCGAACCAACATGGGGTGACCGGCCAGTGGACTCACCTCCCCGAGGCCGAAGCAGCCGCCGCCCTGCTCCAGTTTGCCACCCGCGCGGGTGGGCGGCCCCTGAGCGCGCTCGGGGTGACGGTGGGCCAGGCCTTTCCGGTCCCGTCCATCCTGGGGGCGTTGCGCCACGATACGGCCGCCTTCTTTCCGGCTCTCCTCGTCAACAGCGTCGCGTCGGTCTATTTCAGTGGCGAGCGGCCACGGACGGGCTACCGGACGCTTGCGGAAGCGTTCGATGCCATCGTGGAACGGATCGCGAACGCCGACGGGCCGACCTATAGCTACGTGTACGTCCCCCAGATCGACCTCGAGGCGCACTATTGCGGGGTCTCGCACCCACTCGTCACCAGCGCTGCGATCGAGTTCAGCCGCGAAGTCGAACGCCTTGCCCATGCCCTGCATGGCCGCGGGCGGATCGTGGTCACTGCTGACCACGGGCTGCTCGATACCCCGATGACGGCGCGGCACTACCTGCGCCCCTCGGCGGGGCTGTTCGAGGCGCTCCGCTTCCCACCGAGTGGGGATTCGCGGGTGCTTTACCTGCACGTCCGGCCGGGGGGTGAGGACCGCGTGCGGGCCTGGTTCCAGCACCACTATGGTGGACGCTTCCTGGTGCTCACGCGCGAGGAGGCGGAGCGGCTCGAGCTGTTCGGGCCAGGTCCGCTCGGCCAGCAGACCCGTCAGCGCCTCGGCGACCTGATCGTCCTCTCGACCGGGGTCGAGACGCTGGAGTACCTCCCCGCCGGCCGGCTGGATCGTCTCACGGCAGTGGTCTCCCACCATTCCGGGCTGACGCCCGAGGAGATGCGAGTGCCGCTTGTCCTCGCCTAGCCGCTCACCGCGAGAGAGGCAAGCCACTCGTCGGCAGTCATCACCCGGCCAATGTTGGCGAGATTGAGCAGCGAGGCCTCGTGGAGGGCCCGACTGAAGCTGGCCACCGCATCCGAGAGGGTGATGACATGCCAGTCGCGCATCACCGCATCACGGGCGGTGCCCTCGACGACCCCGTTCGTGGCGATACCGGTGAAGACGAGGGTGCGTGCGCCGAGAGCGAGCAGCAGCTTCTCCAGCTCGGTGCTGTAGAGTGCCGAGTAGCCCCACTTCCGCACGACATAGTCGGGCTCGGGGAGGGCTGGGATCAGGTCGTGGCCCGGGGTGCCGGCGCGGAACCCCTCCTCGGCCATCCAGGGGCGAAGCTGGGCCAGGTGCCCAAGCCCCATCGCACGACCCTCCAGGTCGGTCAGAACGGTCAGCTTAGTCGCGATGATGGGGATCCGCCGGGCGCGCGCGGCCTCCATCACCCGCCGAATGGTCGGAATGATCGGCTCGATCAGGCGGATGTCGAAGCCATGACGGGCATAGGCGCCATCCGGGTCGCAGAAGTCGCGCTGCATATCCATGACCATGAGGACCGTGGGATAGCTCATTCGCCTCTCCGAGGAAGATAGGTTCCCCACCCGCCTTCCGCCGCCACCGCCCCCTCCTCCATGACGACCTTCCCGCGCACGATGGTGGCGACCGGCCAGCCGCGGAGCCGCCAGCCTTCGTAGAGGGAGTAGTCGCTGAAGCTGCCCAGCTGGGCCGAGTCGACCGTCCGCTCGGCCGCGAGGTCGACCAGGGTGAGGTCGCCATCCCAGCCGACGTGGAGGCAGCCCTTGCGCCGCCCAACGCCAAGCGCGCGTGCCGGGTTGGTGGCGCACAGTTCGGCGATCCGGTCAAGGGGCAGGCCGCGCTGGTGATAGCCCTCCGAGAGCATCACCGGCAGCAGGGTTGCCAGGCCGGGAAACCCGGCACTGGCCTTCCAGATCGAACCGGTCTTGCGGGCGCGTGGGCGCGGGACGTGGTCGGAGCCGATGGTATCGATCAGGCCGCTAAAGATCGCCTGCCAGAGCGCTTCGGTATCGGCTGGCGAGCGAAGTGGCGGGTTGACCTTCCCGAGAGGACCGAGAGCGGGGTCGCTAGTGTGGGTCAGGTAGTGGGGGCAGGTCTCCCCCCAGAAGGGGACGCCGGGGAACCGCTCCTTGCCGGCCCGGTACTCGCGAAGCGCTGCCGCCGAGCTGAAGTGCACCAGATAGAGCGGGCAGCCGACCTGGGCGGCATAGATCATCGTCCGGCTCACGCACTCCGCCTCGACGAAATCGGGCCGGGACTCGTTCCAGGCGGGTAGGTCGTCGCGGCCGGCTTCCTGGAGTTCCCGCCGGAGCTGCCAGACGACTTCGATGTTCTCTGGATGGACACAAGCCAACCCACCGGGCAGCCGAGCGACGGCCCGTAGGTACCGAAAGAGGTAGCCATCATCTGCCCCGGTGATGCCGAGATAGGCACCCTCATCGCCGCGAAAGCTGGTGAAGAATTTGAAGGAGGTGACCCCGAACTCGCTGGCGTAGCGCTCCAGCTCAGCCAGGTGGACTTCGCTGCAGGGCACCAGATGAAAGCCGTAATCGATCACCGCTTCGCGCTGGGCCGCCGCGAGGTTCTCGGCGATCACGGGGAAGTAACTCTCGCCCGACATCAGGTAGGTGAAGAGGGTGGTCACCCCGCCGAGGGCAGCCGACCGCGTTTCACTCCCCCAGTCGGCCAAGCCATTGCCCAGCCCAATATGGGTGTGGGGGTCGACGATCCCGGGAAAGATGTGAAGCCCGCTGGCATCGAGGGTACGCTCGGCGCTGACCCTGCTCCCCGGTGCCAGGATGGCGGCGATCCGCCCGTCGGCGATCGCAATGTCACCCGCGGCCAGCCCTTCGCCGGGGAGCACTAGGGTTCCCCCCTGGATGAGAAGGTCGTACTGCATCGTGGTCCCTCCCGCCGCCATCATAGCGCGCGGGGGCCTGCAGGGGGCAGTCGGCTAGCGGCGCTGGGCACTCTCCCGCTGGTAGAGCAAGGTGCGGATCTCGTTGATCTCGCGCGCCAGCTGTTGGTTGGTTCGGAGGTCAGTGGCGATCTTTTCGCAGCCGTGGATCACGGTGGTGTGGTCGCGCTTCCCGAGCTCCTTGCCGATCTCCTGGTAGGTGCACTGGGTCTCTTCGCGGATGAGGTACATCGCAACGTGGCGGGGGAGGGCAATATGCTGGTCGCGCCGCTTCCCGCACAGGTCACTGACTGCGAGGTGGTAGTACTCGGCGACCGTCTCGATCACGAGCCGGGGCGTGATCACGCGTCGCCGGCCACCGGTTACTCCACTGCCCAGGAGCGCCTGCTGAGCGACCTCGAGGGTGAGCGGCAGGGCGTGGGTGCGCGCATACATCACCACCTTGTTCAGCGACCCTTCGAGCTCGCGGATGTTGCTCTGGAACTTATGGGCGATCAGTTCAAGCACGCCGAGTGGGACGCTCACCCCGCTATCGCGCGCCTTGCGCTCCAGGATCGCAAGGCGGGTCTCGAAATCGGGCGGCTCGACGTCCGTGATCAATCCCCACTCAAAGCGTGAGCGCAGGCGGTCCTCGAGCGAGGGCATCACCTTGGGCGAGCGGTCCGAGGTGTTCA
>JAILZB010000335.1 GCA_023512725.1 Chloroflexota bacterium | reverse complement strand
GTCAGGATCAGGCGGGCCCCCAGCGTGATCGCTTCCAGCCCCGAGCCGCAGAGGCGATTGACAGTGACGGCTGGCACCCGTACTGGCACCCCAGCGTTGACCGCTGCCACCCGCGCAATGTAGGGGTCTTCCTTGGCGGTGGGGTTGACCGAACCAAAGACGACGTGTTCGACATCCTCAGGACGAATGCCCGCGCGGCAGATCGCCTCTCGCGTGACGGCGGTTGCCAGGGTTGTCGCCGGGACTTCGCGCAGGCTTCCACCGTAGGTGCCAATCGCGGTGCGAACACCGCTCACCAGAACGACCTCAGTCACGACTATCTCTCCTTGGTTCTTGCAGCGCTACAGCGGGGTGCTGGCAACGCGTGCCACGATGCTCTGGAGCAGCTGCAACAGTAGGATTGCCACCAGGGGAGTGATATCGATCATCCCGATGGTGGGGATGATCCGCCGTAAGGGTGCCAGCACCGGCTCGGTGATCTGATCGAGCACCTGGATGAGCGGATTGCTCCGGTCGATCGGAAACCAGGAGAGCAACGCCCGGATGATGATCGCGATCGTCAGTACCTGCAGGAGCAGCCAGAGAAAGGTTGCCAGAAACGTGACCATCCCTTACCCCTTTGTCTCACCGGCACCCAGCTCGCGCGCGCGCTGGTAGGCGGCGACCACCGCCTCCTGCACGGCGGCCCGCAGGGCGTAGCGTTCTAACTGATAGAGGCCCGCCGCCGTCGTCCCGCCCGGCGACGTTACGTCGTTGCGGAGCTGCGCGAGATGAGCGGCACTGGCCTGGGCGTAGAGGGCTGCCCCTCGGGCAGTCTGGAGGGTCAGCTCGTGCGCCAGCGCGCGCGGCAGGCCGATCGCCACTCCGGCGTCGGCCAGCGCTTCGAAGAACAGAAAGAAGAAGGCCGGTCCGCTGCCATTGAGGGCGGTCGCCATATCCAGGTACTTCTCCTCAGCGACAAATTGCTCCCGACCGAGCAGCCCAAAGAGGCAACGGGCCGCCTCCCGATGGGCCACCGATACCTCGGCAGTCGCCGTCCAGACGGTGCAGCCCTCGCCGATCATCGCGGGCGTGTTCGGCATCGCCCGCACGATCGCGGGGTGGCCCGTGCCCGCCCGCAGCGCCGCGATCGGTACCCCCGCCAGGATGGACACGAGCACCTGCTGCGCCCCCAGACGACCCCTGAGCTGTGGGTAGAGCAGGGGAGCATCCTGCGGCTTGACGGCAAGCAGCACCAGGTCGGCCTGCGCCAGGGCCTCCGCGGGGGTGATGACGACCGGCAGGGAATAGCGCGCACGCAAGTAGTGCTGCCGCGCCGGGTCGACCTCGACCACCGCGCTGGCAACCAGTTCCCCGCCAGCGCTGAGGATGCGGCCGAGGATAGCTTCGCCCATCTTCCCGCCGCCGATGATGGCGACCCGCACCGGTTGCTCCTTCCCAACTTCAGACACGCGGCCGCTCACCGAAGATCGCCCGCCCAATCCGCACGATGGTAGCACCCTCCTCGATCGCGATGGGGTAGTCGTCCGTCATGCCCATCGAGAGTTCGGGGAGATGCAGGCGAGCAGCGAGCTCCGCCAGCTGATGAAAGATGGGACGTAACGTCTCGGGGTCCTCCGCGATCGGCGCGACCGTCATTAAGCCTCGCACGTCCAGCCGGGGAAGGGCACGGATCGCGGCCACCGTCTCTTCGAACGGTTCACCGGGCGTATCGAGGCGAAAACCGAACTTGGTCGGCTCGCCAGCGACGTTGACCTCGAGCAGGACCGGCACCGGCGCCAGCGCCCGCCGGCTAATCACCTCTGCCAATCGCCGCGAGTCGACCGCTTGAAGTATATCAAAGCACCGCAGAGCCGCTGCGACCTTGTTGGTCTGCAAGTGCCCAACCAGGTGCCAGGTCGGCCGGATCCCCCGCTGAGCGAGCGCGGCGATCTTGGCTACGCCCTCCTGGACACGGTTCTCGCCGAAGTCGCGCAGGCCGAGGGCATAGGCTTCGGCAACCCGTTCCGGCGGAACCATTTTGGTGACGGCGACCAGGCGGACGGCTTCAGCCGGGCGGCCGCTCCGCGCAGCCGCTGCGGCGATCCGCTCCCGCACCCGAGCGATACGCGCTGCTAGCTCCATCGCCCGGATCGTAGCACTGGCGCTGGGAGGGCTTACTCGTCTCCGAGGCCGATGGCCGCTGCCTCAGCCGGCAGTTCACCGGTGCGGCGAGCGTACCCGGCTGCCCGCAGCGCCTCCTCGATCTCCGGCAGGATCGCCGGGTCGTCGATCGTCGCCGGTATGGGGTAATCCAGCCCGAGCGCAATCCGCCGCATTGTCCCGCGCAGGATCTTGCCCGAACGGGTCTTGGGCAGCCGTTTGACGACCACCGCCGTCCGGAAGGAAGCGACCGGCCCGATCTGCTGCCGTACCAGCTCGACCACCTCCGGGCAGACGGCAGCGGGGTCGCGGGTGACCCCGGCCTTGAGGACGAGGAGGCCGAGCGGTACTTCCCCCTTGATCGGGTCGCTCACGCCGATCACAGCACACTCAGCGACATCGGGATGGGAGGCCAATACCTCTTCCATCGCGCCGGTCGAGAGACGGTGGCCAGCCACGTTGATGATGTCGTCGGTGCGGGCCATCACGTAGACGTAGCCATCGTCATCGAAGTAGCCCGCATCCGCCGTCAGGTAGTAGCCGGGGAACTGGCTCAGGTAGGACTGGACGTAGCGCTCGTCAGCGTTCCACAGGGTCGGGGCAGCGCCCGGTGGCAAGGGTAGCTTGAC
>JAILZB010000334.1 GCA_023512725.1 Chloroflexota bacterium | reverse complement strand
GCCCCATGGTGTGGGCCGTGCCGCGCCATTGCCACGCGCGTGGAGGCGGTGGCCGAGCAGCTCAAAGGTCAGGTCAAGGTGGTCAAGGTAAACACCGACGAGGCGCACGACATCGCCACCCGTTACGGCGTGATGAGCATCCCCACGCTCATCGTTTTCAAAAACGGCGAGGTCGTCGATCAGATGATCGGCGCGGGGATGAGCACCGAGGAGATCGCCAACAAACTGAAGGCTCACCTTAGCTGATCCGCTTGCCCGGAGAGCCCCGCATCCACGCCGGCCCCGGCAAAACCGGGGCCGGTATCGCGTGAGCCCGCCCATGCCTGTCTACGGCGGTGCCCTAAGCCGACCTAAGCAGCTTGATGAGCATCTTCAAAGCGTATGACGTCCGCGGGATCTATCCCGACGAGCTGGACGAAGAAGCTGCCTGGAAGATCGGTGTGGCACTGGCGAACTACCTGGGCGCCGGACCCGTCGTTGTCGGGCGCGACATGCGGCTTTCGTCACCTGCGTTGAGCGACAGCCTCAGGCGAGGGATCGCCGACGGCGGCGCCGCGGTGTGGGACGTGGGACTCTGCAGCACCGATATGGTGACCTACGTCGTCGGCGCGCATGGCGCCGCGGGGGGCGTGATGGTCACCGCCTCGCACAACCCGGCGGAGTGGAACGGTTTCAAGTTCTGCCGCCTAGGCGGCGAGCCGCTCTCTGGCAAGGTCGGCCTCGACGCGATGGAGCGGGCGATCGTCGAAGGCCGCCTGCGAACGGCGTCCGCCCCTGCTCCGATCGAGCAGCGCCACTTCCGCGACGACTACGTGCGCCACCTCCTCTCGTTCATCGACCCATCTCGCCTCCGACCCCTTACGGTCGTCGTGGACGCAGGAAACGGGATCGCCGGTCTGCTGGTACCGGAGGTGGCTAGACATCTGCCCATTGGCGTCATCCCCCTCTATTTCGAGCTGGACGGACGCTTCCCCAACCACCCCGCCAGCCCGATCGAGGAGCAAAACCAGGCGGACTGCAAGGCGCGCGTTCTGGCGGAGCGAGCGGACCTTGGGATCCTCTTCGACGGCGACGCCGACCGCATCTTCCTGGTCGACGAGACGGGCGAGGGTGTCTCAGGAACGCTGCTCACAGCGCTGATCGCCCGGCAGATGCTCCGCCGCCATCCGGGTGCCACGATCCTTTACAATGCTGTCTGCGGGCGCATCGTCCCCGCCACGATCGCCAGGCACGGCGGTCGCGGAGTGCGCACGCCGGTCGGCCACTCGCTTATCAAGGCACGCATGCGGCAGGAGAACGCGCTCTTTGCCGGCGAGCACTCCGGCCACTACTTCTTCCGCGACAACTACTACGCCGACTCAGGCCTCATCGCCGCCCTTCTGGTCCTGGAATTGATCTCCGAGGATGGACGACCCCTCTCCGAAATCGTGCGCGAGTACCGCACGCACGTCGCCTCCGGCGAGATCAACTCCCGCGTTGCCGATCCCCTGGCGAAGATCGAGGAACTGGCGCGCCGCTACGCGGACGGGAAAAGTTGTCGCCTCGACGGCCTTACCGTCGAGTACCCGGACTGGTGGTTCAACGTCCGCCCTTCGAACACCGAGCCGCTCCTTCGCCTCAACGTCGAGGCGGAGACTCGGGAGCGGATGGAAGCCAGGCGCGACGAACTGCTCCGGCTGATCCGCTCCTGACCTGTTGCACACCTCACCCTAAGCTTGTGGCCTCTCTGCGCCGAAAAACCTATCAGGCGGGGTTTGCCGTCTCTTCCCGAGTGACGAGCACCCCGCGTGCGGGGCGGCCGTAGGCCATGCGCAGCTTCCGACCCGCAAAGAGGTATTGCGCGTGAGCCGCCGTCGCCCTTCTGCCGGACCCCCGGCCCGGAGCGACGGACGGCTCGAAACAAAGAGGTAACGAATGGAGCAGAAAGCACGGAGGCCCGGGAGAGGTCGAGCAGTCACCCTCTCTACCCTCCTCGCCGCCATCGTCGTCGGACTGCTCGGCGGCGTTCGGGAGGCGGGAGCACAGAGCCCGGGCGTGACGGTGAGCATGCGGCCCGACAAGACGCGGGCGTTTCCGGGCGAGATCGTCGTCTTTACCATGCAGGTACGCAACGGCCTTGCCGCGACGGCCACGAACGTGCTCCTGACCGGCACCCCCGCGCAAAACGGCGACTATGTCCGCGGCAGTACCCTCATCAATGGGAATCCTGTTGCCGATGTCGATGGAGGGTCCCCGCTCTACAGGGGGCTGAACTTGGGAAGCCTGGGGTCGGGAGGTAGCGCGCAGGTCGTCTACTGCTTTCGCGTCAGCGAAACGGCGGGCCCGGGCCTCTCGCTGATGCTTCGGGCCGCGGTGAAGAGCGACCAGAGCCCCCCTCACTCGCCGGGATTGACAATGGTTCCGGTCGCCGCCGGTCAGCCTAAGATCGAGTTGCTGAAGGCGGTCGACATGGCCGCCGCGGAGCCGGGGCGGGTCCTGACCTACCGGATCTCGGTGCGCAACGCCGGCACCGGCATCGCGCGCGGCGTCTCGATCCGGGATCGGCTGCCGGCCTCTCTGGAATACGTTCCCGGCACCACGAAGCTATTCAACCAGACGGTGCCGGACGTAGAAGGGCGCAGTGCGCTGGAGGGCGGCCTGCGGCTGGGAGATCTCCCGGCCAACGGCTCGCCGGTGATGGTGGAGCTTCGAGCGCGCGTGCAGAGCACCATCGGCGCCGGGAGCGCCATCGTCAACACTGCTCGCGCCAGCAGTTTCGACTCCCCGCTGGACACGCTCAGCAACAGCGTGACAACAGC
>JAILZB010000333.1 GCA_023512725.1 Chloroflexota bacterium | reverse complement strand
GGCCAAGGTCGGCGGCCTGATCCGCTCCAGCGATCGCGACTTTAAAAGCAGCCAGGTCAATTACCGCGCCGGGACGGGCTTCACCTACACCCTGGCCGAGGTCGACGCCGCCGGCCCCAGCGAGCTGATCGACGGCCGCTACCTTCTGAGCCCGCGCATCGACGCCAAGGCGGCCATGGCCTTCTTCCGCGCCAACCGCGCTCGCTTCACCGAGACGGTCACCGCTCCCACCGGCAACTATGGCGTCACCGAGGACATCTATGCCGGCTACGGCCAGGCCAGCTACCAGATCGGCGACTTCACCCTGCTCGGCGGCCTGCGTTACGAGAAGACCAAGGTGGAGTCCGACGCGGTGCGCACCACGGCCGGCGTCCTGACCCCGGTCAGCAATTCGGGCTCGTACGGCAACTGGCTGCCCAGCGCCCACATCCAGTGGAAGCCGGCCCGGGACTGGATCATCCGCGCCGCCTGGACCAACACCATCGGCCGTCCCGACTACGGCTCGCTAGCCGCGACCGAGGGGCTGAACTTCGACGGCAGCCAGCCGACCCTGTCGCGCGGCAATCCGGGCCTGAAGGCGCGCGAAAGCGAGGGCTTCGACCTGTCGGTCGAGTTCTATCCGACCGACGGCATGATCTCGCTGGCGGTGTTCAGCAAGAACATCAAGAACGAGATCTTCACGCTCAGCTCGACCGAGAACATCGATGTGGGCCGCGGCGTCGAGCCGGTGCTGGTGTCCACGCCGCGCAACGCCGAGACCGCCAAGATCGGCGGGTTGGAGTTCGCCGTGCAGCAGGCCTTCACCTTCCTGCCCGCGCCGTTCGACGGTTTCGGCTTCAACGGCAACATCACGGTGCTGGACACCGAGTTCACGTTCCTGACCTCGACGGGCCCGCGCACCACTGGTCTGTTCCAGCAGCCCGACCTCACCACCAACGAGTCGATCTACTATCAGCGCGGTCCGCTGGAGGCCCGGGTGTCGCACAACTATATCGGCGGCCAGCTGGAGACCATCAACGACGCCAACGCCAATTCCGACCAGTACTGGAAGGGCCGCCACGTGTTCGACGCCAGCGTGTCTTGGCGCTTCGCCAACCACTTCACGGTCTTCGTCGAAGGGCAGAACCTGTCCAACACCGGCCGCCAGGAAGTGACTGGCCCCGGCCGCCGTTACCTGCAGGAATGGGCCAATTACGGCCGCACCTACTGGATCGGCGCGGCGGTGAACTTCTAGGGTCTGGCGACGGAGAAAGACGATGATCCCGCAGCTCTTCGCGGCCTTGGCGCTGCAAGCCGCCGCCGAGGCCCCGCCGCCCGCGCCGCCGATGACGCTCAAGGCGCAGACGGTCCGTCGCTATGACGGCAAGGCCAGCCAGGGCGCGGCGGTCGGTCCCAACGACGTCTACGCGGTCAGCAACTTCCGGCTGGTCCGCTACGACAAGAAGACCGGCGAGCAGCGGGCCGAGTGGACGGGCGAAAAGTCCCGCTTCCCGCACATCAACTCCTGCGCCCTGATCGCCAAGGACCTGGTCTGCGCCAGCTCCAACTTCCCGGCCACGCCGCATGTCAGCACGGTCGAGGTGTTCGATCCGATGACCCTGGCGCACAGGCGCAGCGTCTCGCTGGGCCTGGGCACGGGCTCGGTGACCTGGGTCGATCGTCATGACGGCTTCTGGTGGGCGATGTTCGCCAACTATGACGGCAAGGGCGGCGAGCCGCCGCGCGACCATCGCCACACCACCCTGGTGAAGTTCGACGACCAGTGGCGCAGGCTGGAGGGCTGGGCCCTGCCGGCCACGGTGCTGGACCGCATCGCGCCGATGAGCGTCTCGGGCGGCGGTTGGGGGCCTGACGGCAGGCTCTATCTGAGCGGCCACGACCTGCCCGAGCTCTATGTCATGTGGCTGCCGATTGGCGGCGGCGTGCTCGACCACCTCGACACCATCGCCATGGACGCCGAGGGCCAGGCCATCGACTGGGACGAGAGCCAGCCGGGCATGCTGTACGGCATCACCCGTCGGACGAAGGAGATCCTGGCGATGAAGGTGCCGACGGCGGGGAAGTAGGGGTCTATCGGAGGATGCTAGAGCGTCCGTCACGGGTTGGATGCTGAAACGCTGCAGCGCCCCTCCGTCACGCCGCCTATCGGCGCCGCGACGGAGGGGGCGTCCGGCTTTGGCCGCCTGAACCGCCCAACCCTTAGGTCCCCACCTTCGCCTCGAGCTCCGCCAGACGCTGGCGCGTCAGCGCCAGGTCCGGGCCGAAGCGCGCCGGGTCGGCGGCGGCCAGGCGGGCGGCGACGTCGTAGCTTTCGCGATAGAGATCCAGGGCCCGCATCCGGTGGCCGCGGTCCTCGCGCAGGTCGGCCAGGCGTTCCAGCGACACCGACAGCGCGCGCTGGGCCGCCGGGTCCTGGGCCTCGCGGCCGCCGCTGGAGCGGCGCAGGGCCAGGGATTCCTCGAACGCCGACAGGGCGTCGTCCAGCCGGCCCTCGCTCTCGGCCGCGTCGCCGACCCCGGCCAGGGTCCCGGCCAGCAGCTCGATGGCGGCGGGATCGTTCGGCGCGGTCCGCAGCGCGTCACGAGCGTGGGAGACGGCCGTCTCATAGGCTTCGGCCGCGTCGTCCAGCTGGCCCTGGCCGCGCGCGAAGTCGCCCAGGTCGCGATAGGCGACGGCCTTTTCGTGATCGCCTCGGGCGGCGGCCTTCATGGCGATCAGGGCCCGGGCGGCTTCCGACCAGGATTCCGCGCGGCTGAGCGCGACCATGCGCTCGCGCATCTGGGCGAAGGTCTCGGGCGGCGGCGGGGGCGGCGG
>JAILZB010000332.1 GCA_023512725.1 Chloroflexota bacterium | reverse complement strand
CTATTCGCCGGAAGGCCGCGCGCGCCACCGCTCGGGCGTGCTGTTCAAGGCGCCCGCGAAGCTCGACCCGCAGCGGCTCGTCCCCGTCGAGACCGACGCCTCGCGCGGCTTCAGCGTGCATGCGCTCGGGGCCGAACACCTTCGCCGGCGCGAGGGCTTTCGGCTGACGGATCCCGGCACCGGGCTCGCCGGGGCGCTCGATCAGGCGCACTACTGCATCTGGTGCCACGAGCAGGGCAAGGATTCGTGCTCGAAGGGGCTTCCCGAGCGCAAGGCGGCGGGCGCAGCCGGCGCCGCGCGCTTCCGCAGAAGCCCGTTCGGCGTGCCGCTCGCCGGCTGCCCGCTCGAGGAGAAGATTTCCGAGTTCCACAAGGCGAAGGCGGAAGGCCTGCCGATCGGGGCGCTCGCCATCATCGTCGTGGACAACCCGATGGTCGCAGCGACCGGCCACCGCATCTGCAACGACTGCATGAAGTCGTGCATCTACCAGAAGCAGGAGCCGGTCAACATTCCGCAAGTCGAGACGCGCACGCTGCGCGACGCGATGCTGCTGATGCTGCTCGGCTACTTCCTCGTCGTCACGAACTTCCTCTACTCGCAGAGCATCCCGACCGCGCTCTACATGCTGCTTTGCGTCTGGGTGATCACGGCCGCGATGATGAGCCTGCACTACCTGCGCGAGGAGCCGCCGCTGGCGGTCCGTTTGCGCGCGGCGGGCGCATTGCTCGCGCAGTCGGTTCCGCTGATGCTGGTTCTTTTTCTCTTTTTCCCGAGGGTCTCGGGCCCGCTGTGGGGCATGCCGCAGGACGCCCGCGCAGGAGTGACCGGGCTCTCCGACACGATGAGCCCGGGAAGCCTCTCGAATCTGATTCTGTCCGACGCGGTCGCGTTTCGCGTGCGCTTCGAAGGACCGATTCCCCCGGCGAAACAGCTCTACTGGCGCGGCCCGGTGTTGTGGGACTTCGACGGGCGCGTGTGGTCCGCCTCGCGCTTCCTATATGGGACGCCGCATTACACGGCGCGCGGCGAGCCGCTCGCCTACGAGGTCACGCTCGAGCCGCACAACCGGCGCTGGCTCTTCGCCCTCGACCTCCCGGCGAGAGTGCCCCCGCGGGCGATGTCGAGCTCGGATCTGCAGCTACGCTCGACGCTGCCCGTCACCGGCCGCATCCGCTCGCGCAGGCCGGTGAGATACCGCTGCACGGCCAGCGGCGAGCAGGCAGTCAGGTCACCTCCGACCGCGGCGGCGAACCGACCGAGGTTGGCAGCGTAGAGGGCCAAGGTGCCCGCCGTGCAGTTCCCCACCCGACGACTGAGCAGGAACCCCTCGATGGCGTCGGCGAGGGTGAGCGGTAGCACCGTCATCGACCGTTCGCCATCCGACCCAGTGGCCACGACGGCCCTGGCGGCGAGGCCGCTCACGCGCCGGCCCCCTCGCCGCTGACCCCGAGGACTGCGAGACCCGGTGCATTCTGCGCGTCCGCGGGGCGGGCGGGTATCTCACCCCTCGCTGGCACCTTAGTCCTGTCGCGCAGTGCTCGTCGCGCGCCGCTCGCGCCGACGAATGAGCGCCGCGAGCGCGGCCTCCGGGATGAGCCGACGACCTGTCGCGTCCCGCAGGTGCTTCAACTGCCCTGAGCGGCATAGCGCCCGGACACGCTCCGGCGAGAGCGAGAGTCTTCGCGCGGCGAGCCCAACGGATAGCAACGCGCCCTTCACAACGACCACCTCCGGTGTGAGTCCGATCCGATTCTCGCTCCACGCTCCCGCCGAGATAACTGCGGACTCTCAAGCGCGGGACGTTCGCGTCCCGGCGGAGCAAGGATTCTGGCTTCTGCTTCCTGAACATGAGGGGCGATGGCTCAGGAGGTAGCCCGCAAACAGCCGCGTAGGGTCACGAAGCCTAGGGTCACGCGCCGTGCGCTAGAGCCGTTCTGGCTGACTCGCCCCGAGGCCGAAGCGAAACGGCTTCGGCGAAAGGGCAAGACGGTACGGGGAATCGCGAAGACCATCGCCGCCCGATTCACAGGGGCGAAGGGGGCACGCCTCACCACACGGGAGCAGCAGCAGGTGAAAGCCCTGCATGAGTTGGACGAGGAGCGAGTTCATCGGACGGTGCGGGAATGGCTCGCCAAGGGGAAATTCCGGCGGCGCATCGTGCCCCCGCCGCCGGGTGTACCTGTGTGGGTGGACTTGGTGCGGTGTGTGAAGTGCAACCGACCGGAGGCAGTGCTACGGAAGCTCCTCACGCGCGGCGACGTGCAGGCGCGCGAGCAGGACAAACGGGCAGCGCGGTTGTTGCCCCTCCTGCCGTCAGGCGACGAAGGCTTCGGGTACTGCCGGACCTGCAAGCGCTACCGACGCTTCCGCGTCGTTGACTCGCGGCGCGTTCCAGAGACCGAGGTTCAGACTCTGGTCAGGGCGTGGGTCCAGCAGCCGCGTCTGGCGCGCTCACGGTTCCTGCTGGAGACGGTCTGGGGCTTGGCCAGGCTGGGCAGGGTGAGACGGGGATGAGTTCCCGACCGCCCGGACCCGCGGCAGCGGAAACCCGAAGAGCGACTACACCCCGGGAGGTGATTGCCGATGAGAACCGCAGGCCGACCCGTTCGGTAACGCGAGTGCTCTTACCTAGCGACAAGTCCAGATTCCAGGTCGGGTCTGACCGCAGTGGGTTGGCCAGCCCACTCCGTCCATCTTGGCTGAGTCTGATGCGGCGAAAGCTCCTGAACACCTGCTCTGGATTGCTGAACATGTTGAGGCCAGAACCTCCGTTGGCTGGGTCACCCGTCGTCCCGATGCCGCCAGAGCCCAAGGGCGCGGA
>JAILZB010000331.1 GCA_023512725.1 Chloroflexota bacterium | reverse complement strand
CCCAGGGCCAACAGCACCATCGGCGTGCGGCGCAGGGTGAAGCCGTCGGCCCACACCGCCAGGGCCGGACCGGTGAACGGCCGAGCCAGCATCGGGATGGCCAGGATCAGGCCGATCGCCGCGCCGCTCATGCCGCGATCGCGCAGGAAGGTGGCGACATAGGGCAGGCTGACGCCGGTCCCCAGATAGATCGAGATGTAGAAGACGCTCAGGCGCGCCAGGCTGCTCATCGCCCCCGCCCGCCCCCGAAGCGCCTCCGGATCACGCCTCTTCGGCGCCGCCGAAGCGGGCCGTCCACTCGGCGATCATGTCCTCGTCGATCTTCTTGAACAGCACCTCGGGCGCCGTCACAGACAGCCCGACCGGCAGGCTGTTCAGCTCGACCGCCGCGTCGTTGCTCGGCCAGGCCGCCGGGACGTCGATCGAGAAGGCCTGGCTGATCTTCTCGGCGGCGAACGGGATGAACGGGGCCGAGATCTTGCCGTACAGCGCCGCCAGGTTCAGGGCCGTGCGGACGATGACGGCGGCGCGGTCGCGATCGGTCTTGATCGCGGTCCACGGCGCGGCTTCCTGCAGATATTCGTTGCCCACCACCCACAGGGCCCGCAGCGCCTGGGCGCTCTTGCGCACCTCGATGGCGTCCATCTGCTCGGCCAGATCCGCCAGGCGCGCCGAGACATCGGCGAACAGCTTTTCCTCCAGCGGCCCCGGCTCGCCGCCCTCCGGCACCACGCCGTCGAACTTGCCTTCGGTGAACTTGAGGATGCGGTTGATGAAGTTGCCCAGCACGTCGGCCAGGTCGCGGTTCACCGAACTGGCGAACATCTCCCAGGTGAAGGCGGTGTCGCTGCTCTCGGGCGCGTTCGAGGTCAGGTACCAGCGCCAGAAGTCCGGCGGCAGGATCTCCAGCGCCGCGTCCATGAACACGCCGCGCTGGTTGCTGGTCGAGAACTTGCCGCCGTACCAGTTCAGCCAATTGAAGGCCTTGAGCATGTCGACGCTCTTCCACGGCTCTTCCGAACCCAGGATCGTCGCGGGGAAGCTGACGGTGTGGAAGGCCACGTTGTCCTTGCCCATGAACTCGACGTAGCGAACGTCTTCCGCGCCCGCGTCGGTGCGCCACCAGCGCTTCCAGTCGCGGCCTTCCTGCGCATCGGCCCATTCCTGGGTGGCGGCGATATATTCGATCGGGGCGTCGAACCAGACATAGAAGACCTTGCCTTCCATGCCCGGGCGCGGCGCGCCGTCCTTGACCACCGGCACGCCCCACGACAGGTCGCGGGTGATGCCGCGATCGATCAGGCCTTCGTCCAGGAACTTATAGGCGATCGACTTGGCCAGGATCGGCCAGTCGCCATGGGTGTCGACCCAGGCCCTGATGCGGTCAGCCATCTTCGTCTGAAGGAGATAGAGGTGGCGGGTGTCGCGCACCTCCAGGTTCCGCGAGCCGGAGATCACCGAGTACGGGTCCTTCAGCTCGGTCGGGTCCAGCAGGTTGCCGCAGTTGTCGCACTGGTCGCCCCGCGCCTTGGGGAAGGCGCAATGCGGACAGGTGCCCTCGATATAGCGGTCGGGCAGGAAGCGCTTGTCGTCGATGGAATAGACCATCTGGTCGACGCGTTCCTCGATCAGGCCGTTGGCATCCAGAACCTCGGCGAAGTGCTGGGTCAGCTTCTGGTTCTGCGGCGAGGAGGAGCGCCCGAACCAGTCCCACGACAGGCCGAAGGCGGCGGCGTCGTAGTCCCAGCCGAGCTTGTAGAACGCCGGCTGCGGCTGGGGTGTCTCCAGCGGGGCGAGGCGGCGTAAGGCACCGAAGGGCGCCAGGGCCGCTTCCAGCCGGGCGGCGCGGGCGGCACGCTGGGCGGTCCGGGCGGGCAGTTGCTCAAGCTGCGGGCGCACCACGGCGGCTTGCAGCTCGCTCAGGGCGGCCCATTCCTGCGGTCCGCGGCGCAGGAGCAAACGCAGGCGCTGGGCTAGCCGGGCCTCGTGGCAGAGCAGCGCCCCCCCGCGACCCGCCGCCACCAGCTTGGAACCGCCGAAGCTCAGCACGCCGATGTCCCCCCAGCTTCCCAGCCGCCGACCCTGGAGTTGGCCCCCGATGGCCTGGGCCGCATCCTCGATGACGGACCACCCCCGCTGCCGGGCTAGCTCCAGTACCGCAGGCATGTCCACGATGCCGCCGTGCAAGTGGGAGCAGATCACCGCCTTGGTCCGGGGGCTGGCCGCTGCCGCCAACTGCTCCACATCGAGCTGCCAGGACGACGCGGTGACATCGACCAGCACCGGCTGCGCCCCCACGGCGTGGACGCTCAGGAAGTTCCCCTCGTAGTCGTAGGCCGCTAGCAGAACTTCATCCCCCACGCCGACGCCGCAGGCCCGCAAGGCCAATTCCACCGCCAGCGTCCCACTGGCGCAGAGCAGCACGTGCGGCACCTGGAAAAACGCGGCCAACTCCGCGCTGAGGGCCTCGGACTGCTCGCTGTGATACCGTCCCCACAATCCCGCCGTCGCCGCCTGCCGCAGGGCCTCCTCCACCGCGGCATTGGTGCCCGGCCAGAGGGGCGGGCCGTCCGGCCGCACCGGCCTTCCCCCCAGCAGGGCCGGCCGCTCCTCGCTCCCCGCACACCTTCGGTTCATCCCTTCGCTGCTCTCCGTGTTCGCGTTGCTTCTGCTCGCCCCTGTTTCCTTCCCCCCTGGCGGTGCTGCCAGCTCCACCCAGGGACGCCGAAAGCGCAGGCGTCCCGCTTCGCTTGGTCCCTGGTTTCTCCGGTTGGGCTTCCGCCTTTCCCTGGATAATATGTCGCTACCCGATGCGCAGGGAGATGGGCCGG
>JAILZB010000330.1 GCA_023512725.1 Chloroflexota bacterium | reverse complement strand
TCTGCAGCTCTTGGAGGTAGGTGCGGATCTGCTCCAGGGGCCTGCGGATGAGCTGGGTGTAGTTGTAGATGAGGTAGACCGTCCCGATGGTCACGGCCCCGGAGAAGTAAAGGTAGGCCGAGAGCGCCAGCGACCCCGCGGTGCCGAGAGCGAAAAGGAAGATGCTGGCCATCCAGACCGCGTACCCTGCCATCTCCGCCCGCCGCTGGAGCGGGAACCAGCGCCGGAGGGCGGCGTGAAAGCGGCTCATCACCCAGGGCACCGCCCCGTTGGCCCGGATGTCTTCGGTGCCGCTCAGGGTCTCGCCGAGGAAACCGAAGAACTCCGCCCTCGCCTGGCGGACGGCCACGAAGTGCGGGACGGCCAGCCCACGCACGAGCCAGAGGACCGCCAGGGCGACCACGACGAAGGCGGTCATGGCCAGCCCTACCCGGACGTCGACCCGGTACAGCAGGACGACGATGCCTACCAGGAGCACGGCGTTGGCGAGGACACCCACGACGAATTGCGCGAAGAAAGCCGAGAGGGCTCCGGTGTCCCCGTCGATGCGCTCGATCATCTCGCCGGGGGTGCGGGTCTTGTGGAACGTCGGGTCCAACCTCAGGCAGTGGAGGGCAAGGTCGTGCCTGAGCCGGTTGGTCGCCGCCAAGCCTACGGATTCGGCGAGGTACCGGGAGCCGGCGGAGGCGGCTTGCCCGGCGAGGGCCACGACGATGAACAGGACGGACGTCGTCACCAGGTCGGACCAGTCGGCCCCGGCGACGGCGGAGTCGATGAACCGGCGGAGGAGCTGGGGCCCCGCGAGCTGGAAGACGATATTGGCCGACAGGAGGAGCCCGAGGAAGGCTACCCTGGAGCGGAGGGGGCCGACGTAACGGGAAAGGAGCTTCCAGGGACGGTCGGGTGGAGTCGTTACGGTCGCCCTCCAATCGTCGCGGCAGCCTCGCCGCGGTGTGGACCGAGCGCTGGCACGCGAGGGGCAATAACTTCGGTGCACGAAGCGCCTGCTCCTGCCGACCGGCCTACGGCCTATTGAGGGATGTGAGGGACCCGGCGCGCCCGGTCCCCGGCGGGCTTGAGACAACAGCCCGGCCGGCCCCGGGGCTTGAAGGCTCGCCGGTCTCTGGGTTACAATCTCGGACGTAGCCATGACGGGGACGAAGTAACCCGCCTGGCCTCGGAGAGACGGGGCGGTCGGTGCGAGCCCCGGGTCCCGGGCGGGTGAAGGCCACCCCGGAGCTCCCGGCGAAGCCGCGGAAGACGGCCGCTCGGCGGCTCTTGGTCGAGTCGTGCGGTCACGCGGTCCAAGTCAGGGCGGTGGGCCCGTTAGAGCCCACCGGTGCGCCCGAAAGGCGCACCGCCGAGGCCGTTCCCGTGAGGGTGCGGCGAAGAGGGTGGTACCGCGTCGGAAAGACGCCCCTCGCTCCGGCCGCTAGGTCCGGAGCGGGGGGCTCTTGTCTTTCGCCGGGCCCCGTGCCTCGCCGAGGGGCGCGTGGCCAGCGCGCGGCCGGCGCTCTGCCATGAAGGAGGGTCTCAGAGTTGGAAGCTCTCAGCGGCAACGACATCCGGACCCGTTTCCTGGAGTACTTCCGCTCCAAGGGGCACGAGGTCGTCGCGAGCTCGTCGCTGGTCCCCGCCGGCGACCCGACCCTGCTCTTCACCAACGCCGGCATGGTCCAGTTCAAGGACGTCTTCCTCGGGCTGGAGACCCGGCCCTACCGTCGCGCCACGACGGCCCAGAAGTGCGTCCGCGCCGGCGGCAAGCACAACGATCTCGAGAACGTCGGCTACACCCGGCGCCACCATACTTTCTTCGAGATGCTGGGGAACTTCTCCTTCGGCGATTACTTCAAGGCCGAAGCGATCGACTTCGCTTGGGAGCTGGTCACCAAAGAGTTTGCCTTGCCCAAGGACCGGCTCTGGATCACCATCTTCCGGGACGACGACGAAGCCTTCGAGCTGTGGCGGAAGGTGGCCGGGGTCCCCGCCGAGCGCATCTTCCGCCTCGATGAGAAGGACAACTTCTGGCAGATGGGCGAGACCGGGCCCTGCGGCCCGTGCTCGGAAATTCACTACGATCTGGGGCCGTAGGCGGCCGAACCCGGCCACGAACACGAACGTTTCCCGAGCGATTGCGGGGGCCGCTACGTCGAGATCTGGAACCTGGTCTTCATGCAGTACGACCGCGACCCCGAGGGGCGCCTGACGCCGCTGCCCCGGCCGTCGATCGACACCGGGATGGGGCTGGAACGGATCGCGGCGGTTCTTCAGGGAAAGATTTCCAACTACGAGTGCGACCTGCTGGCCCCGCTGGTCGAGCGGGCGGCCGAGCTGCTCGGCGCCAGTCCCGGCGTCGACGCCAAGACCGACGTGGCGCTGCGCATCGCCGCCGACCATGCACGCGCGACTGCGTTTCTGATCCACGACGGCGTCGTGCCCTCCAATGAAGGCCGCGGCTACGTGCTGCGCAAGATCATGCGGCGGGCCATGCGCCACGCGCGCCGCATCTCGACGGGCGACCCGTTCCTTTACCAGCTCACCGGCTATGTCGCCGAACTGATGCGGCCCGCCTACCCGGAGCTGATGGAAAGCGTCAAGCGCGTGGCGCGCATCGTCAAGGACGAGGAGCACCGCTACGCGACGACGTTTCAAATCGCCGAGCGCGTGTTTCACGACGAGGCGCGCGCGGCCACCGGAGGCGTCCTCTCCGGGGCGGTGGCGTTCAAGCTCTACGACACCTACGGGCTGGCGCTCGACGAGCAGGAGGAGATGGCCCGCGAATACGGGATGGCGATCGACCACGAAGGCTTCCGCGCCGCCATGGAGGAGCAGCG
>JAILZB010000329.1 GCA_023512725.1 Chloroflexota bacterium | reverse complement strand
GGCGTGGTCGTCGGCACGGGGGTATTCGTCCGCACCGGCGTGGTCGTCGGCACGGGGGTATTCGTCCGCACCGGCGTCGGCGTTGGCAGCGCCGGCGTCGGCGTTGCTGGCGGTGGCTAGGTTGGCGTCGGGGGGATGGGCGTTGGGGTGGGGGGAGCTGCCCCGCTGACCACGAGCTCGCCCGTGCGGCAGTCGAAGCCGTTGATCGAGAAGCGGTAGTAGAAGGTGCCGCTGCTCGTGGCAACGACCCGCCAGCTCCAGATCGTTCCCAGGCCGCCGCTGCTCGTCCCCAGGAACTGTGGCGTGAAGGGACCGGCCAGGCCAACATTGGTCGAGGCGCGGGCGGAGGTTACCTGGACGGTCACCGGCGTTCCGGGCGGAGCATTCTGGGGCGAGAAGGAGATCTGCTCATCGCCGTTGCAGACGCTGGGCTGCCCGGAGACGGTGAACGCGTCGCTCGCCACCTGGTTCCCCCCCGGAATCTGCCACTGGACGGTGTAGCTGCCCGGCTGGAGCGCAGGAGCACCGCGGAAGCTGGAGGGGTAGTTCACGTAGGCCCACTGGTCAGCGACGGCAACGACGTCGGTGTCATAGCCAATCCCGTTCGGGGCGATAGTGCGGGCGATCAGGCGCGTCTGGTTGCCGCCCTGGCCGAACTTGTTGCGGATCCCCAGCTGGGCCTGGCCCGCCGAGGGAGGAAGCGGATCACGCGGAGCGCTCGTCTGCCAGGAGGTTTCGGTGACGGTCATCGTGCCGCTGGCGCAGCCGATCCCCCCGATCGTAAAGACGAAGTTGAACGTACCAGCGTTGGTGGGCGTGAGCGTCCAGCTCCAGATGGTGCCACGCCCACCGCCGCGGACCCCTGCGAACTGGGGCGAGAAGGGCCCGTTCAGGCCAACATTGGTCGAAGCGCGTGCAGAGGTCACCTCGACCCGCAGCGGCTGGCCAACGACAGGCTGGCTAGGAACAACGCTCAGCTGCTCGTCACCGTTGCACACGCTCGGCGGCACCGGGGTGGCCGTCGCCCCCAGGTAGGGGGGCTGGACGCCTGGCCCGGCGGGCTGGATGGCAAAGGCCGGGTAGAGCCCCGCTTCCTTGCCCAGGTCCCCACCGTTAGCGATCACGACCTGGCCAGCCGCCGCCCAGGGCACGGCGACCCGCCACTGCTGGAAGACCACCCGCTGAGCCCGAACAACGAACACCGAGCCAAAGTCTCGCGTGCTCATCGGCAGGCCAAACGACGTGATCGGATCGGGCTGGCTGAAGTACACCTGCCGAATGGCGGGGTTCTGGCCCAGTAGCGCCTGGTGGCGCGCCACGACCGCCGAGAAGGGCAACCCGGAATCGCCAGACCAATCGAAGGGTGGAGGCACCTGCTTGTTCTGGAGCAACCAGTCATCACGCCCGGCAGCCGAGAGTTCATCCAGCACATTCACGAAGGCGACCGTGCCCCCCTGGTCGGGCCGCCACTGGAAGACCACCTTCTGGAACGCCTGGACGATGAACCCGTTCCAGACAAAGCGGTGCGAGACGGGATAGCCGACCTGGGAGACCCCGCCGTAGCGCCGGAACCAGGTCCAGAAGGGGACGCCATCGGCATCGGTCACCGAGTACCCGAGCTGGCCACCACCACCTTGACCGTTGGTCTGGCTGTAGAACCAGCCGTTGGCGATGGGAAAGTCGTTCGGCCCTTGCGCGCTCGTCAGAGGGGGAAGAGCGATCGCCAGGAGTAACGCCATGCCAAGCAGCAATCCAACCGGTCGCACCGAGGAGCCTCCCAGGCCAAATCAAGCGCCGGCCGCGGGAGCAGCGCCGGCACCCCCACCAGGGTGGTAGTTATAGCAGATCCTGCTAGCCTGCCGCCTTAGGGGTTATCCCTCGTTCCCTGGGCGCCGGCGAAAGGGGCGGACGCGCTCGGTTTCTGCCGGTGGCCGCGCTGGCAGGAGCCGCACAGGCGGCCCGAACCAGGGGCGCGGCAAGCGGGAAACCTTGACGGGCTGAGAATGGACCAGCACGAGTGACACCATCGTTCTGATCCTTCGGTCTTCTCCCCGCCAGCGGATAGTTCCAGAATGGCTAGCCTGAATATCCTCGCTGCTCAGGCGGCTACGACCTCAACTGTGACGGAGCGTCCGGCAGCAGCGGCGAGGGCGGTTTCCAGCACCGAGCTGAAACGGGTCCGGACCCACTCAGCAACGAAGGGAGAAGGCGCGCGGAGGATCGCTGTATCCCCCCGGAGCGCTTCGAAGGTGAGGGGCTGGATATAGGTCTCCCAGTTGGCTCGATTGAAGCGGGAGCGGAGGAGGGTCCGGACGGTCTCCCAGTCGATCCCTCTCGTGTTAACTGGCTGCTGCTGGAGATCTGTTGTGGGAGATGGCTCTTGTGGGTCGGCCTGCTTGACCAGGACGGAGTCGCCCGGGCCGACTGGGAGGGTCGGCTCTCCCGACCGGGGGGAGTCGGATCTGCCGACCCGGGGGGTCGGATCTGCCGACTCCCGGCGGAAGCGGATCCGGTAGACGGTGACCCCCGTACCCCCATCCGGGCGCACCTGCGGTTCGCGGATGATCAGCCCCTTGCGTTCGAGCGAGCGCAGGGCACTCGCCGCCGTCTCTCGACTGACCCCTGCCCCGGAATCGAGCCGCGTCCCATCCCGGCGGACGATGCCGTCCGTGATCTGGGAGAGCGAGATGGCATCACGCTCCTTCTTCCAGCCGAAGGTGCGCCGGAATAGGTAGCACATCACCTTCGTTTCGGCGCCGGAGAGGTGCGCCAAGCAGACGTCGAAAAACTCGTCGGGCACCTGGGTGTAGCCCGGCGCCGAGAACCCTGCAAAGAC